>NZ_CP064188.1:325318-650636 GCF_015353075.1 Rhizobium sp. 007 | reverse complement strand
AGGGATTCTTGGACTCGTAGTCGGCGAGTTCCTTGAATCCGAGCACGATGTTACCGAGCTTGCCCCAGCGGTCGGGCACGTTGATCGCCGTTACGATGCCGCCGTAAGCGATGAACTTGACGGACGCGCCCCTGTCGTTGGTCAGCGTGTAGAGATCGACGGCTTTGCCGTCCTGCGTGTTTCCGAATGGGGTCTTGTCCACAGAGCCGGCTCCGGCGCTCGTTCCCGTCAGCAGCACGCCCATGCCAAACAAGGCCGCGCCGAGTACTGATCCGTGCCAAGTACGCGATATGTTGTGATCGACCCACATCATGGTTTCCTCCCCTAATAGGCCTCTTCGCGGCCGACCTCGGGCGAGCCGCCTGAAGAACCAATTGTAAACTCATCCGACTATTAGCGTAAGCGAATACATGCTGTGCGGGCGACCGGAAGCCGCCGCACGTCGCGAAATTCGGGGCGGCAGCGACTGAAACGTCTCCTTCGCGCCAAACGGCGGACTATTGAAGCACGCCGTCAGTATTAGATTGCCCCCGCCTCATAGGCTATCCTAGTGGGCGGACAGAAGCGCATCTCTGACAGATTGTTGAGGATCACATGCCCTCTAATTTCGTCGCCAACGGCGCAGAGGCCTATGAGGCCAGCATGGGCCGCTGGAGCCGGCGGCTCGCAACACCATTCCTCGAATTCGCAGGCGTGCCATCACGAGGGCGCGTCCTTGACGCGGGATGTGGTACCGGCAGTCCAGCCCTGGCCTTGGCAGCGCACCCTGAGCTGGAGGCCATCGAGGCCCTGGACTTCGAGGAGAGTTTTGTGGCAGCCCTGGAATGGCGCGCGACCGATATCAGGATAGAGGCACGACAAGGTGATGTTTGTGCGTTGCCTTACGAAAACGAGACGTTCGATGGTGTCTATTCGCTTTTGGTCCTTCACTTTGTGTCCGATGCGCATCGAGCAGTGCAGGAGATGCGGCGCGTGTTGCGGCCGCGTGCTGCCGCCGCAGCTGCAGTTTGGGCCTGGGGCGGCATGCCGAGTTGGCGATTGTTTTGGGATGTCGTTCTTGCAATTGAGCCAGAAGCGGCCGGGAACGGAGTGCCCACGGCCAGGAGGCCGCTGACAGAGGAAGGTGAGTTACGCTCGGTGTTTGAGGCCGCCGGTTTCACAGGACTTGCCGACACGAAGCTCACGATCGTAATGGACTACACCAGCTTCGACGACTTTTGGTATCCAACGGTCTACGGGCAAGGCGCCTTTGCAGCTTTCTTCGACGCATTGCCGGAAGCAAGGCGTACTCGACTTCGCGACGCGGTGAGAGCTGCCTATCTTGCCGACGGCCCCGACGGCCCTCGTGGCTTTCCGAGCTTTGCTTGGGCGGTCCGAGGTACTGCTTGAAGTATTCCGCACAACGGGCGGCTACATATCTGCGCGAACGGGTTTCGACGCCTGGATTGAGGTGACGGACGTGGGCGGGTGGATGGCTGAGCGGATCGCGCGCCTGAAGCATCATTTTGAAAGACAGCAGTGAAAGGATGTCGCTGAAAAGCCCATGGGCGCGATGTATACGTCGCGTTCGGGGGGCTAAGGCGCGACGGCAAAGAACAAGAACACTGCAAAGACGACCAGGTGCACGATGCCCTGAAGCACCGTGGTCCGGCCCGTACCCAATGTGATCACACTGATGATAAGCGTAAGCACCAGCAGAGTCTGGTCCTTCTCCTCCAGGCC
The DNA here is from genome assembly GCF_015353075.1 of Rhizobium sp. 007. Classification (NCBI taxonomy): domain Bacteria; kingdom Pseudomonadati; phylum Pseudomonadota; class Alphaproteobacteria; order Hyphomicrobiales; family Rhizobiaceae; genus Rhizobium; species Rhizobium sp. 007. Next base: position 648,914 of record NZ_CP064188.1, on the reverse strand, counting down.
AAGCGCAAGGGGCTGATCAAGCATGATCGAAACCAGCGCAACCACCGGGATGGTCAAGCCAATTGTCGCAAGTGCTGATCCCAGCGCCAGGTTCAGGCTGGTCTGCAACCGGTTGGCCTGCGCTGCTCGAAGCGCCGCCAGACACTCCGGAAGCAACACCACGCCCGCGATGACGATCCCGACTACGGCTTTTGGCATGCCGAGCCAGTTTATTCCTGCCTCCACCGACGGCGTGAGCGCTTTCGCGAGCCCCACTACCACCACGAGCGCGACAAGCAGCAAGGCTGCGCTGGTGGCTGCCGTCCTGTTTGACGGCAACGGAGCATGCGCATCCTCGCTATCAGCCTCGAGCGGCAGGAAGTAGTCGCGGTGCCGCGCGGTCTGGATGAAGATGAACGAGCCATAGAGGACCAACGAAACTGTACCGGCGAAGACAAGTTGCGGTGTGCTGAACATCGGCCCGGCTGCGGTCGCGACGACGTTTGGTACCACCAGCGTCAGGACGGTGAGCGCGGCCAGAACGGCCAAGGCGGCACTCGCCCCCTGGAGCTGAAATCCCTGTTCATGGTGGCGCATGCCCCCCGAAAGCAGGCACAGGCCGACGATGCCGTTCATCACGATCATGACCGCGGCGAACACGGTGTCTCGTGCCAGCCCCGCTTTTTCCGCCGGAGCTCCGATCATCACCGAGACGATCAGGGCCACCTCGATCACCGTGACGGCGATGGCCAGCACCAGAGTGCCAAGCGGCTCGCCGACCCGGTGTGCGACGACCTCGGCGTGGAACACGGCGGCAAAGACGGTGGCGATCAATGCTACTCCAGCAGCCGCAGCAACAAAGCCCCCGAGGCCCGTAAATGGCGTCGCCAACAGGATCGCCAATGCCACTGCAGGCGACACCCATGCCCACCACGGTGTTTGTTCTGCTGCCAAGACGGTGAGGACCCATTGTTCCGCCGATACAGCATACGCATGGAAGGACTCCGTAGGCAACCTCACGTCGCACTCCGAACGCCAGAGTCTGGCTCCGGAGCGAGACATATGGTTCTATAGACGTTCGATGCAGTGCGGTGTGCGCCGAGCCGAAAGGCTCTCTTCACTCATTTAGAAGTATTGACAGTGGTCCGCCTTTATTGCCTTCTCAGTCAGGAACCAGCCTGGGTCAACGATGCCGTCCGCCTCCGCGATAAGGTCTGAATCATGCACCTCGAACGTTTGTGCCGCATAGCGGCAGCCGTAGAGATGCACGTTGCCGGTCCCGGCGAGAAGTTTCAGGAAATCCTCGATCTCGGTCGGCTCGCCGTCCGCGGCCATTCGGGCGCGCAACCATTCTGTCTCATCCCTGTGTCTGTCGTCCACCGAGAGGGAGGCCGCTCCCTTGCTGGTCAGCGCCTTCACCGCCCAGAGCAGAAAGAGCATGTCAACCTTCACGCCGTTGCGGGCCTGAGTGTAGGCAAAGGTCAGCGGCGTGAGGATTTTGTCGTAGGCGTCGTCGCGCACGATGATTGCGAGGTGCTTCATGGTGAAATCTCCAATGGTTGCGGGCCCTTGTCTCGCCCATGACGCGTCCCACCGCCGAATGCAGGACGCAGCCGGACGTGGGTCAAAGGTCAGGCGGCCTTCAGACCCGGCGTTGCGCTTACTCCGGCTCGGGCCAGGAAAGTCCGATTGACTGGGCTGTGGGGCTTCAGTGCTAGGCGCTCATTGGCAAGGGCTTCCGCCAGACCGGTGAGCCCGCCGCGGATGGCCGCCTCGGTCAACGTCCAGTCGATGATGTCACGTTGCGCGTGGCTGCCGCCGAAGCTGTTGGCGATGTAGCGGGCGCCATAGAGGTGGTCGGCCGCGGCCTGGTAATCCCCGCGCCAGAACGCCACGAAGCCTTCGATCAGAGGCACGGCCGTGCGCCGCCCCCATTCGGCGGCGTCAGACCCGTCCGCGCGGTTCTCCCGATAAGCCCGCACGATGCGCTCAACGTCGCTTTCCCGGCCTGTTCCGAGATAGGCCATCACGGCGTGCCAATCGTTGAATGGATAAGTGCGGCCGTCGGCATGGTTTTCCCAGGTGGTCGCCAGTTCCCGCCAGCGCTCGCCCACGTCATGGCCTGAGAGATGCAGGCGCCAGAGGAGCGCCGAGGCATCGACCATGTCGATCGCCAGGGTGCTGCGGCTCTCCCGGATCGGCCCATCGTAGAGCGCGAACACCTCGTCGACCTGCCCGAGATCCAGGTGATAGAGCGAGCGGTGCCACCAATTGTGAACCTTGAAGAAATTGTCATCGCCGGACCAGTGCGGTTCGCGCGCGATCATCCAGCCGATGCCGTCCTCGGCGCGCCCCTGCATCTCCATCACGTGGGCGACCGCATGGTGGGCCCAGCAGTCGAGCGGTTGCAGGTCCACGGCGCGCCGGCCCATCTCCTCGGCCCGGGCGTAGTCACCCGCCTCCTCAAGCCCGAAGGCATGCATGCCGAGCAGGATCGAGCAGCCCGGCATGTCGGGCGACCATTTCGGCAAGACTCGTGCGATACGGTCGCGCAGACCCCGCGCGCTCGCGCGGAAGAAATCCATAAGATGGCCGGACTGGAGCGCCACAAGGTCGTGCGGATAGCGTGCGTTGTGGCGGTCGAGCGCGGTCGCGGCGGCGGTCCAGTGCCCCTCGGTCACCAAGTCCAGCGCGGCGACGTGGGAGACCTCCCGGTCGGAGAGGCGGAGCGTCTTGGCCTTGCAGAGGATGGCCTTCGCCTCACTGGTGGCGTCCGGCTCCGTCGCCAGGCCAAACAGGTGAGCCTTCAGAATATGTGCCATTGCGAAGTCGGGGGCGGCCTTGATGGCATTGTCCAGCAATGCGACGGGATCGCCGCGATAGATGTTAAACGCCTCGACAGCCTCGTCAAAGAATTCCGCGGCCTCAACGGTTGCGCCTGAGAGCGAATTGCCCTGCTTATCCGTAGTCATGTTGGATCTCTCCTCGTTGTGGCACACCGCAAGATGTCTGTTCCGGCAGATGGTCCTGGCCAGCGGCGTTGCTTTCGACTTTGTGGCCCGGGTGTTACATTAGCCTCGCCGAAAGGCAGGTTATATGAGCGAGGCGCCGGTCCGCTTTGCCGATCCGCCGAATCTGCATCGGGTGTGAGTGATGGATTTTATCCTGGACATGTTCCGCACCATGCGGCTCACGGGCGGCATCTTTCTCGATGCCGATTTTACCGCGCCATGGTGCGTAACAGCGAAGGTGGGGCCTGAGGATTGTGCCCCGTTCACACCCGAGCCTCGCCAGATCATTGCCTATCATTACGTGACCGCCGGGCACCTACTGCTCAAGGTCAGCGGGCAGAAACCGATCCCGGTCGAGGGCGGCGAGATCGTCGTCCTGCCGCGCAATGATGACCATGTGATCGGCAGTTCCCTGACGATCCGCCCCATCTCTGCCGAACGCCTGATCCAGCCGAGCCCGGATGGCGGGCTGGCGCGCATCGTTCACGGAGGTGGGGGAGAGCGGACGCACATCTACTGCGGATTCCTGGGCAATGACATGCCGCACAACACTGTCACTGCAATGCTACCGAGTGTCCTCAAGCTCAACGTCGCCGATGGCGCATCCGGAAACTGGATAGAAAGCTCCTTCCGGTTCGCCGCGCAGGAACTTGCCGCGGGTCATGTCAATTCAACAGCGATCCTCGCCAAACTTGCCGAACTTCTGTTCATGGAGGCAGTGCGCCGGTACTTTGCCTCGCAGCCTCCCGGCCGCAACGCCTGGGCAGCGGGAATACACGATCCCATCATCGGACATGCATTGGGCCTCCTGCATGGTCAGATGACCCGACACTGGACCACAGAAGATCTTGCCCGGGAGATCGGCCTGTCCCGCTCTGCATTTGCAGAGCGCTTCACCCGCATCATCGGCGAACCGCCCATGCGCTACCTTGCCCAGCAGAGGCTGGTACAGGCCTCTGTACTGCTTAAGGAAACATCCGATGCCGTCGCGCGCATTGCCTATGCGGTGGGCTACGAGTCCGAGGCCTCGTTCAATCGGGCATTCCGACGGGAATATGGCGTTCCTCCCGCAGCTTGGCGTGGCTAACCCCTTGAAGAAAAGAGGCTGGATCGCGCAAAACGGTCGTGTGGTGCCTTCAAACAACAAAATCATGCTATCGTCCATCCGTTCGACAGAAAGGCACCAATCATGAGCGCTCGGCGAGACTTCACTTACGAGGAATGGAGCAGCCTTTTGCAGCTCTACCGGCATGAGAACGCTGCGTTGGCGGACGAAATTGATCAGAGGTTCGTCGAGCTTGGCGTTATTGAAAGAACGGTCGGCGGAACAAGTCTCAGTGCCGCAGGTAAGCGACTGGTTGAGCACGAGCTTCTGATGGAGCGAAGGAACCGGCTTCAGCGATGACGTGTCAAGCAAGCGTTGGCCGCTTGGTCCGACGGTAGTGGCTTGGAGGCATTGCTCTCAACAACCTCCCGTTCGATAAGCTGAAGGTGTTCTTCGACCAGCATCTCGCAGCCTGATTGGTGACACCTGCTAGGCCCGGGAAGACCGGATCACTCCGGGCTGGCAGGGCATTTCCAGAAAATCACGTCTGGTGGGAGCGCGCCGCATGTCCAGAACGGCCCATTTCGACAAAGAGCCAATCACGAAATGCTTTAACCTTTCGCTGAAGAAATCGCGCGGGGCGGATAGACCACGAAGTACTGGGACGAGGATTTGAGCGCGTGTTTGAACAAGATGTCCAAGATAATCGTCGCCGACCTGGAAGCGGCTTACGCCGGCAAGGTCGGCGCTTTTGGGTAAGAAGAATTGTCGTCATCGGAGCCAGTGCCGGCATAAGTCTCGGCGTGGCAGCACCTCGTGCACGAATGGTTGGAGTCTCCGATCTCGGACACTTATTCAATTCCAGGATCAGCCGGTCGTGCAGGCCAGCGCGATGCCGTCGGCGACCTCGCTGCTACGATCCGAAAGATTGCCCGTTGCCACCCTGATTTGATTGCTGGGCAGGATCGAGAACTTTGCGCCGGGGTGAACTGCGATCCCTCGCGCCGCCAAGGTGACCATCGCAAAAGGCTCCGACGAGACCGGAACCCAGGCGCAGAGGCCTGTTCCACCATCCACCTCTACGCCGCGCTCGCGCAGCGCATTCGTCAGCTCATCGTGGCGCTGCTGATAGATTTTGCGCGCGCGGGTAAGGATTTCGTCGGTTCTAGGATCGCGGAGCAGCCACGCTGCCGCCGCTTGCAGAATCCGGCTGGTCCAGCCGGCGCTGAAGCTCCGATAGGATTGAATCTGCTCCACGATCGCCCGGGAACTCGACAGCACGGCAAGACGCAGGTCCGGACCCAGCGTCTTCGAATAAGACAGGATGTGTATGACGCGGTCCGGATAGTGCCCTCCCAAGGAGTGCTTGGGTGCGCCGGAAATGTCGGCCACGCCATCGTCTTCGATGATCAGCGTGTCGCTCCCCGCCAGAACGTTTCCCAGAGCTTCCAGGCGGGCCTTGCTGACGCTTTGGCCGGTCACCGAGTGAAGCCGCGGCTGAAACAGAAATGCAACGGGGCGATATTTCATGGCCGCTTCGAGCGACGACGGCAGGGGGCCGTCCTTATCGCACTGAACGGGCAGGATGCGCACGCCCAGATCCTCGAGGATATCGAGAAGGCGCATGGCCGTCGGATTTTCGATTGCGACCGAAGCGCCCGGCATCACTAACGCATGCAACAGCGTATAGACGGCGTTGTATCCGCCGTTTGTTGCAAGAAAGGCCTCCGGCTCGTAGGGCCAGTCGCGCCGCACGGCCGCTTCGAGCTCCGGCAGGATACGGCTGCGTTCGTAGCTATTGAGATTTTCCGCCGAGGCGCCGTACGTCAGGGCGTCTGCCAGGGGCGGCAGCAGGCTTACATCCGGGACCGCCGCCGTGAGGTCGAGTACGCCCTCGCCGTAGTTGCCGGAACTTGCAAGCCTCTCGGGCTTGGCAACGAACCGGTCGCCGCTGATCCAGGTGCCGTTGCGGCCGCGCCCGCTGATGATCTTCTGGCGGCGCAGCTCGCTCCAGGCCTCAGAGATCGTCGCGGGGCTGACGCCAAGCGCGAAGGCAAGGTCGCGGATCGCAGGCAGCTTGGTTCCGACGGGAAGCGCGCCTGCCCTGATCAAGGCGCTGGTTTCCAACGCAATTCCGCGAATGGACTTGTCGCTTAACTTTTCGGCAAACCAATCGGCATTTCGTGTTTCGTTCATATTTTGCACCAAGATTAAATGTTCAATAACGTAATAACATTTGATCGAGGCAAATTGAACATTTATTTACAAGCAGAAATGACCATTCTTTGCGAGCGAAATGCATGACTGTAACGATACGGCTGGCCCTGCGCGACTGGGACTACATGACCCCGCTGGTGTTGGGAGAGGTCTCGTCACCCCGCCTCGACGTGAAGGTGGAAAGGGTTGGCACGCTCATCTCCCATATTGGAAAGGACGACGGTCACGACGCAGCGGAAATGTCCTTCAGCCGCTACGCCCAGCTTCGCGCCGACGGCGACGAGACTGTGATCGGCATCCCGAACTTCATCATGCGAGGCTTTCGCCATCGCTGCATCATCACGACGAAGGAGAGCCCGATCACGCAACTGCGTCAGCTTGCCGGAAAGCGGATCGGTGTGACCGGATGGCGCGATTCCGGAAACACCTGGACGCGCGCAGCTTTGCGCCGCGAAGGTGTCGGCGTCGAGGATGCGATGTGGTTTGCCGGCCGGTTGACGGAAGCCCACCCTGTCACCGATCGTCTCGACGGCTTTGGCCGCCCGGGACGCATCGAGGCAGCGCCCGGCGAGCGGCCGATGGTCGAACTCCTGAAAGAGGGCGGGCTGGATGCGGTTTTCACACCCTTCATGCCCGAGGGCTTTTTCGATAAAGATTCGCCGTTCCGCCAGGTGCTTGCAGATTTTCGCGGTGCCGAACGCCAATATTTCGACGACGTCGGCTACGTGCCGGGCATGCATCTCATCGGCGTCAAGGCGACGGTGGCGGCGGAACATCCATGGCTCCTCGAAGAACTCAGCACCTTGATCGATGAATCCAAGCGCGTCTGGACGACGAAGCGCCGCAAATATGCCGACACCACGCCGTGGATGCTCGATGAGCTCTTGAGGGTCTCGGCAGATCTGCCACCGGACTGGGACGAAAGCGGCCTTGATGCCAACCGTGCGATGATTGCCGATTTCGCGCGCGAACTGCACGCGCAGGGCATCCTGCCGCGAGCGCTCACGCCGGCAGAGCTTTTTCCGCTACAGACGTCTTCAGATCGCCCGCAGCTTGCCGCAGCCGAATCCTGAACCTTCATCCATACAAACCAAAAAGGGGAATAAGAAATGCCATTGAAATCCATCACCTCCTTCGCTCTTGCGAGCGCCCTGCTCACTGGAATGGCCATGGCCGAGGATGCAACGCTTCCGAAGCTCACCGTCAACGAGGAACTGCGGGCAAAGCTTCCCGAGGAGATCAAGACCGCCGGCAAGATGATCTCGGTCAACAACGGCTCCTTTCCGCCCTACGAGATTGTCACCGGAACGAAGATGGAAGGAGCGAGCGCCGACCTCACGGACGCGCTCGGCCAGGTGCTCGGCGTTACGATCGAGCACGCAACCGTCGGTGGCCTGCCGGCACTTCTCGCCGGCGTCAATTCCGGCCGCTATCAATTCGCCTTCGGCCCTGTCGGCGACTTCAAGAGCCGCGAAGAGGCCAACGATTTCGTCGACTGGGTGCAGGAATTCGTCGTCTTTGCCGTGCACAAGGGCAATCCGAACGGGATAACCTCGCTGGAGACTGCCTGCGGACAGCGCATTGCCGTCATGGCCGGCGGATCAGCGGAGAAGGTCATCAAGGTCCAGGCCGAAAAGTGCAAGACCGACGGCAAGGAGGCAATCGAGGTTCAATCCTTCACCGACCAGCCGAGCTCGATCCTTGCCGTCAGGTCCAAGCGCTCGGATGCATTCTTCTCCTCCCAGGCTCCCCTCACCTATTTCGTGTCGCAGTCCAATGGCCAGCTCGAGCTGACCGGCGTCGGCCAGAAAAACGGCTTTGAAAATCTCTATCAGGGCGCAGTCGTGCCGAAGGGATCGCCGCTTGGACCCGTGCTGCACGACGGCATGAAAGTTCTGATGGACAACGGCACCTATGCGGCAATCATGAAGAAATGGGGTCTCGAGAACAACATGATCAAAGAGCCGGGCATCAATCTCGGCGGGACATTGCCAAAATGAGCTCCAACAACGACAAAAGCGCATCGCCTTCGGGCGGTGCGGATCCCCGTGACGTCGTCAACGCGCACAAGCCGTTTCCCATCGATCGCCTGGTCCTTTGGACGCTGACACTGGGCATTGCGGCCGATTTTGGCTGGATCGTTGCAAACAACGAGAATTTCGGCTGGCCGGTCGTCGCACAATATTTCTTTGACCCGACGGTCATCAGCGGTCTCTACGTGTCCCTCGGACTGACCGTTGTTGCCATGCTGATCGGCATAGCGCTCGGCCTGCTGCTTGCGATCGCGCGGTTGTCGACGGACCGGCTCGCCCATTCCCTTGCCGGCCTCTTCATCTGGTTCTTCCGCGGCACGCCGCTCCTGGTGCAGCTTATTTTCTGGTACAACCTGTCGACGCTCTTTCCGTCGATTTCGATCACCGTGCCTTTCGGACCGACATTGGCCAGTTGGGACACCAATTCCGTCATCACGCCGATGACGGCGGCAATCGTCGGCCTGGCGCTCAACGAGGCGGCCTACATGGCCGAGATCATCCGCGGCGGCCTTCTCTCGGTCGACAGGGGCCAGGCGGAAACGGCGGAAGCCTTTGGCATGACGCGGGCACGCGCACTGCGCAGGATCATCATCCCGCAGGCGATGCGCTCCATCGTTCCGCCAACCGGCAACCAGCTCATCAGCATGATCAAGGCGACCTCTCTCGTCAGCGTGATCGCCATGGCGGACCTGCTTTATTCGGTCCAGTCGATCTATAACCGCACGTTCGAGATCATTCCGATGCTGCTCGTCGCCGTGGTCTGGTACCTGCTGATCACCTCGATCCTCAACATCGGCCAGGGCTATATCGAGCGCTACTACAGCAGAGGCGACAGACGCTCCGGCAGCGCGGCGAAGCCTGCCGGACAGGCGGGCACGCCGATCGTACCCGATACCCCCTCACCCGTCATCGCACAGGAGGCGAGCCATTGAATGCCCTTGCAACTGTCGAACCGCTCGTCCGTGCACGCAATGTTCACAAATCCTTCGACCAGCTTGAAGTCTTGAAAGGGATCGATCTTGACGTCGCCCCTGGCGAGGTCGTGGTTATCCTCGGGCCTTCCGGCTCGGGCAAATCGACCTTCCTGCGCTGCATCAACCATCTGGAGTCCATCAATCAGGGCTCGATCATGGTCGATGGAGAGCAGATCGGTTATCGATTGCGAAAGGGCCGGCTTGAGAAGCTCTCCAACAATGCAATCGCCGCACAGCGGCGCAAGATCGGCATGGTCTTCCAGCAGTTCAACCTCTATCCGCACATGACCGCGCTCGAAAACATCATCGAGGCGCCGGTTGGCATCCATGGCGAAAGCCGCAAGGCCGCAACGGAAAATGCGCTGATGCTTCTGGAGCGCGTCGGCCTCTCGGAAAAAGCCGGCAGTTATCCGCGCCAGCTTTCCGGCGGCCAGCAGCAGCGCGTGGCGATCGCACGGGCTCTGGCGATCAAGCCGAAGCTGATGCTGTTCGACGAGCCGACCTCCGCACTCGATCCCGAACTCGTCGGTGAGGTCCTTTCCACCATGCGGGACCTGGCAAGCCAGGGATTGACCATGATCGTCGTCACTCACGAGATTGGTTTTGCGCGCGAAGCGGCCGACCGGGTCATCTTCATGGATGGCGGCAAAGTCGTCGAACACGGCAAGCCCGAAGATGTCCTCGGCAATCCGCAGCATCAACGCACGAGAAGCTTTCTCCCGCGCTTCATCTAGCCGGGCAATCTGTACGCTCCGCATTCTGCCCGTGCCGCCAACCGCGGCGCGACCATCCCGTTCATTCTAGCTATCGGAACTGACTGATGACACGCGACAACGCTTTTGCCCGCATCTCCGACTTCGAGCCGCTCAAGGAAGAGCTTGTGGCGACCCGCCGGCATCTTCACGCCAATCCGGAACTGTCGTTCGAAGAGGTCGAGACGGCACGCTTCGTCGCCGAAAAACTGGAATCCTGGGGCTACGAGGTTTTCCGCAATGTCGGCGGCCACGGTGTCGTCGCTCGTCTCAAGGTGGGCAGCAGCCCGCGCAGTATTGCGATCCGCGCCGACATGGATGCCCTTCCGATCCAGGAAGAAACGTACCTGCCTTATGCGAGCCGGGCAGCCGGCAAGATGCATGCATGCGGTCACGACGGCCACACGACGATGCTGCTTGGGGCTGCGGAATATCTGGCGCGCACCCGCCGTTTTGACGGAACGGTCAACCTGATCTTTCAGCCCGCCGAGGAAGCCGGCACCGCAAGCGGTGCTGAAGCGATGATCGCCGACGGATTGTTCGAACGCTTTCCGTGCGATGCGATTTTCGGGCTGCACAATCACCCCGGCGCGCCGGAAGGCACCTGGCTTTTGCGTTCCGGTCCATTGATGGCCGCTGCCGACACGGTAAAAATCACCATCAAGGGAAAGGGCGGCCACGCCTCCAGGCCGCATCTGACGGTGGACCCCGTCGTCATTGCGTGCAATCTCGTCGTCTCTCTGCAGTCGGTCGTTTCGCGCAGCATCGATCCGACGCAGACGGCAGTCGTTACCGTCGGCTCCATCCATGCCGGTGAGGCCTCGAATGTCATTCCGGACATCGCTACGCTTTTGCTGAGTGTCCGGTCCTTCGAACCGGCGATCAGGGACATTCTGGAAGGGAGGATCCGTAGACTGACGGCGAGCGTCGCGGAAGGCTATGGCGCCAGGGCCGAGGTCGACTATCTGCGCGGCCACCCGGTCGTCATAAACTCCGAGAAGGAAACCGAATTTGCCCGAGGCATTGCGGAGGAACTGGTCGGCCCGGACCAGGTCTTAACGTGCCCGCTGATCCCGGGAAGCGAGGATTTTTCCCATTTTCTCGAGCATAAGCCGGGCTGCTTCCTGCGCCTTGGCAACGGTTTGAAGTCGGAGATCCTGCACAGCTCGAAATTCAACTTTGCAGACGAAAACCTCACGGTTGGTGCCGCCATGTGGGCGCGGCTGACAGAGAAATTCTTGGGCTAGAATTCCGTGACGCACTCGCAAGCATGCGCGCGCCGTTAACCTTGGCAATAAAGATTGTATTCAGTCTTTTTTGGTAATTTTCCATTAGCCATTCATGCCAGCCGGTCCCGGCGGCAAGGGATTGGCGTCGGCGGCAGTTGTTTTGCGTACGGGTTCTTATGCGTTTATCGAATGTGACAGCAATCTTTTTTGCGTGCCTGACATTGGCCGGTTGCGCCGCCAATTCTCGTCCTGCGACCGTTCAGGCCGGGCGGCCATCTGAGGAGACGACGGGCTCGGTTACCCAATCAACCGTGCCCGTCCCTGCCGCCAATGTCGGCGACGTTGCCCTGCAGGGCAACCCGCCGCAGGAGACGTTGGCCTGGGCGGGATCGGTGCCGCAGCCGCAGGCGTTCGCGCCGGCTTCAAGAACCGTTGGCGCGCCCATCCCGTCAGACCGGCCGATTGCCATGCTGGCGCCGGAAAAGCCTGAAATGAGGGCAGCTCCGCAGACGCGCTCGCAGATTTACGGCTATGGCTTCCGCGACGCCAAGCCGATCAATTTCGGGTCCATATCGCCCAGAAAGCTTGCCGTGCATGGCGTCGACGTTTCGCGCTGGCAGGCGGAGATCGATTGGGAAAGGCTCCGGAGGCAGGGGGCGAACTTCGCCTATATCAAGGCGACGGACGGCGGCGATCATCTCGATCCGATGTTCAAGAAGAACTGGCGCCGGGCCAAGGAGGCCGGCTTAAAGCGCGGCGCCTATCACTTCTTCTACTGGTGCCGGACGGCCGGCGAACAGGCCGACTGGTTCATCCGCAACGTTCCGAAGGAAGCGGGTGCTCTTCCGCCGGTGATCGACGTCGAGTGGAACGGCGAATCGAGCTGCAAGAGACGGCCTTCGCGCGAGCGGGTGCTCGAAAAAATGCAGGTCTTCATGGACAAGCTTGAGCGGCACTACGGCCAGCGTCCGATCATCTACACGGCGCCTGACTTCTATCGCGACAATCTGAAGGGCGCGTTCCTCGACTATCCCTTCTGGCTGCGCTCGGTGGCCGCTCACCCGTCCAAGGTCTATCCAAAACGGAAGTGGGTTTTCTGGCAGTATTCGGGTTCCGGCCTGTCGCATGGCGTCGATGGCCGGATCGATCTCAACGTCTTCCATGGTGATGAAGACGATTGGCACAACTGGGTGGCGTCACGGTAGCCGCGAGCGAGCGGGCCAGCTTCAGCTTGCTTCTTGGAAAGCAAGGGATTCTCCCGCCCCCACCGTAGCCGTGGCAGACCGCGTCGGCTTGCAAGCCGACGCAATTCCTACAGGTTCCAGTAGTAGACGGCGAATCGTCTTTGGCCTATCGATGGATCCATGCGATCGTCCTTGGAACATCTGCCGGAAGAAAAGCAGCGCGAGCTTGCCCGCGTCGTTGCGATCATCCATGAGGAGTTCGCCGATGCGCTGTCAGGCACGTCGGCCGCCTTCAAGACGCGCGGCCGGATCTTAAAGATCATCCTGTTTGGCTCGCATGCGCGCGGCACTTGGGTCGACGAACCGCACACGATGAAGGGCTACCGCTCCGACTACGACATCCTGGTGTTGGTCAATTCCAAGCAGCTGGCAGAGCCGCAATACTGGGACAAAGCCACCGACCGGCTGATGTGGGAAAAGGACGTGAAGACGCCGGTCGGGCTGATCGTTCATGGTGCCAGGGAGGTGAACAACTTCCTCGCCGACGGCCAGTATTTCTTCGTCGACATCCTGCGAGAGGGTATCGTGCTCTACGAGCTCGACGACCGGCCGTTGGCCGAACCGAGAAAACTCTCCGCCGTCGACACGTATAGGGTGGCAAAGGAGCATTTCGAGAACAAGTTTCCCACAGCACTGAGCTTCCTGGACACCACCCAATATCTGCTCAAGAAAGGCCAACTCGGTCACGCAGCATTCGAACTGCACCAAGCGGTCGAAGCCGCTTACTCATGCTTGCTCCTGACGCTCACCAACTACAGCCCGCCGTCGCACAATCTGAAATTCCTGCGCGGGCTCGCCGAAGACCAGGACCGCCGGCTGATCGACGCCTGGCCGCGCGACCAGCACCGCTATACCGCATGGTACAACATCCTCAACGAAGCCTATGTGAAGGCGCGCTACTCGAGGCACTTCGAGATCACCGAAGACGCGCTTGGCTGGCTGCTTGAGCGGACCGAGCATCTCCATCAAACGGTCGCGGCCATCTGCAACGACTATTTGGCGGAACTGGCGCGGGCAAGCAGTGCCAACTGAAGACCGATCCTCAGACTCGCGCTCGAAATGCGGCGTTACGCAAGGGCCTCAGGGGTTGGAATCCATGGTCCCCAGGCAGGCGCAATTTGTGCCTGTAGCGCTCCATTCCGGCATGATGCCCCCCAAAAATGTGGATATTTTTCAGCTATTTGCGCGCTCTTCGGACCAAGCGACCCCTTCTTAGCTCAGAGCACTTTGCAACCAGAGGCAACACGAAAAACTAGCTGGGGACCCATTTCATCCGAGGCAAGTTCTTCCGTTCTTTGGCCGGAAGCGGACTGACTGCTTTTGGCGGCTTCAGAAGGTAACTGCCTTTCCGTGGAGGAGTCGGTATCAGGTTAAAACACAGGGGATCACCCCGATTGGCAATACGGCGTGGATCAAGATGTCGCGGTCGCCGTCATTGGACGACGGGTCGCTGGACTTCGTGCATGACCAATTTGTCTGCGGAAGACGCTTTCGCGTTCTCAACGTCGTCGACGACGTGACGCGTGAATGCCTGGCGGCGTCCCCGACACCTCGATCTCCGGCCGTCGCGTTGCTCGCGAACTGACAGCGCTGATCGAGCAGCGTGGCAAACCCGGTATGATCGTCTCCGACCACGGCACGGAATTCACCTCGAACGCCATTCTTGCTGGTCGAAGGATCATAAGGTCGAGTGACAGCGAGCTTGATGGCCCCGAAAAAGGTGCGCGAGTTTTCTCATACTGGGTCGCGATGCCCCGAAACTGATAGACCCACGCACTGAAGGGAAGCAAGGGGCAGAAGTTCGGAAACCGACAGGCCGAGAACCGTATCGAGGATGCGGGTCTGGAGCTTGCCGACAATTTTATCGAGGAAGCGCAACGTCAGTCACAGTGTGGCCGAGACGCTGGAAAGCCTCTTGCGCGCTGCCCTTGCCGGTCCAGGCCCGGCAGGTCAATACCTAGTAACCGCTTCGACATCGTACACCTTTGAAGCCCGGGCTAATGTATGCTTTCATTTACCCAATCAGCAACATCCCCGACGTCGGTATAAACACCATAGAGCCCCTCGTGACCACATTGAAGATTTGCATCTGACGGCCCCATCCCCCAACTGACGATCCCAATCTGAATGGTATTGCGGCCGGCACCTGCAATCAACGGCCCGCCACTATCTCCTTGGCAACTGTCTCGCTTGCCATTGGCGACACCCGCACAGATCATAGATTCGTCGAGTGGATCCGCAATATCGCTGATGTTGAACACTTCAGTTGCGCCCGCCGCGGCAGCTTCTTTTTCAGCCTCCTGCTTTAGCAGATTTTTGAGTCCGGCATTGCAAGCATCGTTCGGGACGATACTAATTTCCGCTTGCATAAGGTCTATAGGACTTGCTCCCTCGTCTGTTAGTCCCCAGCCTACGACCGTAGCGTTGCCCCTGCCTTCGGCCGATCCGATTGTGGTCGCAACCGCATCGGATGGCTCAGCCAGTCGGATCAACGCAGCGTCATAGCTCATTGTTTGGGGATCGTAACCCGGATGCATCTTGATCTCGGCCACTTCATGCCTGACACCATCTGTCAGCGTCGTCGCGCCGACAAGTATGGTGATGTCCCGGTTAGCATGAACTTCACCGTCATTATCAACGCAATGAGCCGCAGTGAGTACCCATTGCGAAGCGATAAGGGACCCGCCGCAGAACTGCGCCTGATATTGCGACATTGCACTATCGTCCAAATACTCGCTGCGCATTAACGCAACCTGGAAAGGCCACTCACCCTTTTTTGCAGGAATGCCGCCAATAACCCTGTCCCGCTCCTTTCCTGCCCGTGCCTTCGGAACAGAGTCGTAGGGTGCGTTGTAGGCGACCCGAAATCGTTCCATCGCCTTGTTGACGAACTGAGATTCAGCGGCGCTTGCAACGGACACCGTCGCCACTAATGTAGCGGACAAAGTGATGGATTTGGGCAATGATTTAAGAAAATGGATCCAAGACACAGCGGACGCATGGCGAACGTTCTTCATTCTCCCCTCCCAACCCTGAAAACGCCTAACTGTGCGTGAATTTTAGAAAAAAGAAAAGTTCCCTTCAAAGAAATGGGCGCATCGCCTTGGCTGTACGCATGACGACGAACCCCATACTTGCGCTGCCAGTAATTGCACCCCTGATTCAGCTAAACGTTTGCAACAATGACGCAACCCGCAGTCTCGCCAAGACCGATCGTGCTCAACTCCTTTGCATGCCTTTCCCGGGCTAACTCCAATTGCAGTGCCATTGCATGCCGCGCGCCGCACGGCGGCAGATAAGGCCGCGGCCACAGGAATGCGTGGCCGTCCTGAATGTCCGACCACGGCCCGTGCCGCGCGAGAAGGTCTCACGGGCAGCGATGTGAGCATCGGCCGGGCAGTTGCCGAAGGTCTTTGGGGGAGCGGTCGGCGGAGTGATCGCGTTCTGCAACGTGCGCTTCGCCGGCGCCTTGATCTCGGCGCAGCGGCCGTTTCTCTCCTGCTGGTTCTGGGCGCAAACGAGCGGACAGATCCGCGACTTCTGCGTGCGAAGCCGCTCAAGCACATCGCCTGAAGGCTCAAGTGCCGCAAGCTCGACCTTGCTGCGTCTGGCGAACTGCCCCAGCGCCCGACGGCTGCCGTCACCCCAGAGTCCGTCCTCGTTGCCGGCACCGCAGCCAACGCGGTTCAGTTCCTTCTGGATCGAGCGCACTAGTTCGCGGTCCGGCGCTCCGGCATCGGGGGTCGCGCCGCCCGTACTCGGGGGGGCAAGTGCTGCCAACTTCTTCTCGGCGGTAGACAGATCGACGTCAGCCCTTGCGGGCTGCTGCACGGTTCCAGCGGGCTTCGCCTCAGCGGCGGGCTGCTCCGCTGCTGCCCTTTCAATAATCCGGATTTTTGCCTTCGCCAGTGAGACAAAGAGTCCGTTCGGATATTGCTGCAGATAGGCATCGAAAAAATCCCGGTCAGTCGACGCCTTTATTGTGTCCCAGAAGGCAAGCTCGGCGGCATTGTCCGTTCTGCCGGTATCGGCTATCGCGGGCCCCAGCTTCGCCAGGGGCTTCAGCACTACCTCGCCAGTAAGCGAGGAATTGTCCCAAGGCACCTGTTTTCCATGTGTCGCCTGGAGCACGTCGCGACGAACGTCGATCAATTCACGGGTAATATCCCGGCCGGGCTTGCCAAGGTGACGTAGAAGTGCAGCGGTAAAGGGAGAATTGCGGCCCTCGCCATCGAGCGCCACATTGCCTGGCTGAGTGGCAAAGGCGATGAGAGAGCCGACACCACTTCCAACCTTGGCAAGCCCACGGCCGACCGAGAAAGAGCGTGTTCCCATGGAGCGGGCGAGATTGACCGCCAGCGGATTGTCACGGCAGGCGTCGAGGAACACGAGATTGACGCGCGTCGTGCGTTCCATGGCTGACAGGATCAAGTCCATCGGCACCGCCTCGAATTCCAGGTCGATATACGAAAGAAGCTTCGCATCGACAGGCGCGATATAGTTCTCTCCATTCACCTGCAGACCGTGGCCGGCATAGTAGAATAGAGCGATGTCGGCACCATCGAGGCTGCTGACGAAATCGCTGATCGTGCGCCTGGCGCCGGCGAGATCGAGGTCGCTACCGACGACAACCTCGAAGCCGAGATCCCGCAACTTCGCCGCCATGTCGCCTGCGTCGTTCCCAGGGTTCGGCAACATCGGCACATGCTGATAGGCAGAATTGCCGATGACCAGCGCCACGCGCTTCTCAGCGAGCGCCTGCGAGCACATCAGCACCAAAAGGATCGTCAGGGCGATGCGAAGGCACTGCATGTCATACCCCCCGGCATGCTCGTCCATGCCCTTGAACGTCGCCTGTGCCGCCCCAGCGTTTCCGCCCAGGGGAAGGGTACGACTGATCGCACCCGGCCCTTGTCCGTTTCGAGAAACGACCGCAGGTCTGGTCTATGGATTAACGACCTTGGCTCGTTTTCAATCAATTGCTAAATAGGATTAGGCATGCATATGCATTGTGCTTAGACGTCAGCAGACTTTAGCTATTTTACGACCGCCGTTCTTCTTATGCGGACAGTGCGTTCTCCGCGCAGCCTCGTGGCTGCCATGGCTGAACTGATCGACTCGATCCGTCAGTCACCCAAAGTAGGCATGGTTGATATTCCTTTTCGACGGTGAAGCAATTCACGCATTAGTATACAAATGCGTAGACATTCGCTCCGAAACTAACGAACCACATTTGGTCGCGTAGGGGAGACCACATCGTGCTATCCAGTTCCCTGAGACCCATGCTGTTAGGCGCCGCGAGCTCGGCGCTGTTTGCAACGCTTGTTGTGACGTCTCCTGCTTCCGCTCAAACCAATTACGCGGTCATTGTTGGCGTTACTGAATACCCTAAATTTCCGAAGGCCAATTGGCTTGTGGGCCCAGGGAATGATGCCACATTAGTGCGCGAGTATCTCACGAAGCGATCCCCTGTCCGCTTTGAGCCAACAAATGTTACGCTCTTAGCGGACAATGTGAATGGAGCCGGAGAGCCCACGCGCGCGTCAATCCTCTCAACGCTGGATACTTTGGGGAGGCAGGTTGGCAGTGGTGATTTTGTTTACATCCACTTTTCCGGACATGGCTTCCAGCAACCCTCAGATGACTCGTCCGAAACAGATGGTCTTGATGAGATCTTTCTTCCGAAGGACACCGAACGCTGGGTTGATGAAACCAAGCGGTTGCCCAATGCAATAGTCGATGGCGAGATCGGCCAGAAGCTAGATAGGATACGTGAGAAGGGCGCGTTCATATGGGCTGTATTTGATACATGCAACTCTGGAACAGCTACACGCGCTGCGCCCGTTGACAATGCCAAAATTCGAAAAATTGGGCCGGAGGCGGTGGGTATGCCGCAGCAAGTGTTGCGGGCGAGCGAACGCCAGCGAGCGCTAAAGTTCTGGGAGGCGGAAGAACCAGACGAAGCAACCGCCGATATCCCGCACGCGGGTGGATTGGTTGCCTTCTTTGCCGCACAGTCGAATGAAACTACTCCGGAAATGCCTTTGCCGGAAACGAGATCTCCGATTTTTGGCCTATTCACTTACACTCTGTTCTCGAAGCTGGCTGAGAATCCCAATGTTACGTATCGCCAACTTGCAGATAGTATTCTGCAGTACTATGGGAGCATCAACCGCAACAGCACCACGCCTTTGTTCGAAGGCGATTTAGACGCGTCCGTCTTCGGACACAACCTCGGCAACTTTGTCCCTCAGTGGCCAATCAAATTGGCCAAGGACCATGCGACAGTACAAGCCGGTTTGCTGGATGGTCTGGGAGTTGGAACTCGACTGGCGATCGTTGATAAGCCCGCATCTTTAACCCAGAACGCAATTGGTTTTGTCGAGGTGACGAGCGCCGACAGCTTCTCGAGCCAAGTTGTTTTGTCTTCATCGCAGGTGAAGGATGCTTCTGCCGAAAAAGCTGGCGAGGCTCAGACCACAACGAAAATGATTAGGACACTCCGCGAGATTCCGCCAAGTAGTTATGTCCGCCTCATTGAGCGCGCATACGATTTCACACTCAAGGTAGCGCGACCGGCCGACACTGGCGATTACCCCGACAGTTTTGCGAAAGTCAACGAGTTGCTTGATGCCATTGTCGCCGACGAAACTTCACAGCTTAGCATTGAAATTGTGCAGCCCGGGATGCCCGCTGATCTTCGCTTAGCTGTGTTTGACGAGAGCGGCCTGAGGGGGGCCACTTTGGGTGCGAACCGGCGTCCGGCGCTCTGGTTCCTGCCTGAATCCGGTGAAGCTTCTCTGGACGTTGGGCGAACACCTCCTTCGATCGCGATACAGGGTCACACCCAAAAGACTCTCCGCGATACTATTACTCGATACCTCACAAGCATCTATCGCGCGACAAGTCTATTTAAGATTAGCCAAAGCTCCGATTACACTGCCGACGAAATCCAACTGAAGCTGACGATGAGAGCGAAAGTGACTGGCGAAACGGTAGGAATTACAACCAGCGGCATGACTCTAGCTACGCCAGGCGATATGGTCCGCATGCAGGCAATGAACAAAACTCGCAGCATGGTCGACATGAATATTATTTACATTGGGAGCGACTATTCCATCTCGCATATTCAAAGTGAACGACTTCAACCATCGGCGTCGTTCGATGAGGAGTCTCTTGAATTCACGGAGACAACCTACGGCAATGAATTTATTGTGGCCGTATTTACCGAGGCTCGCCCGCTTACCCGGACGCTGGACCTGAGCTTTCTCGCGCAGAAGGGTTTGCGCTCTGCGATGCGCCCCTCCTCTCCGAAGAACATCGCAGATTTGGTCCAGAGCATGGGTTTCGCGGCGACCGCACGCGCCGCGATACCTGTCAAGGATGCTACAAACGCTAAGCCGCGCGGCTCCATCATGTTGTTTCCGATTCGCACTGTCCCGCCTTCCTAAAGCAAGAGGTGAAGGATAACTGGAGCCAAGCAATTCATCTCAACGCTGCGAATATGAGATGCATATGGATCACGACGAGAAGAAGAGAATAGGCCAGGCCATCCAACGTTACATCGTGGAGAGAAAGCTTAGCAGGGAAGGTTTTGCGCATAAGACAGGCACTTCCCTCAGCAATGTGAACAAAATGGTGACTGGTCTCTTCACCGAAAAGGGTTTGGCCAAAGTTGAAAAAGGCACCGGAGTTCGATTTCGCTCTCGTGTATCGAGTGAGCGCTATGGCAGCTACACGTTTGAGGAAGCGGAGCGCTACCAGGGCACGTTCGAATATCTACGCTACTCGTTTGAGGATGTGGCCACCATTCACTGCTACTCGATGAGGATTGATTGGTCCGAGGAGAATGCATGCCTCCAAATACGGCACAAAGGCATCGCTGAGAGCGAATTCAAGCAATTCGGTTACATCTCCATGCCTAAAAGGGTGCCACACATCTTCATAGTTTCCAACGCCGGCGGGCTTCATAATCTCAACATACTGGGAGTGATGGATTTCACCAGAACCATGCATGGAGGCTTGTACACGATTGGCAGAATCGGCGAACAAGTCTTCGCACCGCGCCTTGTCCCGGTCGCTCTGTGCGGCACCAAAGAGGAAACGGAGACCCGCTACGTGCATCCAAAAGATCAAGATTACGAGCGGTATAAGCGCCTTATCGACACATCATGCGAAGTGGTGACCGCACAAGCGAGTTTGTTGATCAACAATCCCTCTCAAAGCCGTCTGCGGAGCAAGCTTCCGAATCCTCTGTCTCGGTAATTTCGAATTTGTGCTTCTTGCCTGTCGATCTGGAGGTGTAGGTGCAAGTTCCCCTACCTGCGGCTAACAGGCATACAAATGAGCCATACCTTGATCCGCCAAGGTCAACATGTCCGCCATATTCGTTCTGAATGGTTCCGGCACCCACAGTATTCCAACAGCCGCCAACGTGGGGCTGAATAGTGAGGGTCGTTCCGGTGAACTTGAAGTTCGGATATCCCAGACAATAAACGTCGTTGTCAGCAGAGCGGCTTGTTACGCTCAAAGTCCGATCAACGCTCCCATCGCTGAATCTCGAAATGACGAGCGAAAACGTCCTGCGAAGATTGAAGAGCTCGCCCTGCCACTCCCGGGTCCGTTGATATGCCGGCTCATCCCCACGGCTAAACTCCGGCGGCATACCCCCAAAGGGATTTGCGAGTTGCTCCGCTGGATGAGCGTAACACGCTCCTCCGAGGTATCCAGTGGCAAAGGCGCTGAGCAGCCAACGACGACGGTACATCCCCTCCCCCGCCTGCACGAAGAGCGCGATGTACATCGCGCTCTTCGTTTTTTACATCAGTAAGTGACGAAGCGGAAGCCACCGCCACTGTAGCTGGTAAGCTCCACATCGGAGATGTTGCAGACGTACTCGTGGAACACGTGCTCCGAGCCGTCATACGTTACCAACATCACATCGAAGTCGCATTGATGGCCGAGCGGATCTATGTACAGCGAGTCCCCGTATTCCAAGATGCTTGGGCCAAGCAGGCCATCGCTCCACTCCGTGGCAGGGCCGCGGATATAGACTTCGAAAACATCCTCGCCACTGTAGTTATGGAGTTCGAAGCGATTATTGGCGGCCTCGGCCATGCCGGTGGTCAGAAAAGTCACAGCGGCCAGGGTAGCCGCGAGAAGCGTCTTCATGGTATTTGTCCTTGTCTTGAGTTAACCGGGCCGGCGGAGAGGCGTTGTCCAGACTAATCTCTGCCGGCTTGTCTTTGGCTCCGTTTGCCTCTAACAAGCACAAGGTACGAAAGGCTATTTTCAATAGGAAGCGTCATTCCTTTCCCAAATTTCTGACAGGCGCCGGACGGCCCACTGCAATGAGTGAATTGTCCGCCACCAGCACTCATGAAGGCGGGCCGACGCGAATAGCAACCGCATTCTCGCGCGATTAGCGCGCCCGCTTCAAAATCAAAGCCCTTTCAAAGCCTGCTGGAGCGTTTTTCGCGTGGACCACGATACCTCCTACCGTGTCCGCTCTCTCTTGCACGCGCCTGTGGCCAAAATTCCGACACCCGCCAACTATTGCGCCTGCCTCGGCCGCGATAGCAAACCGCCCGGCGCACCTTCGATCAATGGAAGTTCCGCGATTTGATCTTCAGCGTGTCGATGTGCCGATCGGGCTCATAGATATCTCGCGGCGATGCCAAGGGCTCTGGTCGATCCCGCGAATCCGGTGAACCGCTTCCGTGAACGACCCCATCACCGCGACCATGTTGCAACGGAAACGCTCCGCCGCGCTCGCCGAGACCTCCAAGATCCGACGACAGGTCGAACAGCCGCTGAGCGACCAGATGGACGACGTCCCCCTCGCGCTGGATCTTGCCATTGATAGCCAGCATCGTGGCGGACAACACGACCCGCCTCTGTTTCTCAAAGAGGCTCGGCCAAATGACGGCGTTGACGATGCCGGTCTCATCCTCCAGCGTCATGAACATCACGCCCTTGGCCGATCCAGGCCTTTGGCGTACGAGGACCAGTCCCGCCGTCATCAGCCAGCGCCCGTCGCGTTCGGCCGTCGCCTCGGCACAGGTGACAATGCTCCGTTTCCTGAGATCCTCACGAAGGAAGGACACGGGATGCTGTCGCAGGGTCAGACCCGTGTGACTGTAGTCTTCCACGACCTCCATGCCCTGCGTCATCGATTTCAGCGTGACTTCGGGTTCCTGCATTTCCGCAATCGCTTTTTCTTCCCGCTCCGCCGCCGCGGCCCATAGTTCGAGCGGTTCGTCGCGCAACGCCTTGATCGCCCAGAGCGCCTCACGCCGTTCAAGGCCCATCGACGGGAGGAAAGCGTCCGCTTCGGCAAGCTTGACCAGAGAGGCCGTGGGCACGCCTGATCGCCGCCATATGTCGTCGGCCGAGACGAAAAACTGTCCGGCGCGGGACGCGACGATCCTCGCGGCGTCTGCCGTCGCCAAACCCCGCACCATCCGCAATCCAAGTCGAACCGCGCGATGACGCGAACCCGCCCCGTCTTCCAGGGTGCAATCCCAGCGGGACCGATTTACGCAAACGGGCCGGATCTCGATCCCGTGAGCCCTGGCGTCGGCAACGATCTGGGCCGGAGCATAAAAACCCATCGGCTGGGAGTTCAGGAGAGCCGCGCAAAAGGCGTCCGGATGGTGGCGTTTCACCCAACTTGAGGCGTAGGCAATCAGTGCAAAGGACGCCGCATGGCTCTCGGGAAAGCCATAACTGCCGAAACCTTCGAGCTGACTGAAGGTCTTTTCGGCGAACTCCGGCGAATAGCCGTTTTTCACCATGCCGGACACCAGCTTGTCCTTGAACTTCGAAACCCCTCCCGTGTGCTTGAAGGTCGCCATCGCGCGCCGCAGCTGGTCCGCCTCTCCCGCGGTAAAGCCGGCGCAGACCATTGCGACCTTCATCGCGCTCTCCTGAAAAAGCGGCACGCCAAGCGTCTTGCTCAGCACCGCCTCCAGTTCCGGTGTGGGGTATTCGACCTTCTCCCGGCCCTCCCGCCGCCTGAGATACGGATGCACCATGTCGCCCTGGATCGGCCCGGGCCTCACGATCGCCACCTGGATCACCAGGTCGTAGAACGTCCTCGGTTTCAGTCTCGGGAGCATCGACATCTGGGCGCGCGATTCGATCTGGAACGTCCCAAGCGTGTCGGCCTTGCGGATCATCGCGTAGGTCGCCGGGTCCTCCTGCGGAATTGACGCTATGTCCTTGTTGTCTCCTTTGTGTTCGGCCATCAGCGCGAAGGCCTTGGACATGCAGGTCAGCATTCCAAGCGCCAACACGTCGACCTTCATGAAGCGCAGCGCATCGATGTCGTCCTTGTCCCATTCGACGACCTGACGGTCGTCCATCGCCGCCGGCTCGATCGGCACGAGGTCGTCCAGCCTGTCATGGGTCAGCACGAAGCCGCCAGGATGCTGCCCAAGATGCCGGGGCGCACCCATCAACTGCCGCGCAAGGTCGAGGGTCAGGCGCAGGCGGTAGTCCGAGGCGTTGAGATTGTTCTCCTTGAGATGCTTCTCGCTGACGCCGTCCGACCAGCCCCAGACGCCGGATGAAAGCTGGGCGATCATGTCCTCGGGAAGCGAAAGCGCCTTGCCGACGTCGCGCAGCGCACCCTTCGTTCGGTATCGCGTGACCGTGGAGCAGAGTGCTGCCTTGCTCCGGCCGTAGGTCTCGTAAATCCACTGGATGACCTCTTCGCGCCGCTCGTGCTCGAAGTCCACATCGATGTCCGGCGGCTCATTGCGCTCCTGGCTGACGAAGCGCTCGAACAAAAGATCGTTGGTTTCCGGATCGATTGAGGTGATGCCGAGGCAATAGCAGACGGCCGAGTTCGCCGCAGATCCCCTGCCCTGACACAGAATGCCCTTTGAACGCGCGAACCGCACGATGCTGTAGACCGTCAGGAAGTACGGCGCGTATTTCATGGTCCTGATGAGTTCGAGCTCATGCTGGACTGCCCTCCTGACCTTGTCGGGAATGCCCTCGGGATATCGTTCGGCCGCCCCTTCCCAGGCGAACTTCGTAAGGCTCTGCTGGGCGTCGAGACCCGGAACGATCGCCTCCTCGGGATACTGATATTCGAGTTCGCTCAGATCGAAACGGCAGCGGTCGGCGATCTCCCGCGTTCGGGCCAACGCCTCGGGATATTCGGCAAACAGCCGATGCATTTCCTCGGGAGCCTTGAGGAAACGGTCTGCATGCCGCTCGCGCTCGAAGCCGACATCGTCGATCGTTGTCTTGTTGCGAATGCAGGTCACGACGTCCTGTAGCTGGCGGCGGGAAGGCTCGTGAAACAGCACGTCGTTGGTGACAACTGTCCGAACTTTGAATCGGGTCGCCAAGGTCGAAATACCATGGAGGCGCAGCCTGTCGTTCGGCCGACGCCGGAGACAGAGGCTGACATAGGCACGGTCATCGAAGAGCTCGGCGAGCTTGCGCAACTGCATGCCGCAGGTCTCGTCTGCCTCGTCCGGAACGAGGACTGCAATGAGGCCATCGGCGTACTGGGCGACATCCGAGAAATCGAGAACGCAGTTTCCCTTGCCGCCCCGCGATTTTCCGAGCGACAGCAGACGGCAGAGCCGCGAGTAAGCCGGACGATCTGTCGGGTAAACGAGGATCGACATGCCGTCCGAAAGATCCAGCCGGCATCCGACAACGAGCCGCACGCCGGTTGTCTTCGCCGCCTCCCAGGCACGCACGATTCCTGCCAGAGTATTGCGATCAACGACGCCGAGCGCATCGATACCGAGGACCGCGGCTGTGGCAAAGAGTTCCTCGGCGGAACTGGCGCCTCGCAGGAAGGAGAAATGCGTCGTGACCTGGAACTCGGCGTATCTCATCCGAACACTCCATGGAGGAACCATCGATGGGAGCCGGTCTCCGCATCGACACCGTCGCCGGCCCGAAAGATCCAGTATCGTTCGCCCACCTCGTCTTCGACGACGAAGTAATCCCGAACCGCGGACATCTCCGTGGGGCGAAGCCACCATTCGCCGAAGATGCGTTCTGGACCGTCGGCGCGTTTTACGCGTCGCCGCTTGCCGCGCCAGGTGAAGACGGCAGGTGGCTGGTCGGGAAGCAAGGCGATCACCTCGATCCGCTCGGGCGTCGAAAGCAGACGTGACGGCCTGGGCCACTTCGCCGCCCAGTTCTCTCCGGTTTCATCTGCCGTCGGACTGATCTTCCTGACGGACCTTTCCGGAACGTCGGAAGCAACGGGGGCGACGCGATAGAGACGCTGGCCGCGATTGCCGAGGATATCGACCAATGGCGTCACGTCGACGACCGTCTCCTCGATCAACGAGGAGGCGATTTGCTTCTCCTCCAGCGGTTCGACCATAACGGCAACGAGCGCCATCTTCTCGATTCCGAAGCCAGGATCGATCTTCTCTATGCGGTCGCAGAGGAGTTTCGAAAGACGGGCGGGCTCGCGGACAGGCTTGGCGAGGCCCGCCCTCAGACATTGCATGATGTTGTCCACGCGATGAATGATCAGGTCGCATCGGCGCACGCCAAGCCCTCGCTCCTCCAGTCTGGCCGTCAATTGAACGACGAGGCGGCGCGTGTATTTTGCGATGGTTTCGGCCGCGCCGATCGGTTCGGAGAAATTGCGGGATACCTCGACCAGGTCCGGCGTACGGATCGGGTCAATCGGTTCGGCGATCCGGCCAAACATCTGGTCGAGGCGACGGCCGGGTTCCGGACCAAAGCGAAGCGTCAGGGGTGCGCGCGGCATTGCCGAGAGCTGGCCGACGGTATCAACACCGAGCACCCGCAGACCCTGGACCATTTCCGATGGCAGCCTGAGACAGTGGATCGGCAGTTCGGTTACTGCCTTGGCAACCGCTCCAACGGGGACGACGGTCGTTTCGTCCGAAGTCAGCCTCGCAAGCGCGTGGGCCGCACCCCAGGTATCGGCTACGGCTGCCTTCGCTGACAATCCCTTCGCCCGCAGTCTGTTCACCAGACCGCTGACGAGGAGGGCTTCGCCGCCCTGCAGATGATCCGCCCCCTCGGTGTCCATCACGAAGCCATCTGTCCCGTCCACGGCGACCACCGGTGTGTACTGCCGGAGCGCCCAAAGGGCGAGGCGCTCGAGCGCGGCGGCGTCCTCGCCAGGAGCCGCGTCAACCATGACCAGATCGGCGACCATCGCCTGAGCCTTGCTGGCGGGCATGCCGATTCTTAGACCGAGCTTTGACGCATTGCAGTCGGCGGCAGAAATCCATCGCTTGGAGCCGCTCTTCGAGATGACGACGAGCGGGCATTCAGCTGGCACGGCTTCTGCTCCATGCCGTCTGATCCGATCCGTGGCCAGACGCGGGAAGTAGACAGATACGACCCTTGGCATCGCAGGCTCCTATTTCAAACTCAGCACACTCGCCCGCCTTCACACGCATCAATTCCGCCAGCCATCGCGCCCGGCCGACACCGGCAACGGGAAGCGGTTCGGACGGCAAGACGCTCACGCGCCATCTCGTTGTTGCAGCGGTGGGCTGGCCGTAGTCCGAGGCTTCTGTCTGCCGCCGCCAGCGCCGGAGCGCTATACCCATCGTGCCGGTCTTTTCGGCTGCCAGCTGGAGACGGCGCGAGACTGTCATGGGAAGACGTACGAGCTCGCCGACCACCGCTCCAAGGCCACCGAAACCGAGGCCTTCTTCCATTGAAGCCAACACATCCTCTTCCCGGTCGGCCTCGCAGAAGATCACCCGGTCGGCATGCAGCCCCGCCTGAGATATGGCCGGAAAAAACAGGTCGGGCCTTGTCAGGCACCACAGGATTTTACCCTTTGTGCGGGCGGCGATTCCCGCCGCAAACAGCGCTGCGGCCGCTCCATCGACAGTCCCTGTCCCGCCGCCGGCGACCTCATGCAATGCTCCGTATGAAAGGCCACCGCCCGGAAGGTGTCCATCGATTTCGGCCACCCCGAACGGCAGGACGACCTTGCGGCGGCTAGCCGTTCCTTCGAGATGCTGAATACGGCCTCGAAGCTCGGAGAGGGTAAGGTTCGCGCGCGGCTGCGCCATCTGTGGCCTTCGTCAAAAGCAGGTTTCCATCCCGTTTAAAAGCGAGAATGTTCCTCTTTTGTTCCTATGCGAAAAGCGAGTCAATCGGCATGTTTCGGATGGCATCTCAGCTCAAGCGTCCTCCACAGCATGAAAACTCGTGATCCATTAGAGAAATCAATGCGGTACAGGGAGCCTGTCCACAGCGGTCGAAAATGTCATCGATGAGAAAAGATTCCTGCGGCGGCGCAACTTTGAGTGAGCGGTCACGGGCAAGGTGAATAAAAGCCAGACCTGTCGCCTAGCCCTAGCGTGTCGCCACCCAGTTTGGACCGAAGCCCGCCGCGGACGTCAACAATTCCAGGCCGACGACCATTAATTCTTCATCGACGCCTGCGCGAGTGCATCGTGCTCTACGAACTCGACGACTGGCCGCTGGCTGAACCAAGAGCTCTCTGCGGATAATGCGTATAGGGTGGCGAAGGAGCATTTCGCACTGAACCTTGAAGCCCGCAGGGTCGGCACGCGCGGAAGCCAGTACCGTCTTAATTCGCCGCTTCGGTAAAGATAGGAATGCGAAGTAGCTCACCGGATAAGCATGCCTAACCGAGGCCTCACTGACGTCATATGCCTTGGCAGCGGCGCGGATGCCGCCATCCTGTCTCGCAGCGGCAGCAACAGCGGTTGGGACGCTCGAAGCCAGTATCTACTGGCTACTAAAAGAACGAGCAGGATCTGCAATCACGTTAAGCCGACATCCGCCTAGCCATCAGATAAGCGGTTTCCTATCAGAACCGAACTCGACCGTCTTGAGAACGGGATGGAATATTCTATCAACCCTGCCAAGGATCGACTATGACCACGCCAGTGCCCTCGAAGTCCCTGACATTGCGCGTCACGACGGTCATGCCGTGAACCAGAGCGGTCGCGGCAATGAGCGCATCGGCCTCGTTGCGCCTGTCAGGAATATGCAAATGCGCGCAGCGTGTCGCGATCGCGTCATCTATCGGCAGGATACGGCCTGCGAATTCCGGGCGCACATGATTGTCGAGCCATGAACGCAAGCGAGCGCCCTGCGCCGCGTCCCGGCGCTGCACACCGAGTATACCCCGTTCAAGTTCAAGGATGGTGATCGCCGAAATGTAAAAACTGACTGCATCTTCCGCGTCGATCCACGCCACCACATTGGCATCGGCCTTACCGTCACCAATCTTGCGCAGTTCGGAGACGACATTGGTATCGAGCAGATAGATCAAGATAGATCGACCCCGCGCGGCGTAATCTCAACGCGAGGCGGATCAAATTCGATTCCCGAAAGGCCCGGCATTGCGAGAGCATCGACGAGGCTGCGGTGCTTGCCGGTCAGGCGCTCGAACTCGTCATAGGTCATCAGCACATGGGAAGGCTTTCCCCGATCCGTGATGATAACCGGGCCCTTTATGGCAGCCTTCTTGGCTTTGCTGACGTCGTGGTTCAACTCGCGGCTGGAAAGGGTTGTGATGTTCATGGCACGCTCCCATGTAGGTATTTACCTACATATAGCAATTGAGGATGGAAAGACAAGTCTGGACCGTTCAAGGTGGACGTCCCAGGCCGTGCGTTAGGTTGAACCCGACGCCGAATAGTGCCGGGACTGTCGACCTAGATCTGTTTTGACGATGCGACCGCATCTATCGATTTGTTGCGACCGGTCGCAGAGTTTTTCATCTCGACGTCCGCAGTAATCGCGGCGGTCGGGAGATTGTACGAAGATGGCGTGACTTTGCCCGCAGTCGTGGCACTCCGGCATCTGAGGTCAAGATTATGGAAGCAGTTTTCGAACGCGGCGATATCGGCGCATGAGCCTACGCCGACGATGTGATGGTAGAACCGGCGCGATATCTTGTGACATTTGCCACCTAGTTCCGTATTGTTCTGATGTCGTGGAGAGCTTCTTGACTTCGTTGCGAGGCTCGGCCTTGCGGCGTGCACGCTTTCTTCATAAGGCAAGGGCGATCACGATGAGACAACTCAGTGAAGAGGGTCGAAGGACCCTGGAGGGGATTGCACAGCGGTACGGGGTCAGCCTTGGCGCGGTCGAGCACCTTCTGATGGCGATTATCGCCGGGCAGGCGACACAGGCTCAGTTCAACCATCCTGATCTCGGTGGCATGGGGCAATGGTCACAGGGCGGCATGATCATGGTCGGCGACATGTTCAACCATGCTCTGAAGGCGAACGTGGCCGGGATTTGTTCCGAGCTTGCGGCCCTGGTGCGCAGCACGGATTTGCTGGACCCGCAGAGGTCGCACCAGTCCCAATACCAAGATCAGGGCGGCGGCGTCAGTCTGTTCGTGCCTGGGGCGTTGTCGGCCGGCAACTGGTGGCCCGAGGAGCTCGGGCATCCTGCCTCGACCGGGGCGCAGAATGACCTGCGCTATGCCTTTTTCCCAACAACCCGACGACTGGCGATCGATGTCGGCGGCCGGGTTACGGTCTATGACACGAAGGACCATCGCATTGGCGGTTTCTCGCAACAGCAAACCAGCGACCAGTCGCTGGCCTTTACGTCTCAGCATGGGCTCGTGAAAATCTCGGAACTGGATGTGGTCCGTCAGGACGGCAAGGAACCGGCGGGCACGTCGGCTACCGGACCATCTGCCGCGACCATTGCGCCATCGATATTCGCATCGTCCGCGCCGGAATCCACCGAGCCACAACAAGCGGCGCGTCCAGCGCCGGAGGCGCGTCGGTCCGATGAGGACATCTTCGACAAGATCGAACGCCTCGCGGCTCTTCATGCAAAAGGTATTCTCACAGATCAGGAGTTCGAAGCGAAGAAATCAGAGTTGCTCAGCCGACTATAGCATCCGACGAACAGCGGCTTGCCGGACGCAGACCAGTTGATGGCTTTCCATCGAGCCCGGATAATCACCGTGCGGGCCGCCTGCAAACGTTCGTCGCGGATCTTTACCCATCGATCGGATTGTGGTGGCTTTGGCGTCTCAGAAACACCTACGGTGCCGCGTGCCAAGGTTTGATCTCATCTGCGAGATCATCAAGAATGAAATCGCCTTCGCTGGTGGAAAGCGTCAGGACGGCGTGTCCTTCACCTCAGGAAATGCAGCATGTCAGCCTCTGGCTCTTTATTCTGCCATGTCCCGCGCAAGGCGCAAAGATTAGGAATGTCGCTCGACATGTTCATGAAAGCACTCACTGCCGACCCTCACCGGTGAAATAAGTTCAAATCCTTTTCCGCGTTTCGGGGCCCTCAATTCGTAGTCTGAATGCCAAACTTTGCACGCAGATCTGAACCCGGAGTTTTGTAACCACATCAGGTGACGCGGACACGGCGCGATACAACATCCACTGCAAATCTTTCTGGCTACGCGTGCGTCGTAATCAGCGTCACTGACGGAAAATATGTGCGGTAGCGGCCAAGGTTGCGGGTGAGCAACGGAAGCTGACTAACCGCTGCATGGGCACCTATGAGAAAGTCCGGCAATACGCCAGTTTTTGATCCTCCGGCGCGGCGATACTGCGTAAATATCTTGCCGGCAAGGAAAAGGGCGGCTCGCGGCATTGCAGTCATTTCAAGCCCAGCCTCATCGAGGAATGCCTCGAGTTCTTCGATACGATCGTATCGCACCGCGAGCTCGGCGTATACGGTATCGTTAATCAGTAAAGGCCCATCGAGGCTCGCCGCTTCAAGTTGCGCAATCGACCAATCCGCCCACTCCGGATCATCGGTGACAACGTCCAGGAGGATATTGGTATCGACGAGGGTCAAGTTTCGCCACGTGTCAGTGCCATGATGGCATCGGTGCTGAGCCCTTTGCCCGCATGACCTCGCAACTTCGCAAACCGGCTCACAGGCTGCTTCTTGTCCGCCCGCACCACGACAATGCTGCCATCGGCGGCGCGGCGAAAATCAACCTTGCTCCCAGGAACGATTCCCAACAGATCGCGGACGGGCTTTGGAATGGTCACCTGCCCCTTTGCTGTCACTGTCGTCGTCATTTGCGCCCCTCGGTAATACCTGATGTTCAGAAGGTATTACTTTGCGAGCGTGGAGTCAACGAAATTGGATGCGGTTCCCTGCTTTGGAAAAAATTCAACCGTCCGGAACACTCCTCGACCGCCGACGAGGCGGCAATCACGGTAGCCGCCGCGTTCAGTCCGCAGTCACCTCCCAGTTGTCATCCGGATTGAAGGTCTTGATGCCGGCCGCCGTTTTTTCGGTTTGCCGACCGAGATCGGCCTGGTAGACCGTGCCGTTCGCGTTCACCAGGAATGTATGCACACCGGTTTCGCCGTAGCGGATCGGCCAGGCGATGAGCGCGAATCCTGCGATCATGTTGCCGTTGATGATATAATCGAACTTGCCACCGGCGATGTTCGGCCCCTGACTGTCGATGATCCTGTAACGATAGCCGTAGTAGCCCTCGCCGGCCTTCGCCTTGTCCAGGGCCGCGTTGTCTTCGAGGGCGTTGCCCGCCGGGCTGTCACCCTCGCCAAGATCGGACGACCAGTAGAGGCCATCCGTTCTACCGTCGCTGCTGATCAGTTTCTGGGCATACTCCAGCACGCCGTCCCCGTCGCGGTCTGCGGAAGAATATTCCTCTTGGGCGCCGACATAGGCGCGCATCGTGACGATGGTCTGCAGTTCGTTTTCGCCGACGCGACG
Organism: Rhizobium sp. 007; assembly: GCF_015353075.1. Taxonomy (NCBI): domain Bacteria; kingdom Pseudomonadati; phylum Pseudomonadota; class Alphaproteobacteria; order Hyphomicrobiales; family Rhizobiaceae; genus Rhizobium; species Rhizobium sp. 007. The sequence goes on along the minus strand of NZ_CP064188.1, from coordinate 616,735 downwards.
ATTGATGATCTCCTCGAAGCCGGCATAGGTGTCGAAGCTCCATTTGCCGTCGTCGCCCTTCACGATCGGGAACGGCAGCGGCCATAGCTTGTCGCCGACCTCGATGATCTTGCGGCCATCGACGTCCTTCAGGACGGTCTTCTTCCTGGCGCCCTCCCGGATTTGTGCATAGGTCTCCATCACCCCTTCGCCCGCCTTCGCTTTCGTTGCATCGATACCCAGCAGCATGGCGAACTTGTCGAAGTCATCTGCCGCCAGGGCAGCCTTGAAGGCGTCGACGGCCTGTTCCGGCGTCTGGAATACGGGCGGATCGCTCTGCGAGGCGAAGCCCGAGATGACGGTCGCGTCGGATGGTTCTGCTGCAGATGTTGAAGCCGGATAGATGGCGAGAGCCGAAACAGCGGCGAACACCGAACCCAGAAGGATGTTTCTCACTGACTTGGTCATGACTGTCCTCTTCTTCCGGTTACCGACGGCGTCCGCCGCCTCGGCGGATTTCTCCACGACCGCCACCGCGACTGCCTCCGGCCATGGCCTGTCTGCCGCGGTTGGACTGCATCTGGGAGCGCCTGCCACTGTCGACCTGACCGAGCGCGGATGGCTTTCTTGGCCGGCTGTCGATGCGGGCCGCAGGCTTGGGCTTTGCAACCGGACGTTTGGCGTTGACTGTGGGCTTGACGTTGGCGGCAGCCCTCTTCGCCCGTGCTTCGGGCCGGCGGTTCTGCGCGGCAGGCGCCGCCTTCCTGCCCGCGGGCGCCGCTGCGATGTTCCCTGCTTTGTTGCGGGCCGCACCTATCCTCTCCGCATCGATCTTGCTCTTGCGGACGTCATTGACACTGACTTTGCCTGCCTCATTGCGGATCGTGCCGGCACGATCGCTCACTCTTGCGCCGACCCTGTTGTTGGCGTTCGCTTCGATATTGGTCCTGAAGGCGCTGCGGTCCATCTTGTCGAACTGGGCGGCGTCGAACCTGATCTTGCTCCTGTCGACGTTTTTCCAGTCGACGTCGTTGATATTCACCTTGCCGTTGATGTTGTTGAAGCAATTGTTGCAGTCGATATCGACGTCGCCGTTCCAGCGCCCGCCCCATACGCCCCAACGGTTCCAGTCGATGGCGGCAGCCCAGACCGCCCCCGTCACCACCCCCGCAAAAAAGGTCGCGGTCGGATAGTAGTAGTTCGGATACGGGTCGGAATAGTAGCCGATGGGCGCGACACGTAGCCTGGTTCATACAACATCTCCGGAGCGTACTGTGGAACGTAGACCTTTTCCGGACTGGCGGAGACGATCACGACGTTGTCGTTTTCCTGGGTGACCTTGATCTTGTCGTCGGTCTTGATGATGCCGTCGGCGACTGCCTTGTCGCGCAGTTGCTGTATGGCGATCAGAACGTCCTTCTGCTGGTAGGAGAGCGCCTCTCCAAGTGACTGCGTCCAGTCCAGATCTTCGCTCATCATCGCCACGATCTGAGGATAGTTCAGCAAGGACACGATGCTGCCGCCCCACGTCGTCTTCGGCTTGAGCTTGGGCTGCTTCTTGATGGCTTCGAGAAACCGGGCGGCTTCCACGATCTGCAGCGGATAAAGCGAGGCCGATGTGACGAGCGCGACCAGCTCGTCCGGATAGAGCGCGATCCGCGACACCAGGATTTCCAACTCGTCTTCGCTCAGGGGCGCCGGAGCGTCGTCTTCTGCGGCGACTGGATTGGATGCGGCCGGCTCCTGAGCGGTTGCGGTCAGGAGCGGATGTGGAGAAAAGGGGATTCCTGCGAAAGGCAGAAACAGGCCCGTGGCGAGTAATAATGCGCGAGATCTAGCCATCTCAATCCTCCTTGTGCTCAGACATGATTGCAGGCTGTCGATGACTATCTCTTCGCTCGCGCCGCAACCTCCTCCGAGCAGGAAGAAGTGATAGTCATCGGCCAAGCATCGTTGGCTCTAAGTTCTACAGCAAAGACTGCTCCAGGCGTAGTCGCAGGAGTGATCTGGGATGTATGTTACAGTAACACACTTACGGAAGCAGGGTTGAGCGCGCAGACTGGGGCCAACCGCGTGAAGGATCTCTCTTTTTGCGATTTGGGAAGAATAGATGGCGCCGCCATACTTCCTTTCGTTCGGTCAAGCCGCCTGATCACGAAGTCATGGTGATGGAATACCGCCTTTTTTGAACGCGATACGCCACGCCAATATCAGTGACCGCGAGGGCGCGTAATGAATGCCGAAACCCAGCGCCTCAAGGAGGCGCGAGACGGAAAAGCCGAGTGGAAGAAATGGGGTCCCTATCTGGCTGAGCGGCAGTGGGGAACCGTTCGCGAGGACTACAGCGAGGGCGGCCGCGCATGGGACTACTTCACCCATGACCAGGCTCGGTCGCGCGCCTATCGCTGGGGCGAAGACGGTCTGGCGGGCATCAGCGACAGCAAACAGCGGCTGTGCTTCGCGCTGGCTCTGTGGAACGGCCGTGACCCCATCCTGAAGGAGCGGCTGTTCGGCCTCACCAACAGCGAGGGCAATCACGGCGAGGATGTGAAGGAGTACTACTTCTACCTGGATTCGACGCCGACCCACTCGTACATGAAGTATCTCTACAAGTATCCTCAAGCCGCCTACCCCTACGACGACCTGGTGAAGACAAACGGCCGGCGCGGGAGAGACGACCTCGAATACGAACTGATCGACACCGGCGTGTTCGACGCTGATCGCTACTTCGACGTCTTTGTCGAATATGCCAAAGCGGCGCCCGAGGACATCCTCGTCGAGATCACGGTGGCCAATCGCGGCCCGGAAGCGGCCACGCTGCACGTGCTGCCGACGTTATGGTTCAGGAATAGATGGTCTTGGGGCGAAGAGCGCCGAAAACCAATCCTGGAACGGGTGGAGCGAAAGGACGCCTCGAGCGCGATCGCGGCCAAGGTCGAACCTCGACAGGTGGAAGGGGAAGCGGTTGGAGTTCGGCCGCCGGAAGCGGACGCCACACGATATCTATATTGCGATGGCTCGCCAGCGCTGCTGTTCACGGAGAACGAGACAAACAAGGAGCGTCTATTCGGCGTTCCAAGCGCCACCCCGTTCGTCAAGGACGGGATCGACAGCTTCGTCGTGCATGGCCGTACCGACGCCGTGAACCCGCAACAGATCGGAACCAAGGCCGGGGCGCATTACGTCGTCACCGTGGACGCCGGGCAGTCGCAGCGCTGCGGCTGCGGCTCAGCGACGTGCCGCCGCCTGCGAGATCCAAGAATGTCCGAGAAATGTTCGGTCATTCGTTCGACGACGCCATGCAGGCGCGTCGGCGGGAAGCCGACGAGTTCTACGCCGCGATCACGCCGCCATCGATGACCAAAGACGCGGCCAACGTCATGCGCCAGGCTCTGGCAGGCATGATGTGGGGCAAGCAGTTCTACCTCTACGACGTGAACCGATGGCTGGACGAACATGGCACGGATCCCTTCGATCCGAAGCGGCGGACCGGACAGCGTAACGACGGCTGGCACCATATGTACAATGCCGACATCACCTCCATGCCCGACAAGTGGGAGTATCCCTGGTACGCGGCCTGGGACCTGGCATTCCAGGTGATCGCCCTGACGATGGTCGATCCCGACTTCGGCAAGGATCAGATCGATCTGATGCTGCGCGAAGCCTACATGCATCCGAACGGGCAGATTCCTGCGTACAAGTGGAACTTCGGCGACGTCAACCCGCCCGTCCACGCATGGGCGACCATCTTCACCTACCGTCTGGAGGAGGCAAGGTCAGGCAAAGGCGACGTCGCCTGGCTTCAGAGGTCCTTCCAGAAACTGCTTCTAAACTTCACCTGGTGGGTCAATCGCAAGGACCGGTCGTCGGATCGACGATCTATGTCGACGGCGGGATGACGTTGTATCCCGGTTTCGAAACCGGCGGGTAGACACGTTAGATGCTACCGTCCGAGGGGATGGTTCCGCCCGGAGGCCGGGTGTTTTCTCAATAGCTGTATCGGGCCACGATGCAGCGGGACCAGCGAGCGACCGGGAAAGGCTTGGAGAGAGCCTTGATTTCGTTGTGACGAGCGTTGCACATGCAGAACGCCTGCTTTGTGATCGGCTCGCAAGGAGTGTGCGGCAATGTTAGTACAAATTCTCATGGCGACTGTCATGGTGCTCGCCACGATCATCATTCACGGCGGAGCAGTCATGCTGCTATTTCGTATGGGACGGAGGGCCATTACCCATACGCACAAACTGCCGGCATACGTCCGCTTGACCATCAGTTCGTTTTTTGTCGTCGGTTTCATCATGGCTCATATGATCGAGATCATGCTGTGGGCGACGGCTTACCGGTTGGCAGGCGAATTGCAGGATTTCGAGCAAGCCACCTATTTCTCTGCGATTACCTACGCAACGATCGGCTATGGCGATATCACGTTGTCAAGGGAATGGCGCCTTGCCAGCGCTATCGAGGGCGTAAACGGGATCCTGCTGTTTGGATGGACGACGGCGTTTCTGTTCAAGGTCTCAGAATTGCTGTGGTTCTCCAAGGGCGCGCAACATCAAGACACCGCTCAACCTTGACGCACATTGCCCCCGATCCATGGCTCCGTATGCAAAGGCAAACTGATATAACTATGCGCGGCTGTCCATATTCGAGAAGGCTTCGACTTTTGAACCAGATTGATGGAGGCACTTATGCAAGAAACGCGCAGTGATAGCGGTCAGCGCCAGCGCATCATCGAGACAGCTCTGGCATTGTTGCTTGTGTCAGTTTTAATAGCCGCGACTTTCTGGGTGTTGCTTCCTTTTGTCGGCGTCCTGACCTATGCGGTGATCCTTGCGACAGCCACAGCGGGGCTGTTCGATCGAATGGTTGCCCTGCTGAACGGCAGGCGTCGCCTGGCGGCGGTGATGTTCGGCGCAGTCGCCGCGACCATCACCATCCTGCCGTTGATCTATCTCTGTTCCTCCGTTGCCGACCATCTGGGTGTCGCCGAAGCGTGGTTGAGCGCGGCCAGCAGTCACGGAATTCCCAACCTGCCCGAATGGATTGCCGGCCTGCCGCTGCTCGGAAAGAAGGTGGCGGCGGCATGGCAGGAATTGCAGAGGGATGGTCTGGTCTTGCTGCAACGGTACCAGTCCCAGCTCGCCGCTGCGGGACGCTGGCTCCTCAATCTCGGCGCGGGTCTCCTGGTCGCTGTCCTCGAAATTTTCCTGGGCGTCATAGTGGCCGCCATGTTTCATGCCTCGCGCATCCCGTTGCTGCGCTACGTTTCCGCCATTATCGAACACATAGTCGGCCCGAAAGGAACCGAACTGCTAGGTGCCGCCGGGAAGGCCATAAGGGGCGTTGCTATCGGCGTGATTGGCACGGCGCTGATCGAGGGTACTGGCCTGGATCGGCTTCACAATCGCCGGCGTTCCGGGTGCAATTGCCTTGGCCGCAGTAACGTTCTTCCTGGCCGTTATTCAACTGGGACCGCTTCTGGTTTGGCTTCCGGTGGCGATCTGGCTGGCCTCCGAAGGGCAGACGGGCTGGGCGATCTTCATCGCCGTCTGGGGCGTTGTTGCGCTGATTGGAACAGACAATATCGTCAAGCCTATGCTGATCGCACGCAGTGGCCAGTTACCGCTGCTGGTGCTGTTCATCGGCGTGATCGGCGGGTTGGCGGCCTGGGGTTTCACAGGCATGTTCATCGGCGCAACGACGCTCGCCATCCTTTGGACCGTGCTGCAGGTTTGGCTAGGCACGCGTGAAGATGGGATCGCAGACGCGTGAATCTCCAACGCTTGCTTGTCGAAACGCAACCGGGCGTCAGGGCTGCAAATCGTAACACTGCGCCCTGCGGCTGCCGGTCTGGCAGGTCGGCGAGAAATGGAGCCGATAATGCCCCTGCCTCATGCACTCGGTGAACGCTTTCGGATCCGGCGGATCCTTCCAAAGGTGTGTGAGCTCGCAGTGCTTGCGGACGTCGACGAAGTTCTCGGTTCTCTCGACGGCGCCTACGGAAGCCGCCGAAGAGATTGCGGCCACGAACATCGCGCAGCTCACGGCCGCCGATTTCGTCAAAATGAACGTACTCCTGCGCGACGCCCGCGTCATGCCGCAATCCCCTTCGAGTTGCTGGTGCGCGGCCAAAGGATCGCGGCGAACAGCAAGGCGTAGATCAAGGCTGCCGCGACATAGACGATGCGGGTGGCGAAGGATTCTGCGGCGCTCCCCGGAAGGGGCGAGACCCCCAGACCGAAGAGGATCAGGAAGGTCGTCAAAGCGCCTGCGAATACCGCGGCGTCCTTCGACCGTCCAGCAGCGCGTCCTCCCAACAAAAGGGCGACGATGAGAACGATAAGAAAGATCGAAAGCAGGCTTGGCCGCAACGTCAGCGCCGCGTAGGCGACCGATGCGAGCACTCCCCCGAAGAGATTGACGAGCACGAGTCCGACCGCCGCCCGGCTGCTTGCCGCGACGTCGAGCTGCCCGAGCAGGGACGCCACCGTTATGGGAATGACTGCCGCGGCGGTTAGGTTGTCGCTCGTCAGGCAGATTACGACGGAGGTCAGAAGTATCCCCGTATTCGCCAGCGCCCGAAGCAGAGCTGGTGGCCGTTCACCGGACGAGACGGCCTCGAAGGTCTGCCCAAGGGGTTCAGGGAAGATCGCATATGCCAGCCACATCAGGATCGTTCCTGACAATACCCCTGTGACCAGGATGGACAGGATGGAATTGGCGAGGTCCTTGTTCAGGATGCCAAGCAGGGGGACGATGATCGCAACGACGAGCACGAGAAAGACGGCCGGCCCGCCCTTCCCCGCCGACTGCGCGACGAAGCAGGCAAAATAGGTCAGTCCCAGCAGGAGAAGGAAAGGAGCCGGCCGTTCGCCGAGGAGGCTGGTCAGCATCATCATCGCGATCCCAGTAATGAGGATCACCATCGCAGCGCCGACCGTTTTTCCAAACGGCATCGGTCGCGAGCTGCCGAGCAGGAACTGTGCTGCAAAGAGCGGACCGAGGAACGGCACGATAGCCCCCGCATACACTGCGACCGTGAAACCGATCGAGACCGCGAACGCGACGCGCAGGCCCTTGCGCTTCTGCTCCTCGATCGCGGTAGTCCGGTCAGTTGACATAGGTCAGAACCGACATGATGCGGATCCAGAGCGATCCCCACGCATTGGTGACCGGGTTGTCACCGGTGTAGATCACAACGGTCGCCTGCGAGCCGTAGCGCACCCCGCCCTTGGGCCGGGCGTCCTCCTCGATGTTGAGGCGGACTGGAAACCGCTGCGCTTCCTGCACCCATCCGCTGTCGTTCCTGATTGTCGGCAGTCCGGTGTTGGGATCCGTGGTTCCCTGCGAGACACCAAACCCGACGCTTTCGACCTCGGCTGGAAACAGTTTTCCTGGAAGTGCGTCGAAGAGGATCTCCGCCCTGTTGCCGGCAGCCACCTTCTCGAGGCTGTTCTCCTTGAATGCCGCGTTGATCCAGATGGTGCCGACATCGATGAAGGTCATGGCCGGCTGGCCGGCCGAGACGACCTTGCCAATGGTGAGCTGAAGGTTCGTGACAACGCCCGCCGAAGGCGCTCGCACGGTCGTCCGCACGAGGTCGAGCCTAGCCTTTTCCAGTCCGGCAAGGGCTGCGCGGAGCTGGGGGTTGTCGTTTCCGGCTGGGCCGAGCTCTTCCCTGGCCTTGGCAAGGTCGGCCTGCGCCCCCGAAACGGAAGCCTCCGCCTGGTCATAGGCGGACTTGGTCGCATCGAACCTGGCCTTGGAAAAGACGCCGCGCTTCACGAGCTCGGACGCCCGCGCGAACTGGTCGCGGAGATTGTCCCGGTCAGCCTCAATCTGAACGAGCTTGGCTTGGGCGGCGTCGACTGTCGCAGTTGACGCCCCGATCGACTGGCCGACGCTTGCGAGCGCCGCCTCGGCCTCGGCGACCGCAAGCTCGTAGCGCTCGGGATCGATACGGAAGAGAACCTGGTTGGCGTCCACCCGCGAATTGTCGGCGACGCCCACTTCCACGACCCGGCCCGTGACTTCGGGCGCGATGCCGACGACATAGGCTTGAACCTGAGCTTGTGAGGTCGACGGCGTCCGCCGCTCCATGAAGATGGAGAGGACGAACAGGACCAGCGCCAGAAGGGCGACGACGAGCGCGATCCTGCGCAATGGGTTCTGGGGCGCAGGAGAACTCGCAGGCTCGTGTGAAGGCTCGTGTAAGGTCTCGGTCTCGGACAGCACAGTATTCATCCTTCGAATGCGAGAGTTCTATGGGTATCTGAAGGTCTTGGTCTGCAACGATGTCGGCGGCCTCGGGCTCGTCGCCCTGTTCACCGGGAAGGGCGCGCGGATGGCGGACGAAGCGGGAGCACCGTCGCGTTGTCGAGCGCGTCTTCGATCTCCTTCCCAAGTCCGGCAACCAACTCTTGGTATTCCGCACTACGCTCATCGCGGTTCGGGTCTTCCGACACGCGCCATTTGGCCAGTTCCATCTGGGCTTCCGCAAAATCCCGGCAGATCTCGCAGAACACGTCGTCCCGTGATGCAAGTTCTTCGATCGCCTTGGCTCTGATCGGAAACTGCAGCCTGACAGCCGCCACGCCCTCATCCATCGTCGACTCCATTTCACGACACTTGAGACCGTGCCGATCGAACGTGCTTCAAGGCTTCATGTTCGTGGATGAACCGGGGTTCGTGGAGTATGTTACTGTATCATACACGCCGACGACGGCGCCGCCCGATCTTGATGCGGGCCGATTTCTTGCCGAACAGGCCTCGGCGGGCCGACGGCGGCTCTGCTTGCCGTCAGAGTCAAAGACCGAAGGGAGGCGCACACTTGCGACTGATCGCGGTGCCGGGAAACGTCCCGCGGCCGGTGTAACATACCCGATGCTACGGGTAAGCCCTCTCGTGTTCGCATAGCTTTTTTTCGGGCCGGGGGTCGTCCGCTTCTGCATGAAGCGGCGATCTCGGTCATGGCGCAACGGCCGCGGGGAACAGTGGTGAGCAGAGCGAACAAAGTTGTCGACCCCACTCGCGCGAGACTTCCTCGCGGTTTGAAAACGATTCTTGTAATCGCCGCGCTGGCGGCGGCGGGAGGTTGCGGCGGCCACCCGAAGAACGTGCTCATCCCCGTTGCCGACAGCGCGCCGAAATCGACCAAGATCGACATGCTGGTTACGACCACACGCAGTCGTTCCACAATTCGCGGTGAGATGTTCACGGGCGAGCGCGCCCTTGCCCCTGCGTTCGCGGACATCACCGTATCCATCCCGCCTGCGAGCGTCCGAAAGGTCGGGGAGGTTGCATGGCCCAAGAGGCTTCCATCCAATCCGGCGACCGATTTCGCGACCTTGAAGGCCGAGGAGATCACACGCGATGACGCCAAGAAATGGCTGAGTGCATCGGTCAGGAAGAGCCGCGACGGCAGCGTCCTGGTGTTCATCCACGGCTTCAACAACCGTTTCGAAGATTCCGTCTACCGCTTCGCCCAGATCGTCCAGGATTCCGGCGTCCATAGCGCGCCGGTGCTGGTGACATGGCCGTCGCGCGGCAGTCTGCTGGCCTATGGTTACGACCGCGAGAGCACCAACTACACGCGCAACGCACTGGAGACGCTCTTCCAGTACCTCGCGAAGGATCCGGAAGTGAAGGAAGTCTCCATCCTCGCACATTCCATGGGGAACTGGCTGGCGCTGGAAGCGCTGCGGCAGATGGCGATCCGCAACGGCCGGCTCCCCGCCAAGTTCGAAAACGTGATGCTGGCCTCGCCCGACGTGGACGTCGATGTCTTCCGCCAGCAGATCGCCGACATGGGCAAGCAGCATCCGAAGTTCACATTGTTCGTCTCGCGCGACGACCGTGCGCTTGCGGTCTCCCGCAGGGTGTGGGGCGACGTCGCCAGGCTCGGCGCCATCGACCCCGAGCAGTCCCCTTTCAAGAAGGAGCTGGCCGACAGCCAGATCACGGTGATCGACCTCACCAAGGTCAAGGCGGGGGACCGCCTCAACCATGGCAAGTTTGCGGAATCTCCCGAGGTCGTTCAGCTTATCGGAGCGCGCATCTCCGACGGGCAGACGCTGACCGACAGCAAGGTTGGTCTCGGAGACAAGATCCTTGCAGCAACGACGAGCACCGCCGCCGCGGCAGGCAGCGCGGCGGGGCTGATACTGGCCGCCCCGGTCGCAGTCGTCGATGCGGACACAAGAGACAACTACGCAAGCCAGGTGAGCGGCCTCACGGGTCCGACAGGAACCAAGCGAAAGCCGGCAGCCTGCACGGTCGGCTTGCGCTCACAGGAGGCGTGCGCGCGCTAGATGCAGATGTTGGCGTCACGTGCATCTTCTTCATTCAGATCAGGATCTACAATGGACGTACTTTTGAAATTCGCGTCGCTTCGAACGCTTCTCTCTGCGGCGGCGCTCACGGTTGCTCTTGTGACGGGTGTTTCCCCTGCCGCGGCGCAGAGCGAGACGACCGCACAGCCACGGCCCGAAAGCGTTCAGCGGTTCATTGGAATGTTCTCCGATCCGGACGTTCAGACCTTCCTGCAGCAGCAGGCTGCAGCGGCCAAGGCCGCAGCCGAGCCTGCCGCGGAGAGCGCGGGGACCGGCGTTTCATTCTCCGAGTTCTCAACACGTTTTCGCGCTCACGCTGCCAGTCTTCTAGGTGCCGTGCAAACCTTTCCTTCTGAGACCATGCGCGGGGCGACCGTTCTCGAACGCGAGGTTCAGGCGAGTGGCGGCACCCGGCCCATCTTTCTGGTAGCGGCCTTCGTTGCCGTGGGGCTGGCCACACAATGGCTTTTCTGGTGGATCAGCGCCGGATGGCGTCAATGGATGGCGCGCGCACCCTTTGCCACCGTTTCGGAGAGAGTAGTCGCGGTAAGCGCAAGATTGCTGTGGGCCGTGTGCTACGTTCTCTCGTTCGGCCTCGGCAGTATCGGCTTCTTCCTTCTTTTCGAGTGGCCCCCGCTCGTCCGGGAGATCGTCGTCGGTTACCTGTTTGCCGTCGTGGTCTTCCGCATCGCGAGCGTCCTCTTCGACGTGCTTCTGGCTCCTCGCGTCGCGACAGACCTCTCACCGGAGCGATATCGGGTCGTGCCAGTTACGGACGAGGCCGCCGCTCACTGGGCAAAACGCCTGGGCTATCTCGTGGGGTGGTATGCCTTTGGCTGGGTGACGATCCGGCTGCTTGGAACGCTCGGCTTCTCTGTTCCTGCGCGGCAACTCGTTGCCTATTCGCTTGGCCTGGTGCTACTCGTTATCGGCATCGAAGCTGTCTGGCGACGCCCTTCCGGGCTCTCCCATATGGCACCGCCCAGTCGGCTCGGTCTGCGCGCGAGGAACTGGCTCTGGACCGCCTACTTCATCGGAGTCTGGCTCCTGTGGGTGGTCGGGGCGATGAAGCTATTCTGGATTGCCCTGGTCTGCGCTGGCCTGCCTGGTGCGATCGCGCTCACTAAGGCGGCCGTCAACAACCTCCTGCGGTCCTCTGCCGTTGAAGAGGATGGCGACAAGAGAAGCACGGTCGTCTCGGTGATCATCGAGCGCGGCATCCGGGCGGGCTTGATCGTCGGCGCGATCGTTCTCCTCGCGGACGTTCTGGAGATCGAGCTTACGCGAATGACAATGCAAGATTCTCCTGCATTGCGCCTCGTGCGTGGAATATTGAGCGCCGGCATTATCCTCCTGGTCGTCGACCTCGCCTGGAACGTCGTGAAGGTGCTCATCGATCGCAAGCTCGGAGACACGCAAACGGTCCTCGAAGTCGGGAGCGAGCAGGAACGTCGCCGCACGCGCATGAGGACCTTGCTGCCCATCCTGCGTAACTTCCTGATGATCCTATTCGTCGCGATCGCCATCATGATGGCGTTGTCGTCGCTCGGGGTAGAGATCGGACCACTGATCGCCGGAGCCGGCGTCGTTGGCGTCGCGATCGGCTTCGGCGCGCAGACGGTGGTGAAGGACATCATCAGCGGCATGTTCTACCTGCTCGACGACGCCTTCCGGATCGGAGAATATATACAGAGCGGCAGCTACAAGGGCACCGTCGAGTCCTTCAGCTTACGGTCGGTCAAGCTCAGACATCATCGTGGTGCAGTCTACATCGTCCCCTTCAGCGAACTCGGGGCCATCCAGAACATGAGCCGCGACTGGGTAATCGAAAAGATGACGATTACCGTGACCTACGACGCCGACATTGAGAAGGCCCGCAAGATCATCAAGAAGATCGGGCTGGAGCTATTCGAAGATCCCGAGTTCAAGGCGACCACAATCGAGCCGCTGAAGATGCAGGGCATCGACAGCCTCGGTGACTCCGGCCTTCTTCTGCGAATGAAGGTCATGACGCTCCCCGGAGAGCAGTTCACGCTGAAGCGCCGCGCTCTGCGCATGATCCATCAGGCATTCAACGAGAACGGGATCAAGATCGCGGTGCCGACCGTGCAGGTCTCGGGCGGAAAGGACGACGACATTGCCGCGGCGGCGCAGCAAACGCTTGCGAAACACAACGCTGCAAACGCCGCTGGAACGGCCTGAGCGAGCGGCCACAGCAGGCCCTTGAACAGAATTCGATCCTTCGGGTATTGAAAGGAGACTTCCATGGATTTCACAGTTATCGACGCTCCGCTTGTCGGAAAGCTTCTGCTCCTGCTCCTGATCGGCATGGGGCCGAAGATCGCGCTGGTTCCCTTCCTCGAAAAGACCCACGCGTTCGACGCAGAAACCAAGGTGCGCATCGCTCGCCAGATGGTTCTGATCGCATTGGTCACGGCTCTCATTCTGTTCGCGACCGGCGCGCTGCTGATGCGCCTTCTCCACATCACGGGTGGCGCCGTGGCCGTGGCCGGCGGGATCATCCTCGCGCTTATCGCGATCAAGATGGCATCCGGACCGACGGAAAAGCCGCATGACGAAATTGAGGTGCCGGTCGATCCGGAGAAGCTCGCCGTGTTTCCGCTTGCCGTCCCCTACCTGCTCAATCCGGTCGGCATCACGGTCATCATCCTCGCCTCGGGCGAAGTGGTCTCGATCGCCAGCGCAGCACTGGTTGTCGTATTGATCCTGGTCGTCGCTGCGTTCGACTATCTGGTGTTCACCAACATCGACAAGCTCGCCAAGCGGATGAAACCAGCCAGCATGGTGGTCTCGGAGGTCGTCTTCGGTATCCTGCTGACCGCGGTGGCAATACAGTTGATAGTGAGCGGCCTTGGCAGTCTCGGGATAATCGCTCCACCAGCCGCGCATTGACGGCCGTGGACGAAGACACGTTCCGGGTGTAGGTTCTCTTTCCGCGCATGCGTGGCATGGCAGCTCAGGGGCATCGGTAGCGCCATGCCACGCCGACAGCGTCGACGGAGGGGACCGTGACAGCAGCGACGACGAACGAACTGCCTTGTGTCGACGAAATCCGGACGCAGCTCGAACGCATCGTGTCGAGCCCGGAGTTTCCAGGGGTCGGACGCGCCGCGGCATTCCTGCGATATGTGGTCGAGGAGACGCTTGCCGGGCGGGGCGGCCGCATCAAAGGCTATTCGATCGCCATCGAAGTGTTCGGCCGCGACGAGACGTTCACTCAGGACGACCCCGTCGTCCGCATCGAAGCCGGCCGTCTGCGCAGATCGCTCGAGCGCTACTATCTGGTCGGCGGCAGGAACGATCCCGTCAAGATCGACGTGCCCAAGGGCGGATACGTGCCGTCGTTTTCGTGGAATACCGTACCTGCCGAGCACATCGAGACCGTGCCCGCTCCCACTTCGACTCCTCGTTCGAGCGAGCCGTGGTGGCGGGCTAGGCGCGCCGTGCTTGCATGCGTTGGCGCGGCACTGGCCGCCTCCGGTTACTTGGCTGCCGGCAGCCTGGCCACGTATCCCCCACCACGGTCCGCGGGCGGTATGTTTCCGGATCGGCCCACTCTTGTTGTGGCGCCATTCGCCAATCTCGGCGACCGATCCGAGGCACAGCTCTACACCATCGGACTCACCGAAGAGCTGCTGACGGCGCTTCCTCGTTTCAAGGAGATCAAGGTCTTCGGCCGCGAGACGTCGAAGTCGCTTCCCTCGGACGTCGACGCCTCGCGGGTCCGGGACGAACTCGGCGCACGATATCTTCTGGCCGGCGGCGTCCGGGCGTCGGGTGACCGCCTCCGGGTCACGGCGCGCCTTCTCGACACGTCGGACAACGAGATCGTCTGGTCGCAGGACTACGACAACGATTTGGGATCGGGCGACCTCTTCGCCATCCAGACGGACGTCGCACGCAGGGTCGCGACGACGATCGCGCAGCCCTACGGAGTGATGGCGCAGGTCGATGCAGCCAATCCGCCGCCTGACGATCCAGGCACCTACGAATGCACCCTACGCTTCTATGCCTACCGGTCGGAACTGAGCACCGAGGCACATGCGGACGTCCGGGACTGCCTCGAAACCGCCGTCGCGCGCTACCCGACCTATGCGACCTCGTGGGCGATGCTGTCGATCATCTACCTTGACGAGGACCGCTTCAAATTCAACTCCGAGCGCGGGTCGGAGGCGCCGATGCAGCGCGCGCTTAGAGCGGCCAGGCGCGCGACACAGCTCGATGCGAGCAACACGCGTGCTCTTCAAGCGCTGATGATGGCGCTTTTCTTCAACAGAGAGCTGGCGGATGCAATGCGGGTCGGCGAACAGGCGCTTGTCACGAACCCCAACGACACCGAGCTCATGGGCGAGTTCGGCACGCGACTGGCGATGGGTGGTCAGTGGGAGCGGGGAGCCGCACTACTTGACCAGGCGATCGCCCTCAATCCGGGCGGGGGCGGCTACTATCACGGCACGCGCGCTCTCGCCGCCTACATGCTTCGCGACTACCCAACCGCGGTCAGCGAGATCGAGCGGGCCGACCTGCAGAAGTTCCCGCTTTATCATGCAGTCGCCGCAGTCATCTATGCCGAGGTCGGCATGATGGACGACGCCCGGCGCGAGGGCGAGGCGTTCGTCCGGATGCGACCGGACTTCTTGCCGAACATCGTGGCGGAACTCGAGATGCGTAATCTCCAGCCGGACGACACCGCCCGTCTTGTCGCCGGATTGCGCAAGGCGGGCATGCCGGTCCCGCAAGATGTCGCGGACACGGGTGCAGGGATTGGTGGCGCAACCTCGGATCTGCAGCCTCGCTGACCCGCCGGGCGAACGTCCGGCATACCAGTAACATACCCGATGCGACACGCACGTGCCCGCCTCATCCGAAAATCTCCTCTCTCGTGCCGCTGCTTTGTGCTTTTGCGATGGGACAAAGGACGATCCGATGATTAATTCCGCCCACAAAGCAGTGCGCCTGACGGTGTCGGCGGCATTCGTGCTCTCCGCCGTGGCGAGTTCGACCTCCCGCGAGGGCCGGCGAAAAGGAGGCAAAGGATCTCGCGAAGGCGATGTTCGACCATCTCGACGCCCAAAGGCCATATCATTCAAGATTGATCATCCGGTACTCTTCGCGAGACAAGGAATCCTTCAGTTACCGGCAGCGCGCCGCTGCACGAGGAACCGTCGGAACTTCGGTCTGCTTCCGCCGGTAGATGGGCGGCGTGCCACGTCTTCGCCAGCCGCATTGATGTCGAGGTCAAGGTCTCAAACCGCCTGGTGTAGGATGATCCTCCAGTCGCGGTTTCCGCCTGCCTTGCGGGCAAGGGTATTTTCCAGAGTCTCGGCGTCGGCCTGGCGCCGTTCTTGGCACTGCGAAAGGGCCGACGAGCTCTATCCGCTCTATGCCTATCATCCGTCGCGCCATCTGCCACCGGCGAAGGTTAGGGCCTTTTTAGATTTCATCCAGGAAATCGGTCAAGATGAAGCCCCTCCATTCTATCAATGAGGCTCATTGAGGCGCGCAGTCATTGCCAACCTATAGAACGGTTGGCGAGCTCGGCACGCCAGGCATTATGATTTCCATCGACGCGGACACCTAGGGCCTGGTTGGCGGAGATTTGAGTGTAACGACGAAGATAGAGGCCTCTCCTTCGGAAATATTGGCCGAAAATTGTTTCTGGATGGGCGAATGGATCGGGTCGCTGTGCCCCCAGCCACGCCGCCCTTCCCTTTACAGAACTCAGCCATATTTACACGTTTACTGCCGGAAGCTGTCGTTCAAAGGACCTGGGGCATGTCCATCATAATCAGCATCCTGATCACGGTCCTTGTCATCGCCCTGGTGCTGTACCTCGTGCAAAAACTTCCGATTGACTCGACGA
The DNA here is from genome assembly GCF_015353075.1 of Rhizobium sp. 007. Classification (NCBI taxonomy): domain Bacteria; kingdom Pseudomonadati; phylum Pseudomonadota; class Alphaproteobacteria; order Hyphomicrobiales; family Rhizobiaceae; genus Rhizobium; species Rhizobium sp. 007. Next base: position 600,541 of record NZ_CP064188.1, on the reverse strand, counting down.
TGAAGCAGGTGGCTCAGATCGCCGTTGTAGTCGTCGGCATCGTCTCGTTGCTAAGCTCTCTGGACGTATTCTGATCAGCGCACGGGGCTTGCCGCAACTCGACTCGGCCGACGCCCCCGGCCGGGGAGTTGCTCCCGACCCTTTTCCGCCTCTACGGTCAGACTCCCGGCGATCCGCAGGCACTTCGGTTGAGGCATTCCCTGACTAGCAGCTTTACAAAGAACTAGTTCGCAAGCGCTTCACGGCCCGTCACTTTGTCCATGCTGATGGCAAAAAAAATGGGAAGATATCCCGATGGCTTCTCCTCCGCGCCCCAGTTAAGGGCACCTGGTTCCCACCAATCATTGTACACGTTCAGTATACCCCATGCGTGTTTCTTCTCGGCGTCTTCGTGGAATTCGCGGTACCTGCCCTCAATGACTACGCATCTCCATCGGTGCTGATCAGCGAAATGCTCGATCTCGATGCATACAAACGGGTTGCTTCGCATGAATTCAATCTTTCTTCCCGGCATCGAAAAGCTGAAAATTTGCTCCTCTGCTCGGACATAATATATCGGCACAACATAAGGTTGATTGTCACGGCAACATCCGAGCCGGGCCACGCGGTGCTCGGAGATGAGCATGCTGCATTCACTGGATGGCATCTCGCGCAATCTCATTGGTTCGGTCGGGCTCCGTGCCGATGCTTGCGAATAACCGCAATCTATCCTTCATTTTACCATGGAAATCGGGACCGTACGAGCGGGTGGCATAAAACGTCGGTTTCGTGCGTGTGGCCCGGTTCCTTCGGAGGTGATCATTGATTGCAATTCCCTCGGATGGACCCATACTATGACTAAGGCCGAAAGATTTGCGCGGACGCCTCATGGTCCCGCGGTGTCCCGCCGAGGTGCCCCAACTAAAGGAGGACAGCATGTCTTCCACCTTGCCTCAGCAATACCTTACCTCACTCAATCGTAAGCTGTTGAAGCGTTGCGCTTGACACAACAGGACTCTTCGACGTCGATAGCGCTTGGCATCAAGAAAAAAGGCAGATGCGGCGACCTATCTCATCACCGCTTTCCAAACTGGCATTTATTCGGGGGCGGCGCTTGTAGCCTCGCTTATGCAACGGATCGAGGTGCTCTTCTTGTCTTCTTGTCTTCTTGTCTTCTTGTCTTCTTGTCTTCTTCGATCACCCAACCGCCTCAAAATGAGGCGGCGCCACTGCGTTTAGGCAACGCCCAACTCGCAATTTGATCAAGTGATCAAGTTGACAACAAATTCTCGCCGGCGGGGGCAAGAGATCGTATTGTTGGCAGCCAACCGGTGCTAATCAGCCGCGGGAGGGAGCGGCGCGGAGCGTAATGCCGGAACCGTTTGCGAAGATCAGCCGAGCCCGCCCCCTTTTCTGAAGCGAAAACCCGTCAACTCAATCCCTTGTATCGGCTTCCAAGTGGTCAGCCGCAAGGGAAGTCGGTGCCGATTGCATACGCTCTTCGAGTTCCGCTGCCACCCACTCGAGAAAGAGGTTATAGGCCACCGCCAGTAGGGTTGGTCCGAGAAAAAGCCCGATGAATCCAAAAGCCAGTACGCCGCCGACGAGCCCGAATAGACCGAGCAGCACGGGCAGATTGATGTTCTGGCTGAGCAGATATGGTCTAAGGAAGTTGTCAATACTGCTGACGAGAAGCAGGCCCCATGCAGCGATGAAGATCCCCCACCAAACCGATCCCTGCATGAGAAGCCAGAGCGCAACCGGCCCCCACACGAACGGTGGCCCTGCGGGCACAAACGAAAGCAAAAACGTCAGACCGCCAAGCAATAGCGATTGCGACACACCGGCGATCCAGAAGCCGATGCCGGCCAAGAGACCTTGGGCGAGGGCCGTTCCGATCATTCCGTAAACGACACCATTCACGGTCATGCCAATGACCGTCAGCAACCTTCTAGCGCGAGTGCCGGCAATACGCTCACCGATTTGACGCATGAAACTGATCATGCGCCGGCCGTGCAGGAACAGGAAAAAAGTGATGAATATACTTAGCCCAAGTTCGATTAGGCCGATGCCGAAAGCTGCACCGCCAGCAAGAGCAATATCGGTGACAGGCCCCGTCAGCTTCTTGAGCTCGAGGATAAAGGCAGGAGCGTCATGCGCAAAGTTTTCCCAGTAAGCGGCCACACTCTCGCCGACGATCGGAAGGCCTCTCACCCAGATTGGGGGCGCGGAGGGCCCCTGCTCGAGGACGCGCGTAATTCCCGCCGCCAGGTTCTTTATATCGTCGGCGAGCGCCGTCACGAGGAACGCAAGCGGTGCGGCTACAACAAAGACCACCAGCACCGTCATAGCTGCGGCGGCAGCCGCCCGGTTACCTCCGACAGCACGTTCACATCGGCGGTAGATGGGCCATGTCGAAAAACATATCACCGCAGCCCACATTATTGCCGACAGGAAAGGCCAAAGGACGAGAGCGCAACCAATCGACAGCAGCACAAGCGCGCCGATACCCAGAAGCTGCTCGACCAGTCTGCTTAGAGGAATCATGACTCCCCCTCCGGTTCCTTGCGATTTCTACTCCATCGGCAAGCATGACACTCATCGACATTCGCAACTGCCTCGCTGTCACGCACGGACATCAAGTGAGGCAGATCGCGTCGCTATCGCACAGCAGACCGCTGCTTCGCAGCGGCGGCAACGGGCAGCCCGCTTTACGCGTCAGCCGATTGTAGAAACTACACCACTTAATAATATAGTGTATATTATTACATGATGCATTAATCCTCATTCGATAAACTTGCTGATCAATCTTTCAAGAGAGACGAGATAAGACAGCGGTCAAGCTCAATTTCGGCGAGGGCAGCATTTCGTCGAGACGAAATAGAACTAGATTCAAGTGGAGAAAGTCATGACATTGGGGATGATACTTCTAATTATTCTTATAGTATTTCTGTTGGGCGGGTTTAGTGGTCGATTCGGAGGTTATGGCTACGGTTATGGGCACGGCGGCATCGGTGTCCTCGGCATCGTGGCGATTATACTGTTCATTCTGATCCTTACGGGCAGGCTTTAGGCCGACGCCACGGTGCATCTGAATGGGAATTGAAGCGACGCTTGCGCGCTAAACTGGCGGCCAAAACAACAGGATCAGAGGCACGCCCAGCAAGACCACAATGAACGAGAGCGGCAGTCCCAGTTTCCAATAGTCGCCGAAGCGATAACCGCCGGGGCCGAGCACCAATGTGTTGCACTGGTGTCCGACAGGCGTGAGAAAATCGCAGGCCGCACCCACCGCTACGGCCATCAGAAAGGCGTCCGGACTGTAGCCAAGGCGTTGCGCAAGGGTAACCGCGATCGGGGCGACTACGAGAACCGTGGCTGCATTGTTCAAAAACGGCGTTGCGGCCATTGCGACCACCATGATCATTGCAAGGGCACCGTAAAGGGGCAAGGCGCTAGCAAGCTGAGCGAGGCCGCCGGCGATAAGGTCGGCACCACCGGTGGTACGGATCGACTCGCTCACGGGAATGAGGGCCCCGAGCATTATCAGGATGGGCCAGTCGATGGCCTCATAAGCTTCCCGAAGAGAAAGCGAGCCGAGCAGTACCGTCAGGACAGCAGCCGTAAAGAAAGCTGTGGCAACGGGCAGCAGGCCAAATGCCGTCAGCGCCATGGCACCAGCCAGGACCACCACCGGAACCAAACCCCTTCGCGGATTCCCCAGGCGGATCTCACGTCCCGCCAAGGGAAGAAGACCGAGTTCCATCAGCTTGGTCGGGAGAAGCACGAGATCGCCCTTCAAAACGAGAACGTCGCCTGGTCTTAGCGCGATGTCGCGCAAACGTTCGGTGAAGCGCTTGCTGCTCCGGCTCACTGCGAGCAGATTGATGTTGAAGCGCTCATGCAGCGCCAGACGCTTGGCGGTTTGCCCGATCAAAACCGATTTTGGGCCGATCACGACTTCAATTCCGGCGATCTCCTCGTCGACTCCTTTTGCTTGCGTGGAGCGGTTGTGCCCCTCCAGTTCCAGACGCGCACGCCTGATGCCTCGCTCGAGCGCCTGAGGGTCTCCCTCCAACAGAACGATATCGCCCTGACAAAGGATGAGGTCCGGCAGTGATATCATGCGCTCGACCTGATTGCGGACAAGCCCGGTGACAAGGACCTCCTCGTCCAACAAGGCCGACAGGTGCCTGATCGACTTGCCGTTAACGGACGAAGTCGCAGTGACGCGAGCCTCTGTCATGTAGTCCTTGATGTTCAGCGCTTTCTCCATTGTCGGGGCCGCCTCCCTGTCTCGCGGGAGCAGCCGATAGCCAAAGGCCAGAAAAACCACTCCCGCTGCGGCAATACCAGCGCCGACAGGAGTGAAATCAAACATGTTGAAAGGGTGGCCCGTGAGTTCCTCGCGCATCTGCGATACGACAATATTTGGCGACGTGCCGACGAGGGTAATGAGCCCGCCAAGCAACGAGCCGAACGCCATCGGCATGAGAAAAGACGAAGGGGACGCTTTCGACCGGCGCGCCATCTGAAATGCGACGGGGATCATCATCGACAATGCGCCGATGTTCTTGATGAAGATGGACAGGACCGTGACGGCTCCTACGAGAATAACGACCTGGCCCTGCAAGGAGGTCACCTTGGGCCCGACCCGATGAAGGAACGCCTCTATGACACCACTGCGTTCGATTGCGGCGCTTACGACCAGCGCGCTCGCTACGATGATGACAATGTCGTCACCGAAACCGGAGAATGCTGCCTTATGCGGCACGATGCCGGTGAAAACCGCCGCAAGAAGTGCGAGAACTGCGATGAGGTCGTAGCGAAACCGTCCCCATATGAAAGCGACCATTAGTCCGATCAGAATGGCAAAGGCGAAAGCCTGATCTTGTGTCATGGATGCCGTCCAGACCGACCCCTCCAAATACCGAGCCCATATTACGCGCCTGGAGGAGCTAATGTCAGGAAAACTGACAAGCCAAAGGCGCTGCCCCGAGCGTCAGTTAGAACGCTTTCCAGACAGCATGGCCGAAAACCGTGCTATGATGAGCCATGAAAAAGCGCTCAGCACTTGAAGCAGCAAAGCAGCGGGTCACCGATGATCGAATCCAGATCGCGGTCCAGGAGGCCGAAATTGCCGGGGGCGTTCTCAGGGGCGAGCCTACGTCTTTGGCTCGCGAACAGCTCGTCAGCTTTTTGCAAACGCTCCGATTTCACGTCTTTGCGTGCGACCTGATGAAAGCAAAGATAAGCGCAGATCAAAACCTGCCCCCCGCTCGGGGAAATGAATTCTACGAAACTTCGTAAAACGACGAGCAGCTGCATAAATTCATTTGCGTTTCCGCTTCCTCGGCGCAATGTCGCCCCTTCGGCGGCCATAGCACGGGCGCTGCCGGTTAAGGGCCTCCACACCCTAGCCCCGTCATGGTGCATGTCCATCTGTTGTGGTGGTGCCAGGTGGTTTATCTGGGCAATCGTCGCGCCACTCGCAACATTCTCGTTTGTCTTGATTTGCCGCAGCCTTTCATAAGGCGGCATATCCCACTCTACGTCAATTTGGCGAAAGAAGAATGAAAAATGATCAATGACTGGCTGGCGGACAAAGTCCAAGAAAGCGTAGCGCTGCCGCTGTTTGAAAACTGTAGCGCGGGATTTGAGCAGGAGGCAGATATGTTACGCGACCAAGCACTGGCGGAAGAATATTCGATCCAGACCCTTACGGCGACATGCGGAGGAGAAATCGACGTCTATTTGAAGGAGCGACAGAACGCTGGGATTAGGCAAGGATTAGGCAAGAGAGTGAGAAGGACCTGTAGCCAACGATGAGGTTTGGCGAAAAAGTCAAGTCGGTGAATAGTTTCGCGTTTTAACCGTCGCCGCACGCAGCCTGACCCGCTCTTCATTTTCCAATCGCAGGGCTTTCAGATGGGCGGTCTTGGCCATTCTTGCCTTCATCTCGGCTCGAATGATGATCGCCGAAACGCGGTGCGTTTCCTCCGCTATCGTGGGCGGCTTTCCGGCGGCGTGTTTCATCGGACGCATGCCCGATGTGCCGCAGGGTAGTATAGCTCGCGACCGGGGACATGCCATGCGGATATCCGGCCTGGCCGTGACCTTATCGTCCAGCAGCTCCGACTTTGATTTTTCATTCCAGTCGTCGAATGCAATTCTCAGGCTTTCAAGGTCGTAAGATGAATGTCTATTGTTATGATCGAAACGGTCAGGAAAGGACATGACCTTCTCCCCAATGCTTGGGGCGGGAGCGTAGCGCTCTCAAGCGGCAGTGCCCTTTTCAACGGCTGCCGACAATACGCACCCTATGCTCTTCTACCGGGAACGCAACGAAATCATTTGTCCTTCGAGGGGAACAATAACCTACGCGCCTTGTTTACCGGGTGGACTGCGGAGGCGGAATGGTCCCACCCTGTTACAGCGCAAGCCCTTGTCCTGCACGGTCCACCATTTCCCCGAGCTCGCCACTTAAATCTTGCATGGGGCAACCAGCAGAACGAGCCGTTCATGATCAATTTCCATGCCGCAAACGAGGTCTTTTGACCACACGCGGCTATTCGATGTTCCTCATCGTAGCCACGCTCAAGGAGGCTAACATGCCATCCACCGCGCTCCGTTCTTATCGTGAAAACACGGTTCGCCTGATCCGGGAAACTAACTTCCGCTCGGTTGCGACATACTTTGCGGTTCTCGTCGCGATGTTCATCTCGGTCGCCGTCCTGGGGCATTTGCTGCTCAGGACGTGAGCTAAACGTGTGTCACAAACCTCGCCGATGCGTGACAGAAGCGACCAGGAAAGGATAGCGCTATGCAGAAATCCAAGGAAGAACAAGTACAAGCCCGCGCTTACGCTATATGGGAAAGGGAAGGCTGCCCTGAAGGAAAAGACCGCGAAAATTGGGAGCTCGCCATAAAGGAGATGGAAGGGCAATCCCCTCCCCAAGTGGAAAAAGGCCCATGGCGGACGCCGCAAGAAAACGCGGCCAGTTAACTGCGCTTTCGCGTAGTCGCGACGCGTATCGCCAGTAGGCGATTGTGAAGGTTTGTACGCGGTTCCGCTTGCGAAAGCTCTGGCTTCTACGATGCTCCCACAATGAGGAACAGACATGATAGAAAACGCCGAAAACGCGCTTATTGCGAATGTGTTTGCATTTCCGGTGACCGACTGCCGCGTGCGGGTCGAAGCTGCGATGTTGGAAATGATCGGGCGGCTAGAGAGTACGGGCTTGTCACCTAACGATATCGCTCTCGTGCTTGCGGATGCATCCGAAGACTACGTCATGTTCTTAGCCCAAGTCTAAATCGGCGCCCCACTCACAGTTACCTGAGTATCCACGGCAGTTCGGCGCGTAGTGTGAGGTCGCGTCTCCTTCCGAGAATGTTGCGCGGCAAAAAGGCTCTGTCGCTCATTGCCTTTGGATGTGGGCTTAATGGATCGCGCCAGATGGCTGCGCCGGAAGCCCTTGGATCGCAAAGCGATGGAAACGTGGGGCTCCGAGCATAACAGCCTCTTTCTTAGGCTTACCGAAATGTCGTTCGAGCTGGATAGTCAGTTCGGCTGGACTGGTCGTTCCCTCTTGAAAGAGGCCGATCAGAAGCCGGGCTGCGATGGGGAAGGGTCGAGGCTGCTCAAAGAGAACGTCGTCCGTATAGCCAGCATCCTTCAGCACCCCCTGAAGTAAGTTGAGGTCGTCGCTCGTCATATATTTAATGGATGTTTCGGAAGACATGACATCCTCCTTTCGGTCGGGGCAAAGGGTTTGGGGACCCTCAAACAGCAGCGCCCGTAATGATTACTGCTGGAAGCTTAGACCATGCGCCCTCGGAGTAGACAAAGCAAATAATATCTCTCGAGGATGCTCATATACGACGGCAGCATCAGTCTCCTCGACGGACGAGATGCACGCCTCCTCGGCGCGGTTCCGTGACAAGTCACGAAAGATCTGTGTTCCCTACTTAGACGCGATCTTCGGTCGCCCGTGGTCGTGCGGCTTGCTGGTCTTTCAGCAGCGCCGCATCGATTTCCGCTCGCGTGACTTGCAAATGCTGCCTCTTGAGCGAAGGCGTTTCAATCGACGGAATTTCCAGATGAGCGGCTAATGTCCTGTAAGCGGCAAAGGACAGTTCCTCGATCCGCTCTTCGTCGACCGTTAGCCGATACGTCCCGGCTGCCAGTGGCATAACGAGAGATTCGATGAGGAACGAATGATCGAACCTGATCTCGGTTTCAGTTGTTCTGTTCATGGCAGACTCCGTCTGGTTTGATGCTGAGGCGACAGGCGTTTGCCGCGCAGCCAGGCGATCTTTCGGTCCCGGTCAGCTTTCTCTTCATGCGTTTATGGCCCTGACGCGATCTGGTCCGGATCGGACAGCCCTTTGTGGTCGCTGCGCCAGGTCACCGCAGGTCACCTTCGGTTCCCCGCAGCTTTCGAGGCTGCCGCCGGGCGCGCGCTGGTTGCGCCGCCTTCGTTCTCCCACGAGGCCAGTGCATCCGGGTCTGAGCTTTGCCTGCGCCGAAGGGAGGGCGGGTAGCTCTGCGAAGGTATCGTGCCGGCCTCAATGCGGCGGATGATCACGACTTCCTCGTGACGCTCCGGGCCCTCGTCGGCTTGCATGTCCGATGTCGCATAATTGGCTCGCTTCAAAATTCGCTGCAGCGTCGAGCCCTCGATAGCTGCAGTTTCACCGACGTAAAGAATGGTTACCACAGCCAGCCCCCCGAAATCAGAAACAAGATGAAGGCGAAGCTGAGCGCGACCAGAATTCTGATTGCAACGTGTTCAAAGGAATAATCATGATGGAACATGGAAGACATCACGTCCTCCTTTGATTGGGGCGAAGGATTTTAACCCTTTTGCGGCAGCGCCCGCTTCAAATGCTGCCGACAGAAATACTGTGCGCTTTGATTAGGTTTTAAGCAAGGCATATCGCCGCAATAGAAATAAAAACATTCTACAAGTTCCTGTGATATGGTGCGCACATTGGAATATTATTGCGAGGAGACGCTTCAATGAAAGCTATTTTTCCAGACATGACCGGACGACAAGTGGCGATATTTCTGATCGAGACATCGCTCGTAATGGCAGGACTGATCGTAATCCTTATCGTAGGGATACCCATGCTTTAGAGTGACAGTCGATCACGGCTTGGATGCCGCCATGCGAAGGCAGATCAGGATAATTCAGCGGCTGGTGAGGTCTACCGCAGAAGCAATCGCCCGACCTTTAAGAAGAAGTCGCGGCTCCACAAAGACCCTGGAATACGCGTTTTTCTGTTTTCCTAAGGAAACCCAAGCAAGCTTAAACTTCACCTGTAGCCTCCGACGCAGCACCAGGAATGACGCCGGGTTCCATTCAGTTCCTCTTTTGCTCCAACCGCGAACATGCCCGCTGGCTTTGAGCGTCGCCCGCGTCGGCGACGGCAGTCTATCTATATGCCCTGAATACTCACCTGAACCGCGCATTCCCGCGGAGCCGGCCGTCCTGGGCCTGGGCTGAACCCAAATCGGCTCGAACCTGGAGAACATGCCGTATTCACGCACCGGCAACGGGGAGAAACTCCAGAAGTGCCGACTGGCCAGAACCTTGTTCTTAAGGTCGATCAGCCGTCTCGGTAGCTCGATTCTTTCGGCGCACATCCAAAGATGTGTTGACTCTTATCACGATGAGAACATAATAGGAACAAACGGCGGCGCGACCGCCCGTTGCAACAAATTGTGTAAGGGGAGAACGATCATGCCCCGGCAGCCGATCAAGAGAGAATTGGAACAAGGTACCTATTGGACGCCGCCTTGCGAAGTCGCCCTTTCTGAAGCGCATCCACGATTGCTCAACGCGCTGAAAACCGGCTCGGGATTGGATCGCAAACGCCTCTTCGTGGCAGGCGCCTACGATATGGCCCTCGGTTCGCCGATGGGTCAGTTCGAGGTCGCCATAGATTGCGAAAGCGGGCTTTCCTGCGGCGTCTTCAGAACCATGCGTAGCTCGGAAGATGTTTCGGGAAAACCTGTGTGGTTTACCTCTGACGGCGATCCGGACAACGCGGTCGAGACGGTTCTTCGCAGCGCCAAGGCGGAAGGGCTAGTTCCCTGATGCGGCCTGTCACAAGGGAAGACACCGACTATGAAGTCGAGGCCGCTCTCGCCTTTCACGACGACGACGCCAAGGCGACGATCGCGACACTGTTGGCCGATAATCATCATTTGAGGCTGCAGCTCGCATTGGCGGAAAGCGCCCTAAGCCGTGGCTTGGTCCGTGGCTGGCGTCCGCGTTTCGACCGGGACTGACATGCCGGAAATGAACGACATGCGAAAGTTGTCTCGTTGGAGGCTGCAGCACGCTGCAGATGCTGGGCAGCTCTTGATGATTACCTGCCCTACTGCAAGGAAATGGCAGACGGCAAATACCGTGCCGCGCCCGAAAACCAGCATGGTGCTTGCGGTCGGCAGCGGCGCGGCGCCGATTCAAGAGAGCTGGCGCTCAACTTTGATAATCGGGGCGTATTTGTCGGGATCGTCGAACTGGAAATATCCGTCCAATATGATCCCGGTCCCGTTCTGCTGCCAGAACTCGATCATCGCATCTGGAACTCTGCCGCAAAAGCGCTCGGGATGGGGAGGAGGAACGGCTCCTCCGCCTTGTGGAACACCGAAATCCTTGACGATCGAAGCAAGCCCAACTTGATAGTCTTCGCGACACCTCCAGTTAGAAGGCAGATACACCGCGCAGCCCCATGCAAAAGCAGCACTCTTGCTTCCAGCTCTCAACGACCGCAATTGGCGCGTTCCGCCGTTCAGTCCAAAGCGGCAACCACGTCAAGGTTAGCGCCCTTTACGATCGACACTTCCGAGGATGGCGAAAAACAGTTGGTTCCCTATTTCCGAGCGTAGCGGATGAGGAAAGGCCGGATTGCTTCAAAGCGAAAGGAACACGCAATGGCTAAGAATACGATTTGCCTCTGGTTCGACAAGGACGCCGAGGCTGCCGCTCGCTTTTACTCCGAGATCTTTCCCGACAGCATGGTGAGTGCCGTGCACCGTGCACCCGGTGACTACCCGGCGGGCAGAGAGGGCGGTGTGTTGACGGTCGAATTCACAGTTGCGGGCATTCCTTGCCTCGGCCTCAACGGGGGGCCGGTATTCAAGCACAACGAAGCCTTCTCGTTCCAGATCGCCACCGACGACCAGGAGGAGACCGACCGCTACTGGAATGCCATCGTCGAAAATGGCGGCGAGGAGAGCGCGTGCGGCTGGTGCAAGGACAAGTGGGGCATTTCCTGGCAAATCACCCCCCGCGTATTGACTGACGCGCTGGCGGCTGGCGGTGACGAAGCAAAGCGCGCGTTTGAGGCCATGATGACGATGAGAAAAATCGACGTCGCCGCTATCGAGGCGGCGCGGCGTGCTTGACGCTCCGTCCGCGTCTTGTGGCCACCAGGTCGAGGCGCAGGTCGGCCGCTTTTTCATCGCTGCTCTCGAAACGGACGTTGCAGGAACTGCCGAGATTGATGCGCAGCGCTCCGTCCGGCGCAAAGGCGAGTTCGCCTCCCGTGCTCGCCCCGGCGAACAGGTCGTCGATGCCCGCTTCGAGCTAGCCGTGCATCCGCATTCACGTTGCCCGCCATCACCCCATGAACGGAGCTAGGAACATACGGCTATCTCGAAGAGCGGTGCCGTGGAAGCGTCAAGGTCGGAGGCCACCAAGCGGTGGTTTGAAGCGCCCTCCTTTTCCTCGGGTCGCGTCACCGTCATCTGCAACCACAATCATGCGTGCGTTGCCGATGTTGCGGGCAAAAACGCTGCCTTCAAAGCCATCGTGCACCTTGAGCCGCTTCAGGATCTCCTCGCTGGTGGTTTGGCCTGAAAACATTTGTTTCTACGCTGGAGAACAGCAAGATGCTCGCCAGCAATGCGGCTGGCGTGATCATATCTACCGTCCTGCTCACCGGGTGCGTCCATCTTGGGTCGCACTTCTTCAAGCCGGCCGCGGCTCGTGGAAGCGGCACCAGCCATTGGGGCTGATTTCACCTGCAACGATCTCACATGCATTTGGCTTGAGGAAATGGGTGCATCCGCCGCACCGACGCCCCTTATTCGGCGAATTCTGGTAGCGCGCCACAGACTTAGGGGTCGTTCCAGCGCCGCGTGCGCCAGGCTGACCCGTCATGCAAGAAGAAAGCGCACCTGCACCGGTAACCGCGACGCCGGCCATCGTCACTGTCAAGAATTTCCGTCGGGATACCGCTTGGCTTGAGCGACCTTGGCTTTTGCCCTCCGGACCACGATCCTTTTTCATGATCTTGCCTCCCTATTATCGAATAGCTGTCAACGTTGTCGAACAGCGGTCAGATCGACTTCAGGTACTCGATCAGATCGCTCCTCTCCTCATCGGTGAGATCGAGTTTGAGGTGACGGTCGTAGTGCCTGACGACGTCCTCGAGCGTCGCGAACCGACCGTCATGGTAGAATCCGCCCTTATGGATCTTTTCCGTGTTCCAAAGGGCCCGCAACGACGCAGTCCGGTAGCGCTCGTCCGGAGATCGCATTGCCTGGAAATCATCGATTCCGATCTCGTCTGCCGTATGCAGGTTCCAGCCAGGCTCCGTGAAGAGCGGCGGCACATGGCAAGTGGCGCACTTGGCCTTATCGTTGAAAAGGGCCTTTCCCTTCTCCGCCGCTGCGCTGTCAAAGGAGCCCTTAGGAGGCACTGGGGTTGGCAATGAAAGCTGATAGAAGTGAAGCGCCGGCAGTTTGGCGGTTATCCGGTCTTCCTTGTCCTGCTTGTGGCCCTGTTTCGTCCTGGCGGCGACTGGATACTTCTCCGCATCGTCAAGGCGCGGGTCGTAGAACACACCTTTGCCATGCATTTCAAGATTGCCGACATAGGCGTTCCAGTAGCTGACAGTGCCCCAGGCTCCGGTCCAAGTATGGTTGTTCACACCTGCCAATCCGAATGCCGGGGGATTGAGCGTGGCGGACGTCTTTCCGTCCGGTCGGAAGGCCTTTCCGTCGAGGTTCAGTTCAGCATCGAACTTTCCCGGCCCCCACGCCTCGATCGCCTTCTTCACCTCGGTTTCGGAAATCTGCAGCATCTCGGTGAACGCGCTCAGGTCCGGCGCGAGCGCGACGATCGCGCCAATGTTCAGGTCGCGATTAGGCCAGCCGTCCAGTCTCGCACCGATGCCTGGCGCGTAGGCATCGTCGACGGTCGAGTGGCACACGGCGCACTGAATCCCCACGGACGTGAGGGTCTTGCCATCGGTGTCAAAGAACCCGGTTACGCCGACAACGGCGTTGGCCTTGAGCAGGACAAGGGTGCTGGTCGGATCGGCAAGATCAACCTCGCCTCTATTCAGCGCTCCGGCTACGTCTTTGGGGATAGCGTTTACGTCGACTTTCAACCCGAGCTCGAGCGCCTTTTTCGGGCTGAGACCAGGCCCTTTGCCGCCCAGCTTTTCGCCAGCGATCGCCTCATGAAGCTTCAGCTTGCCTCCCCAAAAGTCCTCGCTGCCGAACGTATCGTAGCGAAAGGTTTCGCGGCCCTCCTCCAGATAGCGCCTCGCCTGCTCCGTCGCGGCCGCGTCGAAATCCTTCCCCCGCATCGAGCTATTGCCGCTCATTTGAGCAGCGGCTGGGATCAAAGTCGAAGGGAGAAGAACGGAAAAAAGTATCACGTTAAGGAAGCTTCGAGGCATATCACGTCCCTCCCCGCGGTCGATCTCTCGACGCGCGACATCCTATCTACGACAAAGGAAAATCCCACTATACATTAAAGTTTACTAATATACAAAGCTTCACCTCACTTGCAGTGGCATTTCGGGAAGGTTGGGGAACTGCGCGAAGGCTGGAAAGTGATTGCGCGTTGTCGGGATACACCGTCTGCGATGGGATCCGCAGGGCCGGATTCCGCCTGAGTGATCCCAAGATCCGCCGGGCAAGGTTCGGGGGAACTTTTGCGTTCTTTCTCCTATTTAGCAGGTGTAGGTTTTTGGAGAAGTCGGCCATGAATGTCAGCGATGAAAGAACCGTCTCTTTATGGGCGCCGATCAAAGTCGCGCCTGACGCCGTTCCGCTCCCCCACGATGACCAAGTCGATGTCGTCGTTGTCGGCTCGGGAATTGCCGGCTTGTCAGTGGCCTACGAGCTCGCACTCGCTGGGAAGAAAGTGGCCGTCATCGATCGCGGCCAGATCGGAAGCGGCATGACTGCCCGCACGACCGCGCATCTGACATCGGTATGCGACGACTATTTTTCCGAACTCATTGGTCTGCGGGGGCGTGAGCTGGCGCGGCTCTTCCACGAGAGCCAATCTGCCGCGATCGATCGCATCGAAGCGATTCAGGAGACAGAGGCTATCGCGTGCGATTTCAGACGCGTCGATGGGTTTCTGTTTCCGTCGTCAGCGCAGGAAGCTGATCTCGAGCGCGAACTCGATGCCGCACTGCAAATCGGCGTCGCGGTCGAAAGGACCACTGGCTTGCCGTTTGCGGGGTTCTCCGCGGCACCCGCCCTTCGCTATGCCCGTCAGGCGACATTCCACCCGCTCAAATATCTCCGCGGGCTGGCCGTCGGCGTCCGCGCCCGAGGCAGCGTCCTTTACCGGGACACAGTGGTCGAAAAGGTCGAGGAAACTGACGGCGGTGTCCGCGTCGCGACAGCCTCGGGCTTTGTCGTCACTGGAAAATGGGCTGTCGTGGCGACCAATTCGCCGATCAATGACCGCGTCGCCCTCCACACCAAACAAGCGCCCTACCGAACCTATGCGATGTCCTTCGAGATCGGGCGCGGTGTTATCCCGGATGGGCTCTACTGGGATACTGAAGACCCTTACCACTACGTGCGTCTGCAGCCGGGCGACGGCGAAGCGGACTTTCTCGTCGTCGGCGGCGAAGACCATAAGACTGGCGCGGCCGACGACGGCCACGAGCGGTTCGCAGCCTTGACGTCGTGGACCAGACGTCTAGTGCCCGATCTTGGCGTCGAGACCCATCGATGGTCCGGGCAGGTGATGGAGACAATCGATTACGCCGGTTTCATTGGTCGCAATCCGGGCAACGAGCGGGTGTTCGTGGTGACTGGTGATTCCGGCGAAGGCATGACCCATGGAGTGGTGGCTGCTCTGCTGATCCGAGATCTCATTCTCAATGGCACCAGCCATTGGCGGGAACTTTACGAGCCATCCCGCAAGACCCCAAAGGCGATCGGTGACTACCTCGTGGAGAACGCGACAGCGATCAAGAATTTCGTCGAGTATATCGCGCCTGGAGAAATTGGTTCCCTTGACAAGCTGCGGCCGGGAGAAGGTGCCATCGTCCGCGTGGGCCTCACCAAGATCGCCGCATTCCGGGACGAAGACGGCACGCTCTACAAACGTTCGGCGTCTTGCACGCACATAGGCTGCCACGTGCACTGGAACTCCCTCGAGCGCTGCTGGGATTGCCCCTGCCACGGTTCGCAATTTGCCGTCGATGGTACCGCCCTGAACGGACCGGCTGTGTCTCCCTTGGCTGATCTCCAATAGGTCATTACGGCGCGGACGGATTTCATCCTCGAGATGACGGGACGCCGCGTCGTTGGTCTGCGTACGCTTGAAATTGATGTGCAATAGGACCTGCATTCCGGTGAATGCCATCCCACCCCATTTGTAGCGATAGAGCAAATGCCAAAATTGGCTCAGGATCGGCCACTTCCCGTGGTCGCCGCAGCCATGCGTGAAGGTATGATCAACAATCTCACCGATCCCAGGCGTGCGTATTCCGATGAAGCCGGCCATCGATTCCGATTTGAAGCCGGCCAGTCATTCCGATTTCATTCCGGCCAGCATTCCGATTTGAAGCCGGCCATTTTCCGGACTGATCCTGGGTCTCGTTGATGTTTGGGTTGGGTTTCGTTTCAGGTCAAGCTTGGAGTGTATCGGACGGTATTGGTGGTCGCTGTTTTCGCATGCTCTCGCCAGTGAGATCGATGCGATAGGCGTTGTGAACGAGGCGGTCCAAGATGGCATCTGCCAGGGTCGGGTTTGCGATGATCTCGTACCAGCGATCCAAGGGCACCTGACTGGTGATGATCGTCGAGCGACGCTCGTAGCGATCTTCGATGATCTCAAGGAGATCGCGGCGCTGATCATCGTTGAGTTTTTCCGGGCCCCAATCGTCGAGAATGAGAAGGTCGGTCTTGGCGAGAGATTTGAGGATCCTGCCGTATCGCCCGTCACCTCTTGCAAGCGCGAGCGTGGCGAACAGCCGGGGAACCCGGTGGTATGCGACGGAGAAATCCTCCCGACATGCCTTGTGGCCGAGTGCGCAGGCAAGCCAGCTTTTGCCAACACCGGCTGGCCCGGTGACAAGAAGACTGTGATGCTTTCTGATCCAGTCGCAGCCGGCAAGCGCCATGAACAGATTGCGGTCGAGGCCGCGTGCAGCGCGGAAATCGGCATTCTCGATCTGTGCATCGTGACGCAGCTTTGCAGCCCTGGCGCGGGCCTCGAAACGCTTCTGGCGGCGCATGGTAGCCTCGCGTTCGAGCAGTATGGCAAGCCATTCTCCGTGCTCGAGGCCGCGCGCTTCGGATTGCGCATCGAGTTCCTGGAAGGCCGTGGCCATGCCGTAAAGGCCGAGTTCACGCAGCATGTCGATAGTAGGATTGATCAGCATAGGTTTGTCTCC
Source organism: Rhizobium sp. 007 (assembly GCF_015353075.1). Lineage (NCBI taxonomy): Bacteria > Pseudomonadati > Pseudomonadota > Alphaproteobacteria > Hyphomicrobiales > Rhizobiaceae > Rhizobium > Rhizobium sp. 007. The sequence goes on along the minus strand of NZ_CP064188.1, from coordinate 583,885 downwards.
TCAATGAAAGTAATCAGGACCACGCAGATTGGCGTGATCGATAATGGCAGTTGGTTCGGTGGAATGGCGTGCGGCCTTGTGATTGGCGATGAGCGAGGCGATGCTCTTGCAGTTCAGGCCACCGATCTCGACGGCGCGGGCTGACACGGCCTCGGCCCGATCGCGTGTGATATCGCGAAACAGGCGCAGGATGCCCAGGCATGTTCGGAAGCCCTGTTCGGGATGCGGACGGCTGGCGAGAACAGCGATGACCAAACCTTCGGTCTGGGGACCGATGGATGCGGCCCAGCGCCGAAAGCGATCCGGTGTCCACTCAGCATATCGCCGGTGGGAACTGGGCATATGATCCGGATCAGTTCCATGGTGAGGGCCGCCATACCGGCGCTGATGCACGGCAATGCGCTTGCCGCGGTGGAAGATCTCGATGGTGCGTGCCGTAGCCCTCAGATCGACCTGCTGGCGAATGAGGTTGTGCGGCACGGAATAAAAGAAGGTCTTGAACTCGACGTGGTAATCCGTCGACACGCGGACCAAACGCCATTCGGCGAATTCGTAGTCTTCGCCCGGAAGGCTGGCGAGTGCGGGACGCTCGACACTCTCAAACAGCTGCCGGCGACTGACGCCCAGCCGGCGCATGACGTGGTCGTTGATGCGATCGAGTGCCTGGCCAATGGCGGCATTGGCTTCAGCAAGCGAGAAGAAGGTCTGATTGCGCAGACGCCCCAGAATGCATGACTGGGCGAAACGGACGCCGTTCTCGACTTTCGATTTGTCCTTCGGCCGTCGCGGCCGTGCCGGAAGAACACCAACGGCGTAGTGGGATGCCATCATGCCGTAGCTGCGATTGATCTCGGGATCGTAGAAGCTGGCGCGGCTGACGCCCGACTTCAGATTGTCAGGGACGATCAGTCGGGGAACGCCCCCGAAGAAACGGAACATCCGGACATGCGAGCCAATCCAGTCGGGGAGTGTTTGCGTCCAGGTCGCTTCGGCATAGGTGAAACTGGAGGCACCGAGCACTGCCACGAAGATCTCCGCCTCGCGGATCTCACCGGTCTTGCGATCAACGATCGGGATCTTCTTGCCGGAATAGTCAACGAAGACCTTGTCGCCGGCCGCATGCTCCTGGCGCATCGTCGGCGAAAGTCGCTGTTCGAAGCTACGAAAGAGTTCGCAGAAGCGGCTGTAGCCGTATCCTTCGGGGTGCGACCCACGATACTCCTCCCAGAGAATGAGCAAGGTGACGCCTGGCTTTTTGAGCTCGACGGCAAGATCGGCCCAGTTCGGTTCGGTGCGTCGTCTCGTGCCCTGTTTGATGCCGTTGCGAGCGAAGAGTTTGTTCTCGAGCGCATCGTCAGTGAGTTCGCCCGGCAAGGGCCAGCTCAATCCAATTGCTGCTGCGCGCTGAAGGTTATCCTGCACCGTACTTCGTGCAATTCCCAATACGACCGCAATCTCGCGGGAACTGGTCCCGCTTCCGGCAAGCCGCAGCATTTGTCGTAACTGTCTCATGGTCAGCCTTCTCTTTGCCGGCATCAAAATCTCCACGTTTATCGTGGGGCATTTGATGCCAAAGTTGCTGACCCAGGGGGAATGTTCAGTGCCGAAAACTGGCCGGTCTTTGATTGGAATGGTGGCCGGCTTCAAATCGGAATGGTGGCCGGTCTTTGATCGGAATGGCGGCCGGCTTCACGTCGGAATCCGCACCCAGGCGGCCACCGACTTCATGCACGCTTTCCTGCGCAGCGCCGTTCTGCGACTTGGGCAATTCAGAAATTTTCCGTTCTTTGGTCTATGAGCGAGGGCCTTCGGCGCGTTTTCCCGTCGCCCGGCCTCATTGCTTGGCAGGAAGGTTCGGCGTATCGGAATGGTGCTTCTTGGCCTTAGGCTCGCTTCTTAGAAGAAACTGTCGCTCCAGCCAGTAGCTAGCTGTCCCTTGCGATTGGACATTGGGAGGGCGTAACTTCTCTAGGAGATGGCAAGGATCTCAAGCTCTTGATCACCTACATTGACTATGTCTCCAATAGATTTGCCCATTAGAGACGTTCCTACAGGGGATGCGAAGGAAATTGACCCGGACTTCGGATCAGCTTCATCTTCTCCAACGAGGCGATATTTCTGCACGCGCCCGTCGTCGCGACGGAAGGTTACCGTGCTCCCGAACGCAACAATGTCAAATGAAGCAGGGTCAGGGACCACCTGCGCCGTGCGAATTCTTTCGCTAAAGTAACGCATGTCACGCAAGGGGATTGCTGCCTGCCGCCGCCGTTCATTCACGTCTTCGATTGTACTTGCGGCATCGTAGGCTTCACGAGCTTTTTGGCGCTGCAAATCCAAGCCCTTCAATCCCGCTTCAGTAACCAGGTTCGGGTGAGGCGAAATCGGACGGTCGGGCAGCAGAGTTTCCGAAGCCGTTTCGGCACTTTCTTCCTTGGTGAACGCGGTGCTCAATCTCAGCCTCCATTTAGACTGGCCAACGACATCGGCGATCCGTCACATGCGCAGATCGATTTTATTTCGATTTTTCGATGGTCGCGAGCAGATAAGATACCTCTATCGTGGTCCGACGACGAGAGGATTCTTGCCGGATTGTCATATTCCGCATTACGCCGCCCGAAACGGACATCGCGCGGCCCGTAAATAGCGACGCTTTCTGAATGGCAGGAGGCTCATTACCGGGTCGCTGCTCCGGCTCGCGCTGTCACGATCCCGATTGAAGCCAAAAGCTGCACCCTGGAGGGGTCGGCCAAGGCAGCCAGCGCCTCACGCAACAAAGGCTCGGCCGCCACTTGCAGGACGGGGTTCTCGCGAATGAGCTTTCCGAGCGGCCCAACTTTCAGGAGCACCCAGGTCATTGCGTCGAGATCGCCGCTCGATACCTTTTCATCGTGCGACTGGATGGTAATCTCCCGAAATCCGGCCGCCTCAAGAATGCGGCGCACGTGTTCGGGGTATGTCCGTCGCCGGATCTTTGTCCCGCGCCATTCCGTAACGCAGCGATGAGATTAGGAATTTCCCCTCGGCCAACCACTCCCCAACAGGGCGAGAGACAATTATCGGGGCGCCGGAACGCGTACTTCGCTCCATTCTGATGGAAATTGAATGATAAACTAAGACCAAAGTCCAGCCACTTTCAGGCTTCGGTCCAATGTTCTTTGCCGCAAGCTTGATCCATGTTGTGGGCGGCCTGACGCGCACGGATTCGGTAAGCCGCGCGAAAGGTTAAGGGCTTTCCCGGCCCGCCGCTGGGAAGGCCCCCTTTTTTGCAGGGACGCCGGCATCTCCTGGCTCGGCCTTGGATTCTGGACTTCCATGGATGCTCGGGCTATCTGCTTTCTGTCGTTCGAAAAATTGAATTTAGGAAGCAACCAAAATGATGAAAAAAATCGTTCTTGTCAGTGCATTGGTAGGTACCTTGGCATCCTGTACAGCGACCGAACAAGGGACCGCGATCGGCGCCGGATCCGGCGCCATCATCGGTGGTGTCGTCACCAATAGTTGGGGCGGTGCTGCTGTTGGTGCTGTGGCAGGCGGGCTGGTCGGCGCTTTGATCGGACGCTCGACGGAGCACCGTGGCTACTGCATCTATCGTGATCGCTATGGTCGCCGCTATGAGGCCCGTTGCCGTTAAAGCGGGCATCCGCCGAGAAACTTCCTGGCCTGATAAGAAAATAGCCGTCTCCTTTCTAATAAGGGGACGGTTTTCCACTCGGCGTGACGCTCCCGGCCCGCGATGTCGGGCAAGGAGGGTGGTCTTCGGTATGATCCGGCCTGGCTCCCCTCAGGGACAGCTTCGGCTATTGAGTTCGGCAGCCGGCACGGCGTCTCGATCAGGCCAAGCAGGGGCAATGCGACGATGAAGAAGGCGATATAACAAAGCCTCGCGGAGCCGCTGCCGGCCATTGATTGGTAAAGCCAATCGGAAAACGTCTGGGTGGCCACGCGTGTACCAGCGCTCTGAAGCAGCGTGTCGTAAGTCAACAGAGCACCGAAATAAGATCCGGTTTCGTCGGTGATCATATGACAACATCCTCTGTGGTTCTGGGTCTCGGGCCGCTCACCTTGGGTTTCCAAGACACCCCGCGCCTAGGCAGTCGTGAGGGATGCCTCGAGTGTTTCGCTGAATGTCAGGCGAGCCTACCTGTGCCTGGTGTGCAAACCATTTGAGCAACAACTCTTATGGTGTCGGTAAGGCATCACTGGAGTGATCGCGGCGGATGTTACGCTCCCCTCCGGCTTGCTTGCCGTACTGAGAAAAACGACAGCGACCCACGTCTTACAATTGCCAGCCCCTAAACAGTCGATCCGACCGCCGAAGATGTGGCGATCGGTGTATCCTCGCCCTCTCACATTTATTGGTGATACGGAAGAACGAGCTCCTTTGCGTCCGTATCCACGACGAACACTGCGAGGAGACGCATAGGTTCAGTTTTGCTGGCGTTTTCACTCACTCCGTGACGGTCTCCCGGAAATTCCGAAAAACTCTCGCCGGCCCGGTAGGTTTTGATCGGGCCGTCGTTAACCTGACTTTTCATGGCCCCTTCGAGGACCGTTGCATAGATAAATGCCGAATTGGGATGCGTATGTGCAGCCGATGACCCACCAGGGCCGTATTCGACCAAGACACCTTTGATGCTTTTGCCAGGAACATTCGGTAACTCGTGTTCGTACACCAGAGTGACCTTCGCCTCGTTGTGAGCGTCACCCGCAAAGGAGGCCATCGTTGATGAAAGGGCAAAGGCTGCAGTGAGTAATAATCTTCTGATCATCTTGGTGTTTCCTTCGGTTTTATCTACATCAAGCAGGGTTGTGGCCAGATCGCCTATCCACTGCCGACGGATCATGCGCTGACTTGTCATGCCTGCTGGGATTGACGGAACCAATCTTCGAAGCCGATCTTGCCGAGACGAGCCTCACCCAAAGGCACAAGCGACTGGTCATTCAGCTCGGCGCCGAAGTAACGGGCATGGACATCCGCCTCAATCGTTCGCGGATCGTTCATTGCTTTTAGGTAGCGGCCGACGAACTCGCTCAAACGAACACGCTCCGGACCTGCGATTTCGAGTGTCCCGTTCACAGGCCGACCGAGCGCGACGTCCGTCATCGTATCGGCCACGTCGTCAGATGCGATCGGCTGAACGTAAGCCGGGGAGAGATGAACGATCGTACCGACGGTGCTGGAATCGGCGATACCCTTCAGGAATTCCATGAACTGGGTGGACTGCACGATCGAGTAAGGGATCGGCGAGGCCTTGATGAGCTTTTCTTGAGCCAGTTTGCCACGGAAGTAGCCGCTCTCCTGGAGACGCTCTGTACCTACGACCGAAAGCGCGATGTGGTGCTTCACACCAGCCTTGGCTTCCGCTGCGAGCAGGTTTTTGCCGGCCGTCTCGAAGAACTCGAGTACGGCCTTGTCTTCAAACGAGGGCGAATTGGCCAGGTCAACGACCACTTCGGCTCCAGCGAGCGCCTCCGGCAGGCCTTCTCCCGTCAGCGTGTTGACGCCTGAATTCGGCGAAGCTGCGAGCACTTCGTGGCCTCTGGCACGCAAGCGTGTGACGGTCTTTGACCCAATGAGGCCGGTACCACCGATGACGACTATTTTCATAGTATTCCTCCCTTCTGGGACCCTAAGGGTCTGGTGTTTCACTTGATTGCGAACGCCAAGGCCGCGATCGTTCATAGACTAAGGCTTGGACGGCTATGATCAGGTCGCGGCCGAGCTTGGGTCTGGGATCCATTGGATCGCTGCCGACAATGGGCGGAAAGCTCGGACCTTTCTATCATGCGTGAGGTTTAACCCCCTTAATCATCGGGTATAGTGGAGCAGACCCGAAGTTTAGAATGAACCATTCAGAAGGCTCTGCAATCCTCCGGTTCTTCATTTCGCCGAAAATTCCGACGAGATTGCCAACGCATCGATGTCCGGCGCGGTCGCATGATCGGCTCGCCCGGGCGTGAAGAATGCGCCTCGTCTACAAATATGCCAATGAGCTCGGCCGGTCCGATCGCGCAAACGGGTGATCTCAGGATATGGGGTCAGCGAGACACTCCGGCGCCGGCGTCACTGACAGCGCGCAGTTATTCGTCCTACACTTAGCTGATATCGTCCTTCTCTTAACGAGCAGACTTGAATGTGAACGCCAGATGCTGGAAGTTTCGTCCGAGGAATTCTGAGTCGATGACCAACGCATGTCCAATGCCTGCAACATCGCAATGAGCCGGCGGGCCGGCCCTGCTTTCGCACCGGTCATCTATCACATCATCGTCAATACGGAGCCGGCGATCGACCCATGATGACTGCCGCTGACGATAACCTGCGGCCGGAGCGTCCGCGCAAGATTATCCATATCGACATGGATGCCTTCTCCGTGGAGCAACGGGACAATCCGGACCTTCGCGGCATGCCCGTCGCCGTCGGCGGTTCGGCGGCGCGAGGCGTGGTCGCAGCCCGTAGCTACGAAGCCCGCAAATTCGGCGTCCACTCCGCAATGCCCTCGATCACGGCCAAACGGAAATGCCCGGGCCTGATTTTCGTGAAGCCGCGCTTCGACGTTTACAAGGCGGTCTCGCTGCAAATCCGTGAAATCTTCGCCGAATACACCCCTATCATCGAGCCCCTGTCGCTCGACGAGGCCTACCTCGATGTGACTGAGAATTTGAAGGGCATGGAGATCGCAACGGAGATCGCGGAAGCGATTCGCGCGAAGATCAAGGCAGTGACCAGCCTGACGGCCTCGGCCGGCGTCAGCTACAACAAGTTCCTTGCGAAGATGGCATCCGACCAGCGCAAACCCGACGGACTGTTCGTGATCACCCCGAAGAACGGTCCCTCGTTTGTCGAGGGGCTGCCGGTCAAGAAGTTCCATGGGGTTGGACCGGCAACGGCCGAGAAGATGCGCCGTCTCGGCATTGAAACAGGCGCTGACCTCCGCAGCAAAGACGTAGAGTTCCTGCTCGAACATTTCGGAAAGTCAGGACCATACTTTTACGGCATCGCGCGGGGCATCGACCAAAGACAAGTTAAACCGGACCGGGTCCGCAAATCGGTCGGGGCGGAAGATACTTTTCCTGAGGACATTCGTGCCTATGAGCTTGCTCGCAACGGCGTCCAACCGCTGATCGAAAAGATCTGGGGTTACTGTGAGGCAAACGGAATCGCCGCAAAAACGGTGACTTTAAAAGTGAAATACTCCGACTTCACGCAAATTACCCGCAGCAAGACAGGGCCCGCCCCGCTTGCATCAATTGCCGAACTCGAGCGAACAATGGATCTGTTGCTTCCATCGATCTTTCCCGTACGGAAGGGCATTCGGCTTCTCGGCGTTACGCTGGCTTCGCTCGTACTCAAGACACCGGCGGAGCAGCCACAGCTTTCCCTTGCCTTTTAGGCAATGCAATCGCTCGAACACACCGGCTTTCCCGCACCATGAGGGCGCAGGCTAAAGCCTGTTTTTGCAAAGAGCATACTGATTTACGAAAAAGCCGATCTGCTCAGAGGCGCTGTTTTTTCCCCGCGCTCTTGCCGTCGGAGCTTTTCGAGCGTTCCTCAAAGCGTTCTGCCCCCTTTGCAAGATCAGAACCCTTTTGGGCTTCGACTTTCTTTTCCTCTTTTGCGGTGCTTTTTCTCAGTCCGCGTGCGGCTTGCTTTCCCTTTTCTGTCGGGGCTTGCTCGATACCCATTGTGTTTCCTCCGCGTCTTGCTGCCGCAAGTTCAACGGTTAAATTCTGACTTCGTTCCACCGCGCTCCCTTGGCTAACTCATGCGACTGCACGCTAAGAGCGGCACTGGAGGGATGAGCCGCCTTGCCCGCCAGATCCAGCGCGAAAAAGCCAGCATCGGAGCTATAAGCGTGGATCGTTATGGCGCTTCGCCGCGAGCAAGCGCGGCTGCCTGTTCCAGGCTGACGCCGTTGACAAGAGGATCGGCATGTCGATGTGCCAACCGCCATTCGACGCCTTCGCGGCGGTAGACCAATGTAACACGCAGCGGCCAATCCTGGGATGGCAGGCCGCCGACCTCGACATGGCATCGTTCGATGATCACAAGAACCGCAATGTCGACTGAACCGTAGGTTTCGACCACTTCCTGCTCGAACGTGCCGTTCCTGAAGAAGCGGCCGACCGCCTCCCAGCGTTCATCCGTCATCTGCGAACCGCGCGTGGGTGTGCCGCCGAATGGAGACATCAGCACATAGTCGTCCGTGTGAGGGTTCAGCGCACGGTATCCGTCGATGTCGCCGCGCATGAGCGCGGCGTTCGCTTCCGCGGATTGTCGGATAAGCTCTGCGATCGCCTCACCGGGACCGCAGCCTTCACCACCCTTAAGGGAAGCGCTCGTGGCGATTTGCGAGAATGCGGGGCCGATGCCTTTTGCGTCGAGAATGGGACGTCGCGTGGCTGACATGCAGTTCACTCCTGTCTGTTTCCACCAGTGCGGGGCAACCGTATGCCGCCTCGCCTGCTCAGGAGAGCACTTCAAGGATACTGAATCTAATGATATTATTTCACCAATATGCTGAACCTAATTGACCTATCGCGCACGGACCTCAACCTTCTCGTCCTCTTCGAGGTCGTGCTGGACGAACGGCATGTCGGTCGGGCCGCCGATCGGCTGAACCTCTCGCCTTCGGCGGTCAGCCACGGACTCGGCCGACTGCGCCGGCTTTTGAACGACCCGCTATTTCTTAGAACGCCCAAGGGTGTCGTGCCGACGGCGCGCGCGGTAGAGCTTTCGGCGCCGATCGCGGAGGTCTTGGCCCGGGTGAGGAGCGTCATTTCGACGGCTGAACCGTTCGATCCCGCGAGCTCCGCGCGCCGGTTCACGATCGGGGCTCCTGACGGCGTCTCGGCGGTGTTCCTGCCCTCGCTTCTCGACGAACTGCGGCGTACCGCGCCCAATATCGACCTCGGCGTGCGTCAATTGCTTCCCGTTCCGGGAGAAACTTCGCCCGAGCGCGCATGGCGCAACGCCTTTGCTGATCTGGAGGTTCGCGCGATGGACATCGCGGTCGTCCCCTCTGAGTACATCCCGACGCGCTTTCATTCACGCGTCCTCTATGAGGAGGATTTTGTCGTCGCAATGCGCGCCGGACACCCGTTCGCAATTGATCCTACTCCGGAGCGATATTGCGAGATGCAGCATCTGGTGGTCTCACTCACCGGCGATCCTCATGGCTTCGTCGATGAAGCTTTGGCGAAGCAAGGCTATTCACGGCGCGTTGCACTGACGGTTCCGAATTTTATGTTCGCGCTCGCTGCCATTGCCGGGACCGACCTGATCTCTGCACTGCCAAGGCGGTTTGTCGCGATCCATGCGGCACACTTCGGAGTCGTCACTGTCGAAGCCCCTCTGCCACTCCCGCGCTTCCGGCTCAATGCTGTCGCGCCCAAAGTCGCGATGATGGATGCCGGCCTGGCGTGGCTTTTCGGGATTCTTGGAAAAGCGCAGTCGTCCGCATCGGAGCAGGATAGGCATCCACCTCGATGAATTCCAATATCGTAAGGTTCGAGACCTCCGGGCCTAAAAGGCGGCCTTAAACTTCGGCCAGCTGGCGCAGACTGTGGGACATCCGAAAAAGTATAGTAGTTTCGTTGAGGTTCGGAAGTCTTTGCTCTTGGCCGTTCAGGCAGCGCTAAAAGGACCGATAGAGTCAACCAAAAGGCGTACCAAAGCGAACTGAAAGGCAACCAAGAGCGAACCAAAAGGGACAGCTTTTTAGTCCATACTAATTGACCTAATGTGTTCCGTGGGCGCCATTCTGGCGTGTTCATTAGGCGCAGCTAACCGTCTAACTTTCACGCCATGGGAGGGATACGGGCAAAGGGGCAGACATGGCAGACATTCAATCTACGAGCGTTGGTGGCGTCACTCTCCGGAAGGACTGGCTATCGGTCATATCCATTCTTTTCGCTGCGGGCTCTATCGCTCTTTCCTTGTGGGGGCATGGCAGGAACGAGCCGGGTGAGGGTAACGCGGTCCTATCGATCGCGCCTAAGACGTCGATAAGCGCACCATGACGGGAGCCGCAGAACCGGTCTTCTCTTACTGCCGCCTTACTGGCTCCTCTTTCTGGCGCAGGCATCCGTGATGACAGCAACTATGGGTAAGGGCGCAAACCACTTTGGTTAACCCCTACCCTATCCAATTGATTTCGTCTCACCTTCGCACGCTCTGGGACGGTGACGAATGGCGGTGTTCTTAGATTTGCGTCCGGATTGCAGAGTTTCTGCGTCACCCTGCTTTGCGGCAGGAACCTTGAAGGAACATGGGGGTGCAACTACCATGACAAGAGCACCGACCTCTCGGGAATCTACCGAGACTACATTGCCTAGCCCTTGTTGAACGCAATCCAGGGCTCAGCACGCGAACGTGACAACCACGCTGGTCTAGGCCGCAGAACTCACGGATAGCTCTGCCCCACTCCTTATGACACGAACTTCGGATTCAGGTGACCAGGGCGTGGATTCATGAACCTATGAGTTCGCGCCCTAGTCGAGTGCGGCCCTAACAGCGATCAGTCGTCCCAGACGGCCGGTACCCAACGAAAGAAGTGTCCAATTCTTCTGGCGGCGACCCCGTGGGCGCAGCTTAGAAGCGGAATGCTACGCCCAGAATCGGACCCTGCTCGACGACGTCGAAGACGAAGCCATCGTTGTCGTAATTCACGCCCAGCGCACGGTAGCCCGCGACTGCCGAGATCGCATCATTGAATTTGTAGCCGACCCCCAAGGCCACGTCCCAGTCAACGTCGGCGCCGCCTCCACCGACGAGCCCCCATCCGGTGAGATAGATTTCCGGTGTGAAGAAATAGTTGCCCCTGATGCCGACGACGGCATCGGCCCAGGTCGCATTGTCGTTCGCTTCGATCCCGCCGAGGAGGCCGCCGTTGAATGAGATGGTTGTGTCGACCGACCACACTTTGATCCCGCCGACGACGTCTAGGTGCCCTGTTTGATCTTCGAGAACCGAGTAGCCCACACCCACAAGGCCCGAGAACACCTTCGACGTCACGTCGACGCTGTCGGCCAGGATGCCGTTTCGGGTGTTCCCGTCTGCTCCGAGCTTGGTGTAGATAATGTCGCCGAAAATGCTGAACCGCTCGTACCGGGCTTCACCCGCCCCCATGAAGGCGAAGTCCAGGTTCTTCAAGATGTCGCCAAAGTCAGCGTCCACCTGAACTTCCGGCAATCCGAACTGCCCGATGTCGCCGGAAATCCCGGCGCCCCAGAAGTAAGGCGCGACGGTGAACGTCCATCCGCTAGGGCTTTCGATCGCTTTGGCTTCCGGCGCTAGCGGCGTGATGTCCGCCGTGCGGCCGGGAGATGCGATTCCTAAGCCCGCGCACAGAATGGCCGTACATACCAAAGTAGCCTTCATGATCATCCCTCACTCATCGGCGATGGACTTGCCCCTGGATGTCCAGCCGAGATTCCCCTACGACACAAGCTGCCCGAATATCAGTAAAATGCTAAGTAACTTACTGTTACATCGGTCGTAAAAAATTGCACTGTGCGACCAATGCAGCTCTTGGTAGCTTGATAAACATCAAGGGCGCCAGCTTTCGGGTGCCGGTCGGCTGCTGTCGCTGTTTTTGCTGTTTTTCAACATGGCGAGCTGTGGTCGATAGGTCGCGTTATTCATTTCTCCCACGAACCCTCCGCTCATCGAAGCCCCCGTGCTGCGGTTCGTCGTCGTTGGGGACTATCGTCTTGCCAAACACAGCAAACCGTATCAGTATTTCAGCGGTTTCGAATATTCTTGATCCTGCCTTTGACAATGCCTCGTGAGCAATCCTGCATCTGAAGGGATGTCCCGTGAACCTCCTCAGGGAACCACTGCTCCACTTCGTCGTCGGAGGAGCGTTGTTGTTTGCCGGATACGCATGGCTGGACCGCGACGAGACCGATGCCAGCGGCCTCGAACCGGTCCGGATTGGTGAAGGCGAGGTACGGTGGTTGAAGGAGACCTGGGCCAACCAGTGGCTTCGCGCACCGAGTACTCAGGAGCTGCAAGAGCTTGTCGCCGATCTCGTGTCCGAGGAGCTGCTCGCCCGCGAGGCGCGGGAAATGAGCCTTGACAGGAACGACACGGTCGTGCGCCGCCGTCTGGCACAAAAGCTGAAGTTCATAGTCGAGGATACCTCGGCTCTCATCGAGCCAAAGGAAGCAGAGCTTCGGCAATTCTATGAGGCCAACGCCGCCCGCTTCCAAAAGGGCGCGCGGGTGTCTTTCACGCAAATCTTCTTCAACCCGGCGCTGCGCAACGACGCCTCCTCGGATGCAAAGGCGGCGCTTGTGGAGCTAAAGAGCGCGCGCGATACCGAGCTTGCGGCGATGCTTGGCGACAGATTGTTGCTTGACGCCGAAGTCCGCGATGCAGACGAGCAGGCAGTATCCGGCATGTTCGGGCCGGATTTTGCGCGGGCGGTTTTCGCCCTCAAGCCCGGAATGTGGAGCGAGCCGGTCAAATCTGGATACGGCTTTCATCTCGTCTCGATAGCTGACAGCAGCGCCGGGAGGCAGCCCCCCTTTGAGGAGGTTCGCGATGAGGTCCTGCAGGAATGGCGACGTGAGAAAGAAAAAGGCGCAAATCGGGACTACATTGCTCGACTTCGCGAGAAGTACGGAGTCGTGCTCGATGATAGCGTGAAGGAACTGCTCGGTGCGGACCGTGTCGCTGACATGGCGGCAGCACCATGAGGCGGATCTGGAACTACAGCGCAGTGTTAGTGCTGTTGACACTCAGCATTGGCCTTCTGTCGCTGGTCGCTGCCTCCGCACATGAAGTACGTCCCGCCTACCTCGAACTCCGCGAGGAGATGCCCAACGAGTTCAGCGTTCTACTTAAGACGCCGATGCGTGGCGACGCAAGGCTGGCGCTTTCTGCGGTATTCTCGGGCAAGATTGAGAACATCACGCCGATCGTCTCGCGCCCGACTGGCAACGCCATGGTTCAGACCTGGCGCATGCGGACGATCGAGCCGCTCCAGGGCCAAAAGGTCTTGATCGACGGGCTACGGAGCACCATGACAGACGCGCTGGTGAGGGTCGAGTTTGCCGGGGGCGGGCCATGGGTCGCGCGGCTAACGCCCGGCGCGCCGGAAGCCACCATTCCTGTGGCACAAACCCGCGGGATGGTGGCCGCCACTTACCTCACGCTCGGGATTGAGCACATTCTGCTTGGATTCGATCACCTGCTATTCGTGCTTGCCCTTCTCATCATCACGCAAGGGAACTGGCTGCTCGTAAAGACCGTCACTTCATTTACGGTTGCCCATAGCATCACGCTGGCGCTGGCGACGCTCGGCTTTGTTCATGTACCCTCGCCGCCTGTGGAGGCCGTGATCGCATTGTCGATCGCCTTTGTCGCGGTCGAGATCGTTCACGTTCGACAGGGGCGCAGACGTCTTTCTGCCCGAGCACCTTGGCTGGTGGCCTTCGCCTTCGGGCTTCTCCATGGCTTCGGCTTTGCCGGTTCCCTGAGTGAGATTGGATTACCAGTGGGACAGATTCCATTGGCGCTGCTTTTCTTCAACGTCGGGGTGGAGATCGGTCAGCTTCTTTTCATCGGAGCGGTGCTTGCACTTGTCGCGCTCATCCGATTGGCCAAGCGGCCTTTGCCTGCCTGGCTTAACCTCGTGCCGCCATACGCCATCGGCACGATCGCTATGTTCTGGGTCATCGAAAGGGTCGCGGCGTTCTAAGATCATCAGGGGGGATGGCACATGGACACCTCATTCGCGTTAGTTGCAGCTCGCGGGCCAATGAGCGCCATCCTGGCCTGGCTGATGCCCATGATTGCTGCTGCGTTCCTCGTCGTTCCGACGCCCGCTCACGCCTGCGTGCTCTGCTTGCCCTATCCCCAAGAGACGAATGCCGATCAGGTCATTGGAAGTGGTACGGCGGTTTTTGCCGGCGAGAATCCGGCAAAGCCTTTCTCCTACGTGGTCCAGGAAACATTCAAGGGACACTACGACGGCAGCGCAATCCCTCTGTTCCTCGATTCGATGACAGGCCGCGCCCTCAGGCTCAATTCGACGCTTCGGGTCATTCTCGTTCAAAACCGCCCCGACGGAATCTGGAGGGCCTTAGGGCTGGCGGGCAGCGAGTATCAAGGTGTTATGCGCCAACTCGCCGATTGGGATGCGGGCTCGAAGACGCCAGCCGAACGCGCGATATTCTTCGCCCCTTACCTTCGGCACGAAGATCGCAGGCTCGCGGAGCTGGCTTTTCTGGAGGTTGGGCGCGCGCCTTACGCAACGCTGCGCAATCTCAAAACAAATGTGGGGCGAGATGAAGTTTATCGGATCGTCAACGACTTCTTTCATGTCGAATGGCATGGGCTCTACATCCTCATGCTCGGCACGTCTGACCGACCGGACGACATCGCCTTCGTGCGCGCAAAACTGAAGACCGCGGCGAAGTATGGGCTGACGACCAATCTCGCTGCTTATGCCACCGCGCTCATCGAGATGACGGGCGCGAACGGAGTGACGCGGCTTGCGGAAGAATATTTCGTTAAACCGGGCCGAAGTGACAGTGAGTTGCTCGAAATTGTGAAGGCGCTGTCGGTACAGGGAACAGGCGGGGCAGTCGAATTGCAGCCATCGATCATCGATGCATATGGACGTTTGCTGGCGGTTCATCCCGAGCTTGCCGGCTATGTCGCAAATGATCTGTTCGCCTGGAAAGTGACGCGTTTCGTGCCCCGACTGCGTGAAATCTTCAATGCTGGCGTCGGGCTCGACGAAGCATCGCATTTTGCAGTCGCCGCATACCTTTCAAGGGCCGATGAAGGCGGGAGCTTCGAGGGTGGGCTCGCTCCGCCCGATGATTTCCGATGAGCATTTCCAGGGAACAATTGGCTTGGGATGCACCAACCGAATAATATGGAGGAAACAATGAAAACCTATCACCTATTGCTGCTTGCTTCGGCCGCCATCCTTGTCGGAGCCCTGACAGGCATTTCACCCGCCGTGTCGCAGGACGACACGCCAGCCCTCGATTCTGGAACTCTCAACAAGGATGCCGCCGACCAGCTCTATCCGACCAAGCGGCCCTACTCGCCCTATGCGGGCCGAAAGTTCCCGACGCGGCCGCTTTTCGGCGACACGCATCTGCATACGTCCTTCTCTATGGACGCGGGCGCCTTTGGCGCCCGGCTGGGACCAAGGGACGCCTATCGCTTCGCCAGGGGCGAGGAGGTCACATCGTCCACTGGCCAGCCCGCAAAGCTGTCGCGACCGCTCGATTTCCTCGTCGTTGCCGATCATTCCGACAATATGGGCTTCTTCCCCGACCTGTTTGCCGGCAAGCCTGCGATGCTCGCCGATCCGACCGGCCGCAAATGGTACGACATGATTCAATCTGGCAAGGGGGCCGATGCAGCGATTGAGATCATCGTCGCGTTTTCCCATGGAACCTTTCCCAAGGATCTGATGTACTTTCCCGGCACGACCGCCTATCGGGGCGCCTGGCAGGAAACTATTGCCGCGGCAGAGGAGCACAACGATCCGGGCCGCTTCACCGCTTTCATCGGCTACGAATGGACATCCAATACCGACGGCAACAATCTGCATCGCAACGTCATCTTCCGCGACAATGGCGACAAGGCGAGCCAGGTTGAACCGTTTACGGTCTATCCTCCCATGGGCAGCGACAATCCGGTCGACCTCTGGAAGTGGATGGAAGCCTACGAAAGCAAGACCGGCGGAAACGTGCTGGCCATTGCGCACAACGGCAACCTAAGCAACGGCACGATGTTTCCGATCGTCGAGGCTTTGGGAAAGCGACTCGACAGCCAATATGCCGAAACCCGCCTGAAGTGGGAACGGCTCTACGAGGCGACGCAGACCAAGGGCGATAGCGAGGCGCATCCTTTCCTGTCGCCGAACGATGAGTTCGCCGATTTCGAGCGATGGGATAAGGGAAACCTCGACGGAAGCGTCGCAAAGACCAAGGAGATGCTGGAGTTCGAATATGCGCGCTCGGCGCTGAAAAACGGCTTGAAGCTTGACAGGCAACTCGGGGTCAATCCTTACAAGTTTGGATTGATCGGCAGCAGTGACGCGCACACCTCGCTGAGCGCGATGGAGGAAGACAATTTCTTCGGCAAAACAGTGCCCCAGGAGCCGAGCCGGCAGCGCACCACCGCCGCGTTCATCGATAACAAGCAGACCGGCGTGAAGATCATGGACTGGGAGGTTTCCGCGTCGGGCTATGCAGCCGTTTGGGCCATGGAGAACACGCGCGAATCCCTGTGGGATGCGATGGAGCGGCGCGAAACCTATGCCACAACCGGTCCACGCATGGCGGTGCGCCTGTTCGGCGGATGGGATTTCAACGCCGATGACGCGAACACCAGAAATCCGGCCATCGCCGGCTATCTCAAGGGCGTGCCGATGGGCGGCGACTTGGTGTCGGCGCCCGAAGGCAAGGCACCGACCTTCCTGGTTGCCGCCCTCAAAGACCCGATCGGCGCGAACCTCGACCGCTACCAGATCGTCAAGGGCTGGGTCGACGCCGCCGGCAACGTCCATGAAAAGATCTATGACGTCGCCTGGTCGGGCGACCGCAAGCCCGGCGTCGACGGCAAGCTGCCAGCGGTGGGTACCACGGTCGACATCAACAATGCGACGTGGAAGAACACGATCGGAGCGCCCGAACTGGTCGCCGTCTGGACCGACCCGGAATTCGACCCCGCGCAAAGCGCCTTCTACTACGGCCGGGTGCTTGAGATCCCGACGCCGCGATGGACCGCCCATGACGCCAAATACTACGGCATTAAAGTGCCGCCGGAAGCCAAGATGGAAATCCAGGAGCGCGCCTACACATCGCCGATTTGGTATTCACCTGCGCCTTGAACAGGCTATCGGCTTTGCGGGTCGCACTGCTCGTGTGTGCGATGCCGCCGCTCGCCTCGACGGGTGGATAACGATTTTAAGCGCTTCACCCATTCCTCTCGACCGAGGCCGAGGAATGTCGGCAACAGCCTATGGACGGAGCTGCATTTGCGGAGTACGTTTAGTAGCAGATGCTTATATTGTGGGCGTTTCGGCCAATGGGGAGCAACTAAAGCCGCTGCCAAATATGTGGCGGGTTTGATTAGCCTGCCTACATGCCTGGGTGACCTCTCACTGCTCAAGATATACACGCTGAACTGGTGTTGTGCCAGTGATGCGTTCAGCTAAATGTGGTCGGGGAAACCATCTCGGGGTCTGGGTCCGAGGTCAGGCGGCCATTGCGTCGTTCCGCCTCAACCACAGATGCACAAAATGAATCCGGATCAGGTCGATACCTGACGAACGTTCAAGGGAGGCTACCTCGATGAGGACGATAGCGCAAACGGCTATGCTGGCACTGATCATTGTGTCTGGAACGGGTTCGAACGCAAAGGCTGGCGAAGCGGAGGCCAAGGAGCTGGTCAAAGCGATGTCCGACTATCTGGCGGGACAAAAAACCGTCTCGTTCGCCTACGATACCAGTTTCGAGGTCGTCACCACAGAACATCAGAAACTGCAATTGGCGAGTTCAGGCAAGGTGGGAATGGCTCGTCCCGACAAGATTCGCGCCACACGGTTCGGCGGGTTTGCCGATGTCGAGATAACCTTCGACGGAAAGTCCCTGACGCTGATGGGCAAGGACGTCAATCTCTACACCCAGTTCGAAGTGCCCGGTTCGATCGACAATCTGATCGAGGAGTTGAGAACGAAGCATCACCTTCCCGTACCGGGCGCTGATTTACTTCAGTCAAACGTCTACGACGAGTTGATGCGCGACGTTGTCGATGTGAAGGATCTCGGCAGCGGTGTGATTGCTGGCACTGAGTGCGATCATCTCGCGTTTCGGACGAAGGACATCGACTGGCAGATATGGATCGCCCAAGGGGAGCACCCGTACCCATGCAAATATATCATCACGTCCAGTCAAATAGACCAGGGGCCACAATACAGCGTCCAGTTCAGCGAATGGAAGAGCGGTGCAGAATTGGACGCGGAGGATTTCAGCTTTAAGCCCCCGACGGACGCCAAGAAGGTCGACGACCCGAAGCAACTTATCGATATCGACGAGCTTCCAGATAACTTTGTCGTAGGAGAGGCCAAATGAACATATCGACGAAACTCAAAATCGCCGTGCTGGCGGGGATGGTGGCGTTGTTCGGGCTGGAACTGGGATCGGAGCTTTCAATTCCGGGCGTGCACAGTTTTGTGGCGACCAGCGAGGCGAGGGTTGGACGACCCCGTACCCCAGTGAGCGTCGCCGGGGTGGCACGGCGCACGGTGCGTCGCTGCGCGGCCGGTGTGTACTACTGCTAGGGTTTTGCCTCAAGGCTGAGGTTGTGAACCCGTCCCGGAGGGCTTCGATCGGTGAGGTAAACGCGCCATGAAACCGGAAACAACAGAAGAAAAGATCATACGCAATGAAGCTGGCGCTGGTCAGCGGCCGATAAGTCGCCGCGAGGCACTCAAGGCAGCAGGACTGGCCGGAGCCGCGGCTCTGTCAACGGCTACCGTGTCATCGGCGCAAACGGCTGAGGAAACACCAGCCGCGGCCCAGGCGAAAAACCCTTATGGTGGGGTGCCGAGCGGCGGGATCACGCTCCCACCCTACTACCGACCCACCCCGGGCCTAGCGAGCAACAACGTTTATTATCCGGGCCAGGAACAGCTCGGACCCGATGAGATGCGGATTTCCTTCATCGGCAGTACGCCGATCCCGGTCACCCGTGCACAGGCCGGCACCTGCATCATGGTGGAGCTCGGAAACGGGAAGCGGTTCTTCTTTGATTTCGGCTCCGGCTGCGTGCGCAACATCATTGCGATGGCCGTGCCGTTGTCGGTGGTCAACGACATCTTCTTCACTCACCTTCACGTGGATCACTACGCGGACCTGCCGTATCTATTCGCTTTCGCCCCCTGGATGGGGCGCTGGAAGCCGCTGCGCGTGCATGGTCCATCTGGCCGTACGCCCGAGGACGGCATCAAGACGATGATCGAGGGCATGAAGATGATGACGCGTTGGCATACGGACTCCTTCAACGCCTGTCCGATCGGCGACGGCTACGAGGTCGAGGTCAACGAGTTCGATTTCCGGGACGACAACGGCGTCTGCTACGACAAGGATGGCGTGACCATCCGTCACTGGCGGCGATCGCACACCAAGGACGGCGCCTCGGCCTACAGGCTCGACTGGAACGGGTTATCGTTCGTCTGGACCGGCGACGGTCGACCGGACGAACGCACTTTGGAATTGGCGAAGGGGGTGGACGTATTTGTGACCGAGGTGCAGCCGGACACGGCCAATCTCCAGGCGATGAAAATGGGCATGCCGTCAGTCATCATGAGTACGACGATCGACCAGGCTCACAGCCCCCATTACGCGGTGGGCTACATGTTCGACAAGATCCAGCCGCGCCTCGCGATGGTCACGCATACGACTTACGACGAGGAGTTGATCCCGGAGATTACGGCCGGGATCCGTGTTCACTATAACGGGCTGTTCCAGTTCGGCGCGCCAGACGTCGTGGTCGTCAATGTTACAAAGCATGCAATTTGGTCGCGCAAGGCAGCAATTCCCGATTCCGGCAACATGACACGTCCGAGCCCTGCCGAGGCCGTTGAGCTATTCGGCCTGACGCCGACAAATCTGAAGGTTACATTTCCAAATCCGCGAAATCCGCTTGCTGATCAATTGGAGCCGGAAACTCTCAACGGGGACATCGACCCCAAGAAATATTACCCACCGGATGTGTATCGCGAACCGAAGAAGGATTACCCGAGGGACTATACCATCGATGTCCGCGAAATGGCTCTGGTGAAGGCAAAACAGGCCCAGACCAAGCTGTCGGAAAAGGCTGCGCATATCCAGGCCATCATCGACGCTATTGAAGGAAGCAGGGAGTAGCGATGGATCGCGACATCATCTTCCCGCCAGGCGATACCGAAGCGGCGTCGTTCTGCGCGCCCCAGCAATCTGCCGCGCAGGCGGTGCCGTTGACCGTCCTCACTGGCTTTCTCGGAGCAGGCAAGACGACACTCCTGAACCGTATTCTCAATGGCGGTCACGGCCTTCGGGTCGCGGTGCTGGTGAACGACTTCGGTTCGATCAACATCGACGCCGAGCTGGTTGTCGGCATTGAAAGCGACGGGGATATCATCAATCTCGCCAACGGCTGTGTATGCTGCAACATCCGCGAGGATCTGGTCGCAGCGGTGACGCAGGTGATGGCTCGTCCTGAAAAGCCCGAATACGTCCTGCTCGAGGCCAGCGGGGTGGCCGATCCTTCCGGAATCGCACTGGCTTTCATGAACGAAGATATGCGCGACCGCATCAGGCTGGACAGCATCATGTGCGTCGTGGACGCAGAGCAGATCTTTGCTGCACCGGAGATGATGGAACTAAAGCTCCGCCAAGTGGCATTTGCAGACATGCTCATCCTCAACAAGGTCGATCTTGTCACCCAGAAGGAGATCGAGCGGATCAAGGCATGGCTCGACGACCGGTTCCACCGCTATCGGCTCGTCCAGACATCCCGCGGCGACGTGCCTTTGGAAATCCTGCTATCGGTGGGTCGATTCGATCCCTCCCGGCTCGATGGCACATCTTCTCGTGACCAGAGCAGCCATCCTCACGACTGTAATGGACATGATTGTGAGCATAGCGCCCACGGCCATCGGCATGACCACTTGCAAGCCTTCAAGACATGGAGCTACGAGACGTACGCGCCACTTTCCCTGGAACCATTGCGGGAAGCGGTGCGCAAGCTTCCTGCCAGCGTCTACCGATGCAAAGGCGTGGTGCATACGGCCGAAGAACCGGGCCGACGGGTCATTCTTCAGGTTGTCGGCAAGCGAGTTGATATCGCAGTCGGGGACGAATGGAATGGCAAAGAGCCACTAACCCGGATAATCGCCATCGCAGCACATGATGGTGTGGATGGAGTGGACCTCCGCGCGACTTTTGACAGATGCCGTTGTAGCTCCGTTTCATAGCAAAGCAGCCATGTCAGAAGGTGGATCGATCCTGTCGAAGCCAGTTCGGTTATTGATCAGGGAGACTACACGCGAGATTCGGCGGGCAAGAAAGCAACTGGATTCAAACAGTGCCGGGCAAGGAATGGTTCACGATGCTGCGACACTCAGGGTCGATGCCTGTGGATCAATGGCGGTTCTGCGATTGACCTTCAGCGTGTCGACGTACCGATCCGGCTCATAGAGATCTCGCGGCCGTGCCGAAAGCTTTGGACGATCCCGCGGGATCCGGCCTCCGCCAATCTAATACCTGATCGCTGGCGAGATGGGCGACGTACCGCACTTTCCTAGCCTGCTCGGCCTTGGCCCGGTGTCGATCCTAACGCCGCCATGGTGCGACAACGAGTATGCTAGGGCAGCCCCGCAGCCGGGATACGAATGCGAGCCTCCAATAGGACGGGCGCGAGCGTTCGAGCAGAATTGGCGAACCGGCGAGATTTAGTGCGCAAGTGCTAACATTAGCGTCTTGTGATATTGTGCCGAGCTGTTGTCGGTGGCCAAATTCACGAGAACGTGCGTCATGATGACAATGACGATTTTATTACTCACTGTGTCGTTTGCTGTCGCGTGGGCTCGGCTTGGCGACATCGGCCATCCCGAACAATTTCTGCGCAACGCCCAGCGAGAAGCGGGCAATGCACAAAGCGACGTGCCAAATATCTTTGGCCGCATCGGCTGGGAGATCGCGGATATTGGAAAGGAATTGGATCGCGTTCGCTCGGAAGCCCAAGTCTTGACCGCAGCTACGGCATTGGAGCAATGGATCACCGCATCACGAAATACTGCCCGCTCCAGCGGAGTGATGCCAATGCCGCCGGCGCTTCGTCAAGCGCTCGGAAACTTTTACGATGAGCAGATCTATGACATGGTGGCTTTCAAAATTGGTGATAGCGCCCCCCTGAACCTCGCAGACCTGGCCATGCGATATGGCGATGCAGACGCGGTTACATTGATCGACACCGTTATTTTCAGAGATGAAGCTGGAGCAAACGATCCTGGGCTATGGGTTCATGAGCTTAAGCATGTTCAGCAGTTTCGGGACTGGGGAACGCGTAGTTTTTCCATACGGTATTTGAGAGACTGGAAATCTGTTGAGGACGAGGCATACGCCGCCACTGACCGATTCAATACGATCCAACAAAGGACAACGCCACAGACCCGTTCGCCCAACGTCATTCAGCCGACGCCCACTGTACCTCAAGCCGTACAGCCTCTGGCCGAATGCAGTCGGTTGTAGGATAGGGCGCGTGGTATGTGGGGAAATTTCCGGCGGCTCGGCCGAGGCCCCTGCGCTCACTTCCCAGATGTCTGAACCTCGTAAATCCGAAGGGCGCTCGACCCTTTCGGGGAGCGCCCTTCGCCGACCCGGACAGCTTCAAACGCGCGACAAGATCGCTGCAGGATGCCATCACATTTGGGTGGTAGCCTCCATATGTGTCGTCGGAAGGAGAATTCAATAGCTCGCCGGCTCCCAATCAGGTTTCACATAGTGCATGTTCTCAATGGCCTCGCCGCTGATGCGGTGATCAACGTCCAGACAGCCACCCAGATGGCATCCTCGTGAAAGAAGCAGGCGGTCCTTCAAACAAAACCACCGGTCATGACGGCTGACCGACATGTGTCCCAAGCCTTCATTTCGATGCACGTGATAGTAGTGGTTTGCGCGAAATGTCTCCGCCGGGCCCCGCAAGCGGCGCGGATGATCGCCTCATAAGTGTCGAAGACGCGGTTTGAGAGCCGGTTGGGCCACGTGTATTGCCGGATGTTCTCGACCGGTTCAGTTCGCGCGAGACGGCAGAAAGCGCGAGCCCCCAGGTGGACATGACGGCTGCTCTTGCAATGTGCGGCTGCATGCGACACCGGCGGCATCTGCTCGGCTTACACCGTCAAACACCGCCGCGAGCGAAAGCCCCGGCTGCCCTGCTACGCTCTGTAAGCTTGAGCAACCGCTCTGGTAGGAAGTAGCTTATGCCGCTTCAGGAATGCGAGCGATGACCTTGATTTCGAAATCAAAACCGGCGAGCCAGTTCACACCGATTGCGGTCCAGTTGGGATAAGGCGGACTGCTGAAGATCTGGTTTTTGACGGCCATGATGGTCTCGAACTGGTTTTCGGGATCTGTGTGGAACGTGGTCACATCGATAATATCGTCGAAGGTGCAGCTTGCCGCTTTCAGTGTTGCCCTTAGGTTGTCGAAGGCCAGTTCGACCTGACGCCGGAAATCAGGTTCGGGAGTCCCATCGGAATGACTGCCGACCTGCCCGGAGACGAAGAGGAGGTCGCCGGAGCGGATCGCGGCTGAATAGCCGTGTGCTTGGTAAAGTGCATGCCTATCGGCAGGAAAAATTGCGTCGCGTTGCGTCATGTGTCGATCTCTCTTCATCTTGGTGGGTGGCACTCGATGAGCAAAACGCTGCTTGCGGAGCTTCACAGGCTGTCGCATCATTGATATACGCCACGTATGCCAAATAGCAGACATACGCCTCGTATGTCAATACATATACGTCACGTATGTGAAAAACAGGAGTCATCAGATGGCAAAGCGACGCGTCGAGATGATGGAAGAGACCCGCGCAAAGCTGGTTGCGGCCGCGCGAAAGGCATTTGCCGAAAAAGGCTACGCTGCCGCCTCCATGGACGAGCTGACCGCCGAGGTCGGCCTCACTCGGGGAGCGCTTTATCACAACTTCGGGGACAAGCGTGGACTTCTGGCTGCCGTCGTCAACCAGATAGACGCTGAAATGGCCTCGCGAGCGCAGGAGATCGGCGGCCGAGCGGAAAACGCCTGGGAAGGGCTGCTTACTGAGGGTACGGCCTATATCGAAATGGCGCTCGATCCCGAAGTACAGCGGATCGTTCTGCTCGACGGGCCAGCGGTCCTCGGAGATCCATCGCAATGGCCTAGTCAGAGCAACTGCTTGCAGGCCACAAAGCAGACGGTAAAGCGGCTGATCGCCCAAGGAATTTTGAAGCCAGTGGATGCAGAGGCGGCCGCCCGGCTTCTGAATGGCGCCGCGCTCAATGCGGCTCTCTGGATTGCGGCCAGCGAAGATCCGAAAGATGTCTTACCGAAAGCCACCCAGGCCTTCCGTTACCTGGCCACAGGTCTGCTTGCAAACTAACGATCTCATCCACGCTGCCACGCGCCGCGATCGTGCGCCTGCCCCGGATGGCAAAAAAATCCCTCATAGCGGCCCTGCCGCCGGTCGCTCGGACCCTTGGCGTCGCGTGCTCTCTACGGCCCGGAACCGCACGAACCGCGATCACGCAATGGTAGCAGGAAATACGAAATGTCTTCGTTACACTTTTGCTTCAAATGCAACCGCAACACCTGCCCTGCCCGGAGAAGCCAAGGATCGGAAGGACAGGGCAGGTGCGGGATTGTCGAACGGACCGTGAAGTTAGGAGCGCGACCCTCCTTCGTCCCGAGAAATCACAATCAAGCCGCCAAGGTGTCGAATTGCCTCGGTGAAAGAAGTTCCTTGCCGCTTGCACCCCTTGGATATCGTGAAAGCAGCACGGATGACTTTTTTTGTGACCCGCTGTCGGATCGGATTTTCCTCCAACGTCCTTGGAATGCGACGACGAATTCAATGATGGGAGGAGAATGAACATGATGATTGTCGCAGGCCATTACAACGTTCCGACCGCTCGGCCGAGGACTGGGGTGCAGTTCCAACTTGGAAATGTCCAGAAACATCACATCGGTCACTCGGGGCCCCGGTTCTGACAGGCTAGGTGGCCGAAGCGTTATGCTTCCCACCCCCTACACACTTGTCAACGCCGTGACGCTGTCTTTTTGAAACTGAGGAAATCAAGATGATGAAACTATATGGATTAGGTCCGACGCGCTCGCTTCGCGCACTTTGGGCCCTTCAAGAGCTTGATGCGGAATTCGAGTTTGTTCCCGTCAATCTCCTGGCTGGCGAAAACCGTCGCCCCGACTTCCTGCGCCTCAACCCCGCCGGAAAACTCCCAGTGCTGGTTGACGGTGACCTTGTACTTACAGAATCCGCCGCGATCGTCATGTATTTAGCAGAGAAGTATGGTGCCAAAGGGCTTATGCCCGCCGACCTAAGGGAGCGGGCGCGGGCGTATCGCTGGTCTATGTTTGCGGTGACCGAACTTGAACAGCCGCTGTGGCGGATCGCCAAGCACACCTTTATATATCCCGGAGACAAACGACTGCCAGAAGACATAGCTCTCGCCAGAGAGGAGTTTATGGCAATGGCGGCAATACTTGAGCGTCACATGGACGGGCGTCAGTTCATCGTCGGCGACAAAATAACCATCGCTGATTGCGTCACCGCCTATGTTGTGGACTGGGGCAATGAAAATGGGCTGGTTGACGGCTTTCCAAATCTCAAAGCTTATCTTGAGCGGATGTACGCGCGTCCCAAGGCGCCGCAGCGCATCGCCGAAGCCCTCGCAAACCTCCAACCTGTTGCCTGATCGAGATCTTCGGAAGTGCGCTCGGTGACAGGCGATGCCTGCATGCTACCCGAAGTGCGTACCGAGAAACTGCTGCCGTGACCTGAAGAATACGACGAGGGCTCGTCCAAAAGGTTCAAAAATGGCGAGCCCTGTCGCACCTCGTGCCGCGGGAGCTCATCTCAATTCCCGCTGCACTGGGAATCACGGTCCTTTGAGTCCCTGTAAAAATGATGCCAAAAGTCAGCACGCCGGCAAACTAGCTAAAAAGGATTAGTACGGTCGCGCACCTTCAGCGGAGGTGCCGCCGGGTTCTTCAGAAGTCAGATGCCTCTTTCTCAGGGCATCGACAATCTCCATGGCCGTGGCTTCATCAAGGCGTTCGAGCGGCAGCGTTCAGCAATGACAGCGACCTTGCGCGTCTCCGTGTCGACAATCGACCAGCTGCCATCTTCGTCGCGTCTGGCGTAATATTGCGGGCTTATTCGAACTATCACCTTGGTCTCTGTTTTTCGGTGAGCTGAACCGAGGTTTCGGTCACGTCAATGTTTTCATCGCCGGCGATGCTAGCAATTAGCCGCTCCAGGCTTTGTTCGTTGGTGACACCGTGCTGATAGAAATAGATGATCTGGCTTGCGAGTTGGTCGCGCTCAGCATCGCTCGTTATGTGATGGGTAGTACAGATGCGATCGAAGATTCTCTTGCAGATTTCAACATCGTCGTTCTGCAAAGGCATTTCACGGGCAGAGAAATGGTCTCTGGTCATGGTTGGTTTCCTCAACACTCCCTAAGAAGCCAACAGAAACCCCGCCAAAAGCGGGGTAAGGTACCTCACGAAGTTATTGCGACAAGGGCTCGTCTAGAGAGGGGTCGAAGGCGAGCCCAAGCCATCAGTCTAGTGCCCAAGGGATGATCCCACTGGACTACGGTGCACGTCGACTTCAGCGACTGGAGGGCGCTAAAAAAGCGTGCAACCAACAACGCGCATGAGAATGAAAAGTTCCCCGGTATACAGCGCATGCTATACGGGCAGCTTCTCTCAACATCGAGCGTGGTTAACATCGACGCCAATATGACGTCTCTGGGCTGACCGCGGCAAGCGCGCTCAGCGTCCTGCCCGCAAGACCTGTCTTGCCAGATCGATGAAGGCGCGCAGCTTCGGTTGGGCTTGAGCGCGCCGCGGAAAGTAAAGGAAAAGACCAGGCGTCGTCGGCAGGAACTGCTCAAGCACACGAATAAGTTGGCCGGCGCGCAATTCCGCTTCTACGGCGATATCGGCGACATAGGCGAGGCCAAGGCCGGCCCGCGCCCAGGAGACGAGCAGCGCACCGTCGTTGACGATCAGGCTACCCGGCGGGTCGACGGAGAAGCTCCGGCCGTCGCGTTCGAATTCCCACCTGTAGAGCGCGCCCGAATTCGGAAAGCGATACCGAATTGCCTCATGGCCCGCCAGGTCCTGTGGTGCCTCCGGTCGGCCGCGAGCGGCGAGATATGCGGGGCTTGCCACGACCGCCCAGGTAATGTCCCGGGAAAGACGCACCGCGACCATATCGCGCTCGACATACTCGCCGATGCGGATGCCGGCATCGAAACTGCGCGCGGACAGGTCGATTGTCGCATCCTCGACCGCCACTTCGACTGCGACCCTCGGATACTCGCGCCTCAGCGCGGGAACGACAGGCTCCATAACCAACGGCACCGCCATGCGCGGCACTGTGAGGCGCAACAATCCCGACGGTTCGTGCACTGAGGCGACGTCCTCGACAGCGGCGATGATTTCGGCGGCCGCAGGAGCGGTGCGCGCCAGCAGAGCCGCGCCGGCTTCCGTCAGGCCGACGCGCCGTGTCGTGCGGATGAACAAAGGCGTCCCAAGCTTTTCTTCGAGGGACTTCACCGCCTGGCTTACGGCAGCTGGCGACACACCCAGTCGCGCAGCCGCTGCGGTGAAGCTGCCCGCCGCCGCCGCCGCAAGGAAAGCTGGGAGGCCAAAGAATGGATCCTGTCGCAAGCTCATGCGTCGATTATT
The DNA here is from genome assembly GCF_015353075.1 of Rhizobium sp. 007. NCBI lineage: Bacteria > Pseudomonadati > Pseudomonadota > Alphaproteobacteria > Hyphomicrobiales > Rhizobiaceae > Rhizobium > Rhizobium sp. 007. Next base: position 556,396 of record NZ_CP064188.1, on the reverse strand, counting down.
AACCCATGCTTTAAAATGCTGAAAGGAGATTGGGATTTTTCCCGGCAATTTCCTCAGTTAGGCTCTGCCCATCGACGGTATAGGAGATAGGACATGACCGACGCAATTATATCCGACACAATGGTTCTGCCACGCCGCGACATTCTCACTGGCATGCTTGTTGCTGGCGCAACGGTTGGCGCGGGGTTCGCCGCTAAACCGGCAGCGGCGCAGGCTCCCGGTGTCCTTCAGGGTAAAGTCGCAATCGTTACCGGGGGAACGTCTGGCATCGGCGCGGCGACCGCCGGCGTCCTAGCTCAGGCCGGAGCCAAGGTTGCGTTCAACGGCCGGCGAGAAGCACTCGGGCGCGAAGTGGAAGGGCGGATTCGGGCCACTGGCGGCGAGGTCGTCTATATCAAATCGGACGTGCGCGACGCCCATCAGGTCGAGCGTTTCGTAGCTGAAACAGTCGAGCGTTACGGCCGCCTCGACATTGCCTTCAACAATGCTGGCATCGACCTGCCGCCAGCGCCAATCGCCGGCACCGATATTGCCGGCTTCGATGATCAGATTGCGACGAACCTGCGCGGTGTCTTCGTCGCCATGAAATACGAGCTGCCGCATCTCGTCCGCTCCGAAGGGGTGATGATCAACATGTCTTCGATCGGCGGCCGGCATGCCTTTCCAAACATCGTCGCCTACGGAGCTTCAAAGGCTGCCGTCATCCACATGACTCGCGCCGCCGCACAGGAGTACGGACGGCACGTACGCATCAACGCCATCGCGCCAGGAGCGATCGAGACTCCAATGCTCGAGCGGGTGCGGCGCGACTGGAAGGTGACGACCGAACAACTCGTTGGCCCCTACCCTATGCGGCGCGCCGGCACGCCGGAGGAGGTTGCGTCCCTGGTCGTTTTCCTCGCCAGCGATGCCAGTTCCTATATAAGCGGACACGTCATCGGGATCGACGGCGGCGATCTTGCTTAGTTTTCTGGCTCCGAAAGCGGACCTCACCAATCCCCACGGGTCATGCTAACATTATGAAGTTGGCATTGAGGGTGAACGTTTGGTCGAACCGATTTCGCAAGAGCAATTTTCGGCGCTGAAGCGGAACGCCGTTCTTTCGAATGGGCTTCGGCTTGCCTATGTCGAGATGGGCGACCCTGACGGGGTGCCGATCCTCCTGCTCCACGGATTTACCGACAGCGCCAGAAGTTGGAGCCTCGCCGCGCCATATCTCGCGACAGGCTTCCGCGTGGTTGCGCCGGACCTGCGCGGCCACGGGCATTCTGACAAGCCTGAGGGCTGCTACACGATACCCGAGATGGCAACTGATGTCCGGTTCCTCATAGAGACGCTGGGTCTTGTGCCGACCCACGTGGTCGGCCATTCGCTTGGTGGGCGGCTTGCGCAAGCGGTCGCTGAGCGCTGGCCTCGTCTCGTTCGCAAAATCGTTCTCTTATCGACCTCGGCCGCGCTGCGCGAACGTCGGGGGTGGTTGTGGGAAACCATCCAGATGCTCCGCGATCCGATCGATCCAGAATGCGCATTCATACGGGAATGGTGTGCTGGAAAACCTCCGGTCGACGAGAATTTTCTTGCCCATGCTCGACGCGAAAGCGCCGCGTTGCCGTCACGCATCTGGCATTCGATTTATTACGAGCAGCTTGCCTATGACCCGTCGCCACTTCTCCAGGATATTTCCGCGCCGACCCTCATCCTGCGAGGTGAGGAGGATATGATCGCGACTGAGGAACATCAGGCCCAGATGCTTGAAGCGATCGCCGGCGCGGAGCTCATTTCTCTTCCCGGCCACGGCCATAACCTCCACTGGGAAGACCCTGAACGAGTGGCCGGCTTAGTTCGGACTTTTCTGGAACGCCCATGATAAGCCGGAGCTGAGTTGCATTAAGCCCCTTGTGACGGATTCCCTCGGGAACCTCAATGCGCGCAAGCTGTGTCAGAGGAATGCACGATCTCCCGACCTAGGCTTGCCTATCAACTATCCGGAGGCGGCCGGGACATGATGCTCGGCATCAGCCGTGGCACCGGCCAGATCCTTCGAATATCGCAGCAGCGCATTGCGGGAAGCACCCGATTCGCATCGGCACGAAGGTGGGCCGGTGCGAGGACGCACCGGCCCCTTTCGATTGCGAAATGGCGGAGGCCTCTATTGCGCGGCTTCTTCGATCAAGTCGGCGACGACTTGCGGCTTCGAGGTCATCACGACATGGGAAGCGCCTTCGACCACGACAGTGTGCTTGGAGCCTGCCCGCTCCGCCATGAAGCCTAGCGCCTTTGCCGGGATATTCTTGTCACCATCGCCATAGATGAACCATGAAGGCAAGGTTTTCCAGGCGGGCTCGCCGGATTTCTCAGTCAGCGCCGCCTCGGCGATCGGGCGCTGTCCCGCCGCCATAAGAGCGGCTTGTTCCGACGGTACGTCGTGAGCAAACTGCTGGTGGAACTTTGCCTTGTCGATGTAAAGGTCTACGCCGCCATCGGGCAACTTGACGGGGGCCGCGAGCGCTTGGCCAAGTGTGCCACCCGGAAATTTGCCGGCCAGGTCCGCTGCCGCTTCTCCAGCTTCCGGTGCGAAGGCTGCGACATAGACGAGCGACTTGACGTTGTCATGACCCCTTGCCGCGTTCGAGATCACTTGCCCGCCATAGGAGTGGCCGACGAGAACGACGGGGCCTTCGATACTGCTCACGACGTTTGAGACATATGCGGCATCACTCGAAACACTGCGCAGTGGGTTGGCCGCGGCGACGACCGGATAGCCGTCCTTTTCGAGAATTTGGATGACGCCGTTCCAGCTCGAAGAGTCGGCAAATGCGCCATGCACGAGGACGACGGTGGGCTTGGCCGACTGTGCGGCAGCGGCACCTGCAAAAAGAGCACCAGCAAGGGCGACGGCGGTAACAAACTTGGACATGTCATTTCCTTTCTATCGTTGGTGGTTTCAGGTCTCGGAGTGGCTCAGCCGTTTTTAAGTGATGTTCAGTTTTTGAGGCAAACACGTTGGCACTGAAATTAGCGAAACAGCATCCAGCATGTAAGTTGTGTGTGATTTGTTTGCGTGCAATCTAAATAGACGAGCGGGATATTGCAGTCAATAGCTTGCAAACAGATCGCGCACAAGATATTTTCAGAAGGATGGAGAGTGCCATGAACGCCAACGCAGCCGATACTGAACTCGACCTCCCTGATATCGGAAAAATGCTATGTTTTTCCATCTATTCGGCGGGCCACGCCTTCAACCAGCTCTATCGGCCCCTGCTTGCCGATCTCGGTCTTACCTACCCTCAATATCTGGTTTTGGTTTCGCTCTGGAGCCGCGACGGACGCACCGTCAAGGAACTCGGAGAGGCTTTGTTCCTGGACTCCAGTACCTTGACGCCCTTGCTGAAGCGACTGGAGTCGGCGGGTCTTGTCACTCGCACACGCAATCGGCAGGACGAGCGCCAGGTGCTCCTTCACCTCACGGCTGAGGGTCAGGCGCTTAAGGATCGTACCGCGCCAGTTTTAAAGTGCATCAGCGAAGTTGTGGGGATCGATGCCGAAACAGCGCGAAAGATCAAGGTCGCAATCGAAGCGATCCGCGACGCTATCCACGAAAGGGCGTAGAAAGACGCTCCGAGCCGGCCGCAATCTCGCTGATTGGCGCGATAAAAAGCACGAGGCTTCTCTCGTGTGGTTACCATATGAACGTTGTTTGCGTCTCCCGACGGCGTTTGATTGCGAAGCTGGCTTTGGTGGCAGATGCTGCGTCATACCGCACTTTTCGATATGCCGGCAGGATCGCGAGGGATCTGAATGAAGGCCGATTCCGGACACTTTCTTTTCATTTGACGCTCCCTAGTTGTTATCTTGCTGACCAAAGCGAAACCTGATTGAAAAAATGACCTTCAGCATGTCAGCAATGTCTCAACAGCCTGAGGTGGGAATGAAAGATTCTAATGTGGCTGCGTCTATGAACGGTCAAGCTGATGAATTTGTTTCTTATTATGGGAATAGCCTAAGACTGGTAAAATGCTCTGCAAAGGTTGCGCAGGCCTACAGAATCGTAGCCGCGGCCGATGCGACTCTTTGGCAGGTATATCCAGAACTGCTGGACCCCGACCGCAAATCGCTTGTCGAGGCCGTGCTTGCCGGCGCCATCCCGTGCAATATTGCGATTGAACCTGGCGCGTCCAATGACGGGCGCAACCTTCTCCTTTTCAGCACAGAACGGGGACTCGGCGTCATCGAGACGCGAAACGAGGCGGCTCGTTCGAAGGCGCCGAATGGAGATACAGATCGAGCTTTGCTTCTTCATCAGGCTAGGCATGACGCATTGACGGGACTGGCCAACCGTCGCCAGTTCAGCAGCGATCTTCAGGCGAATCTCCCGATGCTTGCCGGGCACAAGCTTGCATTGATGCAGATCGATCTCGATGACTTCAAGCCGGTCAACGACACCCTTGGTCATGGCGCCGGCGATATCGTGCTCAAGATGACGGCGGAACGGATCCAGGCCGTGCTTCGCGACGGTGAGACCGCCTACAGGCTCGCAGGCGATGAATTTGCCGTCATTCAATGCTGTGACGACCAACCCGCTGAAGCAGAGCGTCTGGCCGAATCCCTGGTCCGCGCGTTCAAAGATCCGTTTACCATCGACGGGATCAGTGTGTTTGTGGGCGCAAGCGTCGGAATTGCCATTGCCCCGATTGACGGCACCGACGGCGAACAATTGATGAAGGCTGCCGACATTGCGCTCTACGCGGCCAAGAATGACGGACGCGGCCGGGCGAGAACGTTCAACCGCTCGATGATGATTATGCTGGAACAGCGTGAGATGCTGAGGCGCAGCTTACGCGTTGCCCTCCAGGAACAACAGTTCTTCATCGAGTATCAGCCGCTCGTCGAGATCGGGGACGGGATCATAGGCTTCGAGGCCCTGCTGCGCTGGCGTCATCCTTATGCTGGTGTTGTTCCGCCGGGTCTTTTCATTCCCATGGCCGAAGCCGACGGCCTGATGGGCGATATTGGAGCGTGGGTGCTTGAACAGGCTTGCCGTGAGGCGTCGACCTGGCCCTCGCATTTTATTGTATCGGTCAATCTTTCTCCGGCGGAATTCCTGCGCGCCGGCTTCACCGACCGAATTACCCGCATCCTCGACGAGGTCGGGTTCCCGGCCGATAGGCTGGAGCTCGAAATAACCGAAACCGTCTTGCTTGAGCGCACGACCAACAACCTTGATACGCTCCACACCCTTGAGGTTTTGGGTACCCGGATCGCGCTCGACGACTTTGGCACTCGCTATTCGTCCCTGAGCTACTTACAGAACTTCCCGTTCGACACGATCAAGATCGACAAGCACTTCATCAACGATGTCGAGACGAACCCGAAGAGCCAGACGATCGTGCGCTTCATCATCGGCCTTGCGCATGGATTGGGGATGCGGGTTACGGCAGAAGGCGTCGAGACAGCCGGTCAAGCGGGTTGGCTTGGCAGAAAAAAATGCGACCGACTGCAAGGAAACCTATTGGGCGCCCCGATGTCTGCCGAAGCGATTGGCGATTTTCTGCGTCAATCGTCGTTCGAGATGCTTTAAGCTCTACCAAGCTCGCTCCCCCCGGCAGGGGCGTCCTTCGACCTCAAATCACACACAGGCGATGCGCGCACCTTGTGTTCGTCAAGCGGGGAAAGCCGCGAGCCAGCCGAAGATGCGGCGATATCCGCGCCAGCGGCGCGTGCCCGTCAGCAACACCCCCATCCGGACCTCCTCTGGCGGAGCCCCTGAATCACATCATTCGTCTAAATTCGTAGACGGCGCTCGACCAGCGCCGCCCACCGGCGTGACGATCGCAGTTTTTGTCAATCGCAGATTTCTATCCAAACTGGCGCGTGATCACTCGCGTGCGTTAGCGATCGGACAGACTTGTCGACGCCCGCAGCTACCAGATCGTCGGCCAACGATGCGCTTAGCAGAAAGTGATCGATCCGAAGGCCGGCGTCGCGAGCGAACGCGTTCCGAAAATATTTCCAGAATGTGTAGATGCGTTGATCAGGATAGAGATGCCGGATCGCATCGGTCCAGCCTTGCGAAACAAGATCAGCGTAGGCCGCCCTCACCTCAGGCCGGAACAAAGCGTCGTCTCGCCATCGCTCAGGGGCGTAGACGTCGATATCGGTCGGCATGACGTTGAAATCACCTATCAGCGCGCTTGGAACATCCAGTTCCAGAAGCTCCGCAGCGTAGCTTTTAAGGCGCTCGAACCAGCGAAGCTTATAGTCGAATTTCGGGCCTGGCGCCGGATTGCCGTTGGGAAGATAGATGCACCCGATGATGATGCCGTCGATAACTGCTTCAATATACCGGCTATGCGTGTCGTCAGGATCGCCGGGCAGTCCACGCCTGGTTTTTACAGGCTCCTTTCCTTTCGCCAGGATGGCGACACCGTTCCAGCTTTTCTGGCCATGCCAGATGGCGCCATATCCCGCCTTCTCAAGCGCGCGTCGTGGGAACTTTTCGTCAGGCGTTTTCAGCTCCTGCAGACATGCAATATCCGGCGAGGCTTCCTTCAGCCAGCGCAGGAGAACATCGAGCCGGCCATTTATGCCGTTGACGTTGAAGGTGGCGATTTTCACGACCGACCAGAGCTCGGCGTGGCGGTTGCGCGGTCACATTCGCCGGCCTTTGGCTCGTCTTTCGCCTTGTGACGGCAATCGGCGAAAAGCAAGCCGCCGACGTCGGCGCTCGCCTCAAACCGTCCCTTCTCGTTGCGCCGAGCGTAGCGTTCCTCGGAGCTGGCATCGGTGAGCTTGCGCTTGATCATGTCATTTCATCCTCCTGGTTGCCGTCCCATTCACAACGCATGTCGCGACAATAAGATGCATTGAATCAAAGGCATGTTCTTGGCTTGGAAAGCACGAGACTGAGCGCCGCCGAGCCATTACGGGGCATTTTGTATTAAGATATGCAGCCCGCTGGCCGGAATGGTGCTGCCTTCCCAGCATTTCGAACGGGAACATTTGAACGCCCGACCGTTGCGTAATGGATTTCCGGCCGGGTAAATAGTTCACCCCTGATACGTGCTATGCGCCGTCCTCCATGCCCCACAATCAGCTAGCGCAGGAACTATCGTTTTTGTCATGCGTTCATTTGCCGGACGTGGTCGCTAACGTCCCTCTTCGTCACACTAGCCCGCTTTGGCGGGCATTTTTTTGTACATACGGAGACGGCTTCGGGCCCTAAAGATTGAGTGGATGATGGTTGGGCGTGCTTCCATAAATATTGCGCTCGGCCGCCTGGATGGGGCCTAAGCATCGCTTGCGGTCGGACTTCGGGCGAATTCCAAGCGTCGCGGGACCCTTCTTGCACCGTTCGCGATCAGGTTGCGTCCGCGAAGGGGACGCCCTGACAATTGGGCCAATGCAGATGACGGCAAGCGTGCCATCATCCGCCGTGTCGTGCCCTCGTGTAGCAACGCTTTCGCAAGAGAGCGTGCGAAATCGTTAGAGCGCCAAGACGGATATTTGTGAAGCTGCAAAAAATGTGGGGACAATTACCCAAAAGAGGTAATTCGATTTGGCGGGTTCTCATGCTAGGAAAAACTAACGCGGCAGTTGTATTTAGTCGTCGCGAATTGGGCGGGTCGCATCGGCGGATGCGGCCTGTCTCGTTTTCAAGCCCTGCGGGCCTGGCTGATGTCCACAAGCGTCGCATGAACCCCTCGAGCCACGGAACTGCTCAGCCGTTTTCCGCGGCAGGTGGATCGCACATCGAGGCCCCGCCGCACCAAGCAATGAAAGCCTCAGCCACGATTGCGGGTGGCTCTCGCCGCGGGGGCCGATCGTGATGTGGGAACCGGACTGGCCGAGCTTCATCGGGGCACATGCTCACAGTGTTAACGACGTTGAGGAATCGTGACTCGACTCATCCCCGACCTCGATGGTTCTATTTGAGGACAGGTTGGGGAGTTGGTCGATGGGATATGAGTGGGATGACGCCCGCGAGCGTCGGGCTTACGCTATAAAGGTCGTCTCGATAGTGCTGGCGTCAGCGGTGACGGCAGGAGTTCCAACTTGGATCGTTGCAAAAGCCATGGGGCTTTGAAAGCGTAGCGATCAATCCTCAGAGGCTGGCTCGGCGATACCCGCCGTGACATTTGCGTCTATGATTTTATCGGGATCGTGAGCCGCGCACCAAAATCGGTATTGCGAACCTTCAAGGCAAAGAAATTCGCAGTCAAATATGATTGCAGTCTTCATGACCACCGTCGCTCTTTGGCGAGTCCCTCGGTAGCGGGAATATATGTTACCGTGAAACCGACGACGATCCTTCGGCGACTAACTTCGGCACCGTAACTGATTTTTCGAAAAGGTCACGCCGTCATGGTGAAGACGGCGGTCACAAAGTTTGCGACAATTCATTGCGGACTTTTTGCACGCCCTTGGTTTGCTGAGTAACCTCCACGGCCCTGGAAATCTCGGCTCGGCCGGAGACCCAGCCGGAAAGAGTGATCTCGGCTCCGTGAGCCGATACGAAAATATAGGTCGGATCGATATCGGCGGCACATGCCAACGCGTCGTAAACGGCCGACTCGATATCAGCCGCTTCCGGAAGTGCCGTTGCGGCGCGAGCTACCACACCCAGATCTTTTCTATCGACTGACATACCTTGTCTCCAGGGCTTATCTAAGGTTCTCGATCACACCCGTCCTTGCGGGACATTGACCGCCTATAGATCTAACGGGCTATCGACGGATGTCCTCTGCCGTCAGTGTGTAATTGTTTCTGCGGCTACGGTTATAGGCTTTGGATGCGGCCTCCAGAATCGATGGTCGCTCTGCGTCGAACGCATCGAGGCACTCAATCTCGGACCGACTAGGTTGATCCGTGGACCGCAGAGCGGTCGCTTCGATCAGAAATCGGACTTCGAACATTCCATCGTAGCCCAAGAAGCGGACCCCCTTCCGATTTTCGTCGAAACTGCGACTTCTATTTGGGAAGCTGAGGGGCATTACCACTTCTCTCCATCAGGGTTTGATTGTGTTGATACTTGATCGGAACGAGCAGCCGGGGATGCCGGGGCAGGCATTGCGCTTGAGCTCCCGCGGCCCCCATTCATCGAAGGCTTCAGACCACGTATGACCGGCACGGAGGCTTGCTCGCTGCGGTTGAGAAGCGCAAACAGCAACCCGGCCTCACCGACGCGCGTGTTCAGCACATGCCCGATGAGAAACTTCGTCGCGCTCAGAATGACCGGGAGGTCCTCGATCGGGCGAAGTTCATAAACGCCGGCTTTCGCGAGGACACGATCCATCGTGCTCATAGTGGCGGTCGTAAGATGACTGGAAAGTTTAGGGGACGACATTACCGTCCTCCTGTCGGGGCTTCGAAAGACCGATCCGAAAAGGCGGCGCCCGTTCCAACATGCCACCATCGCCCTTATATGGGGACGCCGATCGGCATTGCAACGACTGCTTGGATCAAATAAAAATTGCACGAGCCGGATAGAGTTCAATTGCCGGTCGCCGGGAAGCTTGCATTCGCAGCTTTGTGGGACGCATGCCTGTCAACTTGCCTGCGCGCTCGACCTCCAACGGGTTGCCGGATACACCGATCTCCTAACTCGGAACCTACGGAACCTTGGGCCGTTTCATCAACGCAACGGAGGAGCTCAAGCGATGACTAAGACGGCAAATACGACCAATTCGAACCTGGAAAAGGATCCTGAAGACTGGGTCAGTGGCGACGAGCCTATGACAGGAGCCCAGCAATCCTATCTGAAGACGTTGTCCGAGCAGGCGAACGCCCCGGAGCTTTTCTCGGTGAAACTGACGAAAGCGGAAGCCTCGAAACGGATCGACGAACTCCGCTCGAAACTTGGCCTTCCAGACCGATGAGACCTTAAGGCACCGCACTGTTGCACCCTTAATTTCGGTCTCGGTGCTTAATAGCGTATGCTTCGTTGGCAAACTCCTCCGCAACAACGTCGAACCGCCTTTGCGCTCCGAGCACGTCCAGGTTCGTGCACCGAACAGTGGGGCAAACCTTGCGGTCGATATCCGTAAGGTGCGTCCGCTGGATCACTTGGCGGTGCTGCGCCATTTTGGCAATGAGGTCTAGATCGCCGTTCTCAAGATCTGGCGGCCTCACACCCGCCAGATCTATACCTCATTGAGGGGACCACCCCCGCCTTCAACGCATTACGGCGACAACTCTTCCAGCACACGGCCCTTGGTTTCGATTGCAAAGAGCGCGGTGATGAGAGCTCCGACCAGCAAGATTGCGGCAAAGGTCGCAAAGACATACCCGATGCCCATCGACGACATTACGAAGCCCACGACGATCGGGCCAGCCGAAGAGCCGAGACGCAGCCAGGCGCTACCCGTCCCCGTTCCGACGGCGCGCAGACGCGTCGGGTAAATCTCCGCCGAGTAAAGGTAGAGCGAGAACGTCACCGTCTGAACGATCGCGTAGGAAAGGCCGGCGAGAACCAGAACCTGGATAGGTGACGTCGCGCCCAGCCAGGCGAGCAGGAGGAGCGGGATTGGTGCGATCAGGAGCGCTCCGGTGTACCACCTCTTGCGGCCAACCTTGTCGATCGATAGTGCGCAGATGATGGCCGCAATAACGCCGCCCACCGACGTCATGAAGCCGTAGAGAATACTCGTTTCCAGGGGCAGGTTGAACGTCTGACGATAGAGCGTCGGCAGCCATGTAATCGTTCCATTGGCAACCATGTAGGCGCAGAACCACATAGCCCAAATCGACAGAGTCCGCTTCAGGTAGATACCCTGAAAAAGCTCGCGCCAGTCGGACTTGCGCCGAGCGGGCACTACGACAATTTGCGGCTCCGGCAGTTCTTTGCCGGCGGCGCGGGCATTGTTTTCCAACCGGGTCACGATGCGATCGGCCTCGTCATATCGGCCGTTGGCTACTAACCAGCGTGGGGATTCATTCAAGAACCAGCGCAGAGGGATCATCAGGATCGCAGGGACGAGGCCGACCACGAACATCGCCTTCCAGCCATAGGCCGGCACCATGAAGTAGCCGATAAGACCGGCTCCGACGAGGCCAAGCAAGAACATTACCTCATAGAGAAGGAAGAAACGGCCGCGCCCCTTGGATCCGATGAGCTCATTGATATAGGCGCTGGCGACCGGCACCTCACCGCCTGTTCCAATACCTTGCAAGAAACGGAATGCCATCATCGTTCCGGCGCCCGCTGCAAACAGGCAAGCAACGTCCATGCTGACGAATAGAAGGATCGTGAAGAGCAAAACCTTCAGGCGACCGATCTTTTCGGCCAACCAGCCAAACAGGACCGCCCCGAGCAACTGCCCGAGATATCCCATAGACAGGATCATGCCGGTCTGGGATGGATTTAACCCCCATTCGCGCACGAGAACTGGCATGGCATAGGCGATTGCGATGACGGTATAGCCGTCAAAGAAGGTCGCGGCGCCGACAATGTTGCGCGCCCAGAACACTTCGCGGGTGACGGGAAGTCGCTCCAGGCGGGCGCTGATTTCGGCCTGAGGGTCAAAGCTGCGCGCTTGGGTGGATGGGATCGGTTGTTGGATGTTCATTCTGTTCCTCCTTTTGCCCCCGCGCTCGTCTCTCTCCCAGCCGAAGGCGCAAATCCACGATTTGAAGTGACCGCTCCGCCCCCCGAGGACGGCGGAAAACCGCAATCCGAGGGGCGTTAGCCGATCGGTAACCCGCCTTAGTGGAACATCGAGGCGTCCGCTCGCGGTACAGCCTCCGGATTTCCGCGACGTTTCCTCCCGTCTTCGAAAGGCCCCGCGGCAGTCGCGGAGGCTTCAGGGATCATTCTGCGGCGAGCAACTGTTCGACCCGACCGATGCCGGCTGCGTCGAAGGCTGCAAAGACTTCGGCTTCTGCCTTTTCGCCAAGGTTCTTCAACGGTTCGCGGATCGTTGCGTGATCCAGAATCCCGCGGTGAACGAGGCCGAGCTTCAGCGCGACCGTGCCTTCCATGTGCGAACCGCGATGATAGACCGCGCGGGTTACCGGCAAGAGCCGTTCAAAGATTGCGCGGGCGGCCGGATAATCCTGTGCCTTACCAGCGTTGATGAGGTCGATCAGCAGTTCCGGTGCGATATTGCCGTAGCCGACGAGCAAACCATCAACGTCGAACATCGTCGGCAGCAGCCACTCGTCATGGCAGCTGAGAACCTGAAGATTCGGATTGGCCTTCTTCAGCTCGGGGATTTCGACATACCAGCGCTTCATGTTGCGGACGCCGTTCTTGGTGGCGACCACGCCTGGCTGGGTCGCGATCGCAAGCTGCGTGTCGAGGTCGTAAGAGGCCTTGGTCGTATCCGGATACTGGAACAGGATGCACTGAAGACCGGATTCTTCCCAAATTGCCTTATAGCGGTCCTGCGGCGCCCCCTTCTGGAAGCCGAACCGCAGCCAACCATGGTTAGGATAAACGAGCGCGCCGGTCGCGCCGGCTTCCTTGCATTTTTTGGCCTCCGCGGCGGCGACCCTGGTGCCTTCCCCGGTAATCCCCGCAATGATCGGCACAGCGCCGTCGACGGCCTCCACATAGGTGCCAATGAGAGCCAGACGTTCTTCTTCTGTCAGGAATGTGCCCTCGCCAGCATGGCCGAGAATGACAAGGCTTTTTACGCCTTTCATCGAAACCAGCCACTTGGCGATTTTAGCATTGGCCTTGTGATCGACGTCGCCGCCGCGAGTGAAAGCGGTTACCGGCGCTGGGCTTAGACCGCGCAGATCCATCGGTTGCATTTGGTTTTCCTCCTTCGATCGCTGTCCTTACGATCAGCGATGGGATCGTTTGTGGGAACGTTCCCACTATCGTTGCCGAAAATTCTGGAGTCAACAGTTTTTTTAGGGCATCCTAAGAAGATGCAAGCGGTCACAACACCTGGAAAGCGGAAAGTCGTAATGAATTCAAAGGCAAATGAGGCGTCGCGTCAGTCACGCGTGACCTTGCACGGAGTGGCGGCTGCAGCGGGCGTGTCCAAGTCCACGGTTTCGCGAATTCTCGACGAGAGACTGCCTCGTTCCGAGAGTGAAACCGCCAGGCGTGTCAGACAGATTGCCGAAGATCTCGGATATGTTCGTGACCTTTCCGCCGCGAGCCTGAGGCGCGGCAGCACCATGACGATCGGTGTTATCGTACCACGTCTCACTGATACGGTTATGGCGATGCTCTACGAGTCCCTCGCCAAAGCTTGCAGTCGCGCCGGCCGCTTCGCGATCGTCGCGACGACAGACGACAAGCCAAAAGCCGACCGCCTGGCCGCGGAAACCTTGCTCAAACGTGGCGTCGACGGGCTCATTCTCTCGACTGCCCGCGAGGACGATAATTTTCCTGAGGAGCTGACCAACCGAGGCGTGCCTTTCGTTCTCGCACTGCGCACAGACGGCCGAAGTCTGTCCTCTGTCGGCGACGACAAGCTCGGCGGCTATCTGGCGACCCGGCATCTCCTTGATCTTGGGCATCGCCGTATCGGTGTTATTGCGGGACCGTCGTATGCCTCCAGTTCCCGCGGGCGCGTCGAGGGCTACAAGCAGGCCCTCAACGAAGCTGGGGTAACAATCGATCCGGCCTACATCGTTCCATCGACCTTCGGCATTGATTCCGGATCGGAGGCCGCCGAAACTCTCATGCGGGTCGAGCCGCGGCCAACCGCAATCTTCGCGGTCAATGATAACACAGCGATCGGTGGACTCTCCGGCCTGGCGAGGCTTGGCCTCTCGGTCCCCGATGACGTCTCGCTTGTGGGCTACAACGACATCCCGATCGTCAGTCACCTGGCAACGCCACTGACCACATTGCGTGTGCCTTTTGATCAGATCGCATCGAATGCCCTTGATCTCTTGGGTAGGGACATTCCTAACGAGGACCGTATTCGGGTGTCAGCACCTACTCTCATTCCAAGAAGATCATCGGGTGCCGTCCGTCGCCAATGAGCGATCGCGCACCTGTCCGATCGCGCAACCGTGTCACCACGGACATGCCACGAGCCGGAGCCGTCGCGGCAATTATCGCATTTGCGCTCGTTGCACCGACATACGAGCGAGAGGCTTCCAGATGAATAGCGTCAGACGTTGCTCAAAGGCAAAATGGCGCGTTAAATAGAGCTCTTGAGAATTTCGAGTGAGCCCTGACATGTGCGGACGCGTATTCATCAAAACCAACCTCGAAAGCATGATGAATGCCTTTGCTTTCGCCGATCGCAAAGGCGTGCTCGGCCTGGCCAACCAGTTCCCGAGGTATAACGGCGCCCCGTCGCTCGACTATCCGATCATCATCAGGGAAATGGTGCGCGAACCGGATGTCATGGGACCGGTGTTCGTCAGCGCGGGGTGGGGCTTGATACCTGGATGGATGAAACCGGGAGGGCGGCCGCAGGTCAATGTCCGCTCAGAAGGCATCGCCAGGAACAGCAAATTCAAGGTTGCCTATCGCGCTCGCCGCTGCCTTGTTCCAATCGACGGCTTCTTCGAATGGAAGGACATCTTGGGCACGGGCAAGAACAAACAACCGTATGCCGTCGCCATGAAGTCAGGCGCACCCTTCGCACTTGCCGGCATCTGGGAAGCTTGGCGCAATGCGGCCGACGTCGATGTTCGCACCTTCGCCATCATCACCTGCCCGGCGAATGCAACGATGGCTGCGATCCACGACCGTATGCCGGTCATTCTGCATCCAGAGGACTACGAGCGCTGGCTGTCGCCGGAGCCGGAGCCCGATGATCTGATGAAACCGTTCCCCTCCGAACTGATGACCATGTGGCCGATCGGCAAAGCCGTAGGCTCACCGAAAAACGACACGCCGGACATTATCGAGCAGATCAATCCTGATCCAGAACCGCCGATGTTGTGAGAATTCCCACGGCGTGGCGGCTGCTTTCAACGATGCAGGGCGTTTGGCCTCGACAAAAAGAGGATGGACGCATGACAGTGCACTTGGTGCTCAACACAGTTGGAAAACTTGCGAAGAGAACCGACAGGTTCGCCACGCCGCGCGGCTCGCCGAGCTTGGTCGCACCCACCCAATGGATGTCTAGTCGCAACAGGAAATTGCGGCCGTTGCGCTTCTGCTGTTCGATGAGTTCGCGGCTGCTACGCCCTTCGTCCTGGCCCATTGAGCCAGCGCCCCAAGACTATTAATTAAGAGCTTGCTAATTTTATGATGTTGAAGCAACCTCTAAGGTTCGCCCCGTTTCGTGGGCTTCGCTGCCTTCAGCGAAAGGAGGTTCTATGTCTTCCGACATCCATTACATGCCATACGGCTGCCGCGCGGAACAAGACGGCAAATGGACGGTATTTGACACCGTCACCGGCTATCCCGCCATGATAGGGTGCAAGCAACTGACTGATCTGACTGAAAAAAATGCCACTGAACTGATGGACATCCTCAACCGGAACACTGTTGGGTCCAAATGGCAGCGCCTTCCCAGATATGCAATCCAGGGACTTCCATCACAGATAAGCGGCAGCGATCTCGACCAGAAGACGCATTCGCCGTCACCCAGGCATCAGTGATCGCTTTTCGTAAACGTTCGGTGTCGTCTCGCTACCGCCGCCCATTGGCCATCAGCTCAAACGCCCACCACCAGGTCAGACACCTTCATTCTTTTCATGATGTGGAACCCGTGGCAATGGGGTGCGGCAGCCCGAGACATCTGCGAGCGCCGGCTGGGGCCAAACGATATCGTCCGCCGCGCGAAAGCCGCTTCACTTCCTGTGCATGTCCGATGGTGAGGAGCGCAGCTGGAATTCATTGCGATCAGGCTGGACCTCTTCTAGTCCGCGCCTTGCCAGGGATGCCAGACGTTCTCCACTTGCATCGCGCGGCCGTCCATCGTTAACCTGCTTTTCTGGCGAGGGGCGGAATATGAGTAACAGACGTTGGGATCACCCCGTAATGATCATCTGCAGGAGGACCGGGCAGCTCTCGACCATCGCATCCACAGCCGAGGCGCTCGAGGTTCTCACGAATTCTTGGCCGGTGGCGGAGGGAAAGGCGTTCATGGCCGCGTTGCTGATCTGCTCCGACGTCGAAGCCGGTATCCGAGAACCTGACGAAGCCCGCGCAAGCTTCATCGCAGCAGCGAAAGAAGCAGGTGTTCCGTTCGACACTATGGGCGGTTAGGGAAGAGATGCCTCCCGAAGTGCGCTTGACTAGGCATTAAACAATCTTATCAGACGGCGGCGTTTCGCCGCAAAACCAGCGACTTCCGGTGGCGGCAATGAGGGTAGCCGAGCGACTTTGTTTCCCCTGGCGAGCTTGGCGCTGCAGCTGTGTTTCACCTTCCTTGCTCCTCGCGGGCATTTCTTCAATGCTGGTCTGGTGCCGCCTCCTGTGGCATAGCAAGGTCGCGCCGTCTTGGTTCGGCAATTGCTTCGTCCAGCGCTTGGATCAAGAAATGCAACATACCCGCGGCAGGCTCTTTGTCTGCCATGGCGCCCCGGGCGTAAAGCTCGATAAAGTTTGGAATTTCGCTGATGGCAGCCCTCCCCAAGAGGTTGTGCCTCCCTTACCATAATCTCAATATGTGAGCCGCAGTCACGTTTTGTGGAAAACCAACGCCCGGCTAGGACCAAAGTCCCGCCAATATTCAGACTTCGGTCCAATATCATCCGCCTCAAGCATAATGCATGTTCTGAGTGACCCCAAGTGCGCATTGCGCGCGCGAAAGGTTAGGGCTCTCCTCGTGCAGCCAGGGAGGGCCCTCAACTTGTACTGCGTACTCCAAGTGTCGCAAAGCTCCGAAGGCAGCAGCGGCACAAGGTACGGCCAGGGCTCGCCTTAGCCCACCCATCCGAAGGCGAGCCCTCGTCGTAACTTGTCCGTCGGTGCAGTATGCCGTCCGCGCAAACACTGCTTGAAACAACCGCAAGATCTGTCTTCCCAAAGCCGCCCCCGGTTAAGGAGAGACTGGTGTGCATGCTACTTAAGGCAAGAAAGGGCCGAGCACCTTGATTTCCGAGCCGGGCAGCGTCGGCGGCGACGAGTGCAATTGAACCGACCGTGGCCCGGCAGAACGATCCTCAAATGGAACCGAGCACGAGAAAGAGAGCGGCCCAGAACATAGCTGAGAGTTCGGCCGCCACCAAGAACCCAATCGTCCGCTCGTACATCCCGTCCTCCTCCAGATGGAACGAGGGCCTGCCGCACATCAGATGACGAGCCCTCCCTACCCGCGAAATCGTCTGCTAAGACGTATCAGGATCGCGTGTTTACCGGTCTTGGCGAAGACGCGATATCGTAAGATCTCAGGATACTGGACTCCCTCTCTTTGTCTGTTTCCCGATGTCGTGCGACGGCAACGAAAAACGGCATGGATTTGTTCCGTTCGCCTTTGACTGCCCGGTAGAAGGCTTGGAACATCAACATTCTGCCGCTTACTTGTGGAGTGCTGCGGGAGACAGGAGTATCCTAGCTGCGATCGTGCCGCCTTACAGAGCGGCGCTTGAAAAACACCCCGCCGTTAGAAGCTGTTTGCACGGCATTCTTGTTAACGCCGAGCGAGGTTCAGGATGATCTCGCCATCGCCCGATGTCTGCGGCGCGCCAGAGATCTTCAATCGGAGGTAACCTAGCAGGGAGGTTGATTTCATGTTTATCGACAGCAAAGAAATGTCCGTGGAGCGTCGGCACTTCGTCTACGGTGGCGCCGCCGCCTTTAGCGCCATAGCGGCCGCACTGGCGGGCGGCGGTAGCTCGGCGCAGGCCCAAACCTACCGAGCCGACGAGGGAAAGGAGTTGGCGCCGGGTGTCCGCGCTGTGGAGCTCGGCAAGGGGGCTGCGATGATCCCCGGCTACAAGACAGTCTCGCTCATCGATCTCGTGTTTCAGCCGCAGTCGAACCTGCCTGTCAGCGCCATGCCCAATGCTATGATCTGCCACATCACCGAAGGGGAACTAATGGTTCTGCAAGACGGCAAGGAGTTCCAGGCCAAAAAAAATCACGTGTGGACCTGTGCCGAGGGGACGAAAGAGGGCGCTCGCAACGACGCAAGCGCACTTGCGGTTATGCGGATTGCCAACCTGCTGGCCGTTTGACGCAACGGCGGCAAAGGAGGCCTCGGTGCCGACGAACAGGTGCAACGCGTTCGCCCGCCTTGTCGGCACCCAAGCTTTGCTTGGATGGTAATTGATCGGCACCGCTCCGTTTTGACAGCATTTGTTAACAAACTGAGCTCTCGATCTTTCCGTCGGGCCAGCCCTGATCTTCCTTGATGTCGCTATGGTTTTGCAGGTGCGGCTCTTGGATCATGCCGGTGTAGCAACACAGGCACGATGCCGAGTCGAACGAGGAACAGGACCCCATTTCCTTGGATGGAATCGGACGCACCCACGAACTACTCTGTGGAGGTGCCTTCGCCGCGGCGCTCGCGAATGGCGTCAAGTCTTTTCAAGAAGGGGCCGAAAGCCTCGTCAGTGTCTGAAGGCACGGCAAATGTCGGCAGCGATTGCAACTGCCGAACAAGAGCTTTGTCAGTTTCGTACGGCAGATACTGCAGCACGGCCGGTTCGTCTGGTTCCGATGTCATGCGGCCGAAACGGAAAACAGCCGGGATTGTTCCGCCAACGGGGCGAATTATATTACTAATACTCACGAAGGGCGTACACCAGGCTGCTGTTTTGCGGGAACTCCTGCTTCTCATTTATGCCCTTTCGCGGGCCATAAAGGTCGAGATCCGGCGTCCACGGCGATACTGATCTGGCGCGCTGATGCTGCACCCATCCCGCAAGGCCTCTTCGTGCTGTTTACAAACCGCTAACAACTTCCAGATCGACGGCTCCGATAGATCATCCGGCGGTAGCCCGGCAGTGTTACGCTCCCCAATCTCGTTGAACAGGCGAACCAGCTTCGATCCTTGTTTGATGTCGGCGACGAGGCGTCGCAGGCCGCTCTTGAGAGCAACTCCTGCCACGCCGAGACCGATGTCGGGACTGTGTGCGATCGCGTGCCCGCTTGCTGTCCCACGATATCAGATCCGTTTTTCACGACCTCAATTTCGAACATCTGCTGAGATTTTCTAGTTGAGATTGCAGCCGGAAGATGGTCCTATGCGAACCCGCGTAGCTGTGTCCCCAAGCCCTCCCCCGATTTTTGACCCGAGCGGCCCATGTCGATTTCAGATGCGATCTACCGTCCCTTCGAGACGCTGGTCCAGCCGCTCGAGATCCCCTACCGCCCGCTGCCCTCCGAGGGCCCGGTCGCGGTCCTTCTGCACTTCATCTCGATGTTCCGCGGCGTTCTGATCGTCCTGGCGCTTTCCTCGATGGTGGTCGAGGCCATCAGCCTGACGATCGTCTGGGGGCTTTCGGTCATCGTCGACGGCGTGACGGCTCAAGGCGCCCTCGCCTTCCTGCACAGCGAATGGCCGCTTCTTGCCTTTCTCGGCCTCCTGATCTTTCCGGGCACGCCGGTCGCCTCGTTCCTTGTAAATACCCTCACCTCGCATACGCTGGGCGTCGGCATGCCGGCCGCCATCCAGTGGCAGGGTCACAAGGCGGTGGAACGGCAGGATCTAGCCTTCTTTCACGAACTCTTTGCCGGACAGGTTGCCTCCCGTCTGTCGCAGGTGGCGTCCGCGGTACAGCAGCAGATCATTGCCGCATTCCAGTCCATCCCGCGCTTTCTGCTGCAGATGGTCGGCTCGATGATCCTGCTCAGCACGTTGTCCTGGCAGCTCGCCCTGCCGGTCCTCGTCTGGATCATCCTCAACGTCGCGCTTGCCGTCAGGCTTGCGCCGATCTTTGCCGAACGCTCGCGCCGCACCGCCAAGCAGCGCAGCCTGGTCGCCGGCGCCATCACTGATCTCTACAGCAACATGCAGATGATCAAACAGTTCGCTGCTGAAGACAGCGAGGCGGGCGCCATCCGCCGCATCCTACAGAAGGCCGTGCAAACGCAGCACAAGGAACAACGCATCTACCGGACGTCGGAACTGATCGTCGTAGCGCTCAACATGGCGCTCTGGCTGTCGATTCTTTCGATCGGTTTCTCGGGCCTCGTCAACGGCTTTCTCACGGTAGGCGAGTTCGTCGCGGCGGTCTACATCCTCCACCGGTTGTCCGGGCACACCTTCACCTTCCTGCAGATGGGCCAGCAGATCTTCCAGGCGATAGGCACCATCAAGGACGCCATGCCGGTGATGACGACGCCGCCCACCATCATCGACGGGCCGGACGCGGCCGAACTGACTGTCAACCGTGGGGAGATCCGTTTCGAGAATGTCCGCTTCGCCTATAAAACCGGCAAGCGGGTGATCGATGGGCTGTCGCTGACGGTGCGGCCCGGCGAAAAAGTAGGTCTCGTCGGCTTGTCCGGGGCGGGCAAGACAACGCTGGTTAGCCTGCTGCTGCGCTTCTACGACATAGGCGACGGCGCGATCTTGATCGACGGACAGGACATCCGCATGGTCGCGCAGGCAAGCCTTCGCCGCGCGATCGGGGTCATCGCGCAGGACGTCTCGCTGTTGCACCGTTCGATCGGTGACAACATTCGCTACGGCCGGCCAGAGGCGAAGCAGGACGAGATCGAACAGGCGGCAAAGACAGCAAGGGCCGATGCGTTCATTGCCGATCTTGCGGACGGCGAAGGCCGCAAGGGTTTTGACGCCTTCGTCGGCGACCGCGGCATCAAGCTCTCCGGCGGCCAGCGCCAGCGTATCGCCATTGCGCGCGTCCTGTTGAAGAACGCGCCCATTCTGGTGCTCGACGAGGCGACCTCCGCACTCGACAGCGAATCTGAGGCAGCCATCCAGGAAAAACTCAATCTGGTGATGGAGGGAAAGACGGTCATTGCCATCGCACACCGCCTTTCAACCATCGCCAGGATGGATCGAATCGTCGTGCTCGATCAGGGGCGCATCGTGGAAGAAGGCAGCCCGGACGAACTGGTCGAACAGGATGGCCTGTTTGCCCGCCTTTGGAAACGTCAGACAGGCGGCTTCATTCCTGAAGACATCAATTGACTTTGCGGGCATCGCCTACGAGATGGCGGACCACTGCTGCAGCCTCGCAGGGCCTGTGCAGTTCGCCTCCCGGCCCGTTGGCAGACAATGCAGGCGCCGACGCTTTGGGTCGTCCAAGGCTGGCTTTACAGATCAATGAGTCGTTGAGCGGTGAACTTGTCCGTGACAAGCATGTCGATGACCCCAATTCGAAGGGCGCCGGCGATGGCGGCGGTCTTCTTAAACCCGCCGGCTAAGGCAATCACGCGATCCACACGTTCGAGGTCTTCGAGCGGGATACCAATAACGCGCTCGTCGAGCGGCGTCTTAACCGCCTTACCGTTCCTGTCGAAGAACCGGAGCGAGATATCGCCAACGGCTCCCGCTTCAGCCAGGTCGGAAAGCTCCCGCGACGAAAAGATGTTGCCCGATCGCGCAAGGAGCTCGGAGGGCTCGACCGCTCCAATTCCGACAATTGCCAGTGTGATGCTGCCGAACAGGTCCATCGTCTCACGGACGAACGGATCGGCTTGCATGAGCAGCTTGGCCTCGCGCGAGGTCGTCACGCCTTGCACCGGAAGCAGCTTCGGCTCCGCGCCGGTCAGGCGCGCCAGTCGAGTCGTCAGCTGAGTGGCATGTGTCTGCACCGAGGGATCGCCCATGCCCCCGAGCGTCTGGACGACATACTTCGCCTGGGCGCTTTTCTGCGGGTGAATGTTTTCGACCATCTTGAAGATGGTCTGACTCCAACTCGAAACTCCAATGATCTCGCCAGGGGCAAGCGTGACCTCAAGGAGATGGGCGGCCGCTTCCCCAATCCGTGCCATGACCGCGCCGTCTCGATCCTCGCTGCATTCGACGACAACGGCTTCGGGTAGTCCGTACTTCTGTCTGAGAGCGCCCTCAAGCTCACTGTACGTGCCGACTGGAGGAATGACGCTCGTCCGAACGATGTCCTCGGCCTCGGCACGTTTCAGCATTCGGGAGACCGTGGCCTGCGACAGGCGAAGATGCTGCGCTATCTCAGCCTGCCGTCGCCCCTCGATGTGGTACATCTGGGCCACTCTTGACATGAGGCGGAGTTCGTTGAGGCGAGCCATGGCTGATCCCGGTGGGAATTTTTATTCACCTTTAGCCATTGTTTGGCGCGACGTCGAGCGGGCGAGAGCATCATTCCAGGTATTCAGGAGCGCTGCCCGGTCCACAGGTTCCGGGGCAATGATCTGCGTGCTTCTGGGTAATCCCGCGATGACTTCGAGATCGCGCCACAGACCAAGCGACAGTCCTGCCAGATATGCGGCGCCAAGGGCCGACGCCTCGGGGGCCTCGCATTGGATGACGGCATGCTCGACAAGGTTCGACACGCACTGCATCAGGAAGCGGTTCTGGCTTGGTCCGCCGTCGACATAAAGGGCGCCGAGTTCGCCGTCACTCTGTGCTCGCATGGCCGCGATCACGTCGTGGACCTGAAACGCGATCGAATCGGTTACCGAACGTGCCATCTGCGCACGCGTCGTACTGAAATTGATCTGAGAGAAAAGGGCGCGAGCGTCAGAGTTCCAGTACGGTGCGCCCAGTCCTACGAAGGCTGGCACGAATCCCGGTCCGCCTGCTTCGGCGGTCTCCGCGAGGTCGATCAGCGCAGCGACGTCCGCAAGGCCGAGAATGCCCGCCATCCATGGAAGGCTCGCGGCAGAAACGAGGATGTTACCTTCGAAAGCGAAAGTCGGCGTTCCGTCGATGCGCCAGGCGACGGTGGTCGTGACGCCGTTGCGTGGGGCGATGAACCGCGGAAGGGTCGTCATCACCGAAGACCCCGTTCCGAAGGTTATCTTTCCATCACCAGGTTTAAACGCCCCATGGCCGAACAGGGCTGCATGGCTGTCCCCGATCGCGGCCCTGATAGGGGTGCCGTCCGGTACGCCCTGCAGCCCCGTTGTTGTCCCGAAATCGGCGGAGCTGTCGAGCACCTCCGGGAGGAGTGCGTTATCGACACCGAAAATTTCGCCGAGCTCCTTACTCCACGTCTGCTCCTCAAGGTCGAACAATTGGCTCCTGGCGGCGTTCGAGGCATCGCACACGTGCCGGCGTCCGCCGGTCATGCAGTGTACGAGCCAACTGTCGATCGTTCCCAGCCGCACTGGTCGGCCGTTCGGCACACGATCAAGCAGCCATCGGAATTTCGAACCTGGGAACATCGGGTCGAGAGGTAGGCCCGTGAGCGCCTGCACCCGATCCAGATGTCCTTCGACGAGGAGACGCTCGCAATCAGGTGCCGTGCGCCTGCATTGCCAACTGAGGACCGGTCCCAGCGCTTCTCCCGTCTCAGCATCCCAAACCGTGACCGACTCGCGCTGATTGGAAATTGCCACAGCCGCAATGGTCACGTCCGGGACCGCTTTCAGGCAGACTTCGATCGCCTCGCAAACAGACGTGTAGAGACGGTTCGGTTCTTGTTCGACCCAGCCGGACTTCGGATAGGAAATCCCCACAGCCGCGGAGGCTCTGCCGAGGACTTCTCCCTTTTCGGAAACCAGAACTGCCTTTGAATTGGTCGTGCCCTGATCGATCGCCAGAATAGCGAGCATCGTATCCTCCACAAATTAAAAGACCGGGGCGGCTGAGCGTCCCGGCTCGATCGCGTGCGACCGGCTTATTTGCGCTTGATAAGCACCTGGGCGGCATCCGCGATTGCCGACGGAGCCATGCCGAATTCATCGAGAAGGAACTCAGCCGAACCGGTCGGAGCATAGACGCCCGGAACGCCCAGGCGCTTCATCGGAACGGGCGCATTGTCGACCACCACCTCGGCGACTGCGGAGCCAAGCCCGCCGAAAATCGAATGCTCTTCTGCCGTCACAATCGCTCCGGTTTCCTTGGCAGCGGCAATGATGGCATCCTCGTCTATAGGGCGAACCGTCGCGAAGTTGAGAACCCTGGCCTGAATGCCACGTTCCGTGAGGATTTCGGCAGCTTTCAGCATACGGTGAGTCAATGTGCCGTTCGCAATGAGCGTGACGTCGGAACCTTCGCGCAGAAGATTTGCCTTGCCAAGCTCGAACTTGTGACCTTCCGCAAGAAGGTCGGGCACGCCCACGCGCGAAAGCCGGAGGAAGCATGGCCCGTGGTAGGTCGCCGCCCACTCGACGGCCGCGGCGGTCTCGATGCGGTCGCAGGGCGCAATTACAGGAAGGTTCGGCAGGACTCGCGTCCAGGCGAAATCCTCGATCGAATGATGGGTTGGACCGAGCTCGCCATATGCCATTCCAGAGGAGATGCCCACGAGCTTAACATTCGCGTTCGAGTAAGAGATGTCCGCCTTGATCTGTTCAAGCGATCTTCCGGTCAGGAACGGAGAGGCGCCGCAGACGTATGGTAGGTGCCCGCCGTTGGCCAGGCCCGCTCCAACGCCGACCATGTTCTGTTCCGCGATGCCGACATTGACCAGGCGCTCCGGAAATTTCGACCTGAAGCCGCCAAGCTTCGACGAGCCTACCGAGTCATTGCAGACCGCTACAACTTTCTCGTTCTCGGTCGCCAGGCGTTCGAGCGTCGCTGCGAACGCGTCGCGGCAGTCGTAAAGCTTGGGTGCGTTTACTGGGGCGTTCATTACAGTGCCTCCGACAGTTCTGCCACTGCGATTTCGTATTGTTCCTTGTTCGGAACCTTGTGATGCCAGTCGACACGATCCTGCATGAACGAGATTCCTTGTCCCTTGTTCGTGTGCGCGACAATGCAATGCGGGCGGTCGCCTCGATGTTCGAGCGCAGGAACGATCTCGTGCATATTGTTACCGTCAATCTCGCTCACCTCCCAGCCGAATGCTTCTAGTTTCGGACGAAGTGGAGCGATGTCGTTAGTGTCGGCAAGTGCCGCACCCTGCTGGAACCTGTTGTGGTCGATGATCAACGTCAAGTTATCCAGCTTGAATTGGGCGGCTGCCATGATTGCCTCCCAGTTGGAACCCTCCTGCATCTCCCCGTCGCCGGTGACAACGTACGTATGATACATCGCTCCGGAGAGCTTGGCGGCCTTCGCCATGCCCACCGAAACCGGCAGACCATGGCCGAGCGGACCGGTATTCGTTTCGACGCCTGGAACCTTGTTGCAGTTGGGATGTCCATTCAGTCTCGAGTGCGGCTGCAGAAAGGTGGAAATCTCCTCTTCGGGAATGAAACCGCGCTTTGCCAGGGTTACGTACAGGGCGCACGCCGTATGCCCCTTGGAAAGGACAAACCTGTCTCGATCGGGATGCTTCGGCTGGTCCGGCCAGACTTTCAGGACGCGGAAGTAAAGAGCCGTGAGGATGTCGATGACCGACATCTCACCGCCGATGTGGCCGGCGCCTGCTTCAAAAACTGCCCGAAGATCGCGCAATCGGATCTCGCGAGCGAGGCGCTCGAGTTCTGTGGTATCCATGGATTCCTCATGTGCATAATTATTCAGTCGGCAATATTTTTGCACATGATGCCATTTA
This sequence comes from Rhizobium sp. 007, assembly GCF_015353075.1. Taxonomy (NCBI): domain Bacteria; kingdom Pseudomonadati; phylum Pseudomonadota; class Alphaproteobacteria; order Hyphomicrobiales; family Rhizobiaceae; genus Rhizobium; species Rhizobium sp. 007. The sequence goes on along the minus strand of NZ_CP064188.1, from coordinate 530,971 downwards.
GTCAAGCCCCTTACGCGAACATCGCACACCCAGTGGCGCGGACAAATGCTGTTGACAGCCGCAAACCAACTTGTTAATGAATTTTCCAACGGGTGTGAATAATTATTCCTGCCTGCACGAATATTGGCTACCAGCTAGACCCAGGGAGGAACGATGGTGGCGCTCGACATCAATGAACAGAGGCTTTCATCCGGCACCTGGCTGAGCAAGCTCAAGGGTGCCACCGGCCCGCTCGTGGGGCTGCTCGCGCTTTGCGTCTTCCTGAGCTTCAGCACAGACGCGTTTCTCTCGGTTCGAAACGGCCTCAATATCCTCGATCAGATCACCGTCCTTGGCATCATGGCGGTTGGAATGACCTTCGTCATCCTCATCGGCGGCATTGACCTGTCGGTCGGTTCGGTTCTTGCCCTTGCGATGATGGTCATGGGCTGGACCGCCAATATCGCCGGCCTTCCGCTTCCCGTCGGGGTCGCTTTCGGTCTGACCGCATCCGCGGTTTCGGGGCTGATCGTAGGCCTGCTGGTGACGCAGTTCAGGGTTCCGGCGTTCATCGCCACTCTGGCCATGATGTCGGCGGCTCGCGGCGTCGCAAACATGATCACGGACGGTCAGCAGATCGTGGGATTCCCTGACTGGTTCATGATGCTCGCAATCGATCGCCATTTCGGTGTGCTGACGGCCACCGTCTTTCTGATGCTTGCCGTCGTCCTTGCCGCTTGGCTATTCCTGCACTTTCGTTCCGAAGGTCGAATGCTCTACGCCGTGGGCGGAAATCCGGAGGTCGCCCGCCTGGCGGGCATCAACGTCCAGCTCGTGACGATCGGCGTCTATGTGATCAGCGCAGTCCTTGCAGGACTAGCAGGCATCGTGCTCGCGGCCCGCCTGGACTCGGTCCAGCCGTCCAGTGGCTTTGGCTATGAGTTGGACACCATCGCTGCGGTCGTCATCGGCGGGACTTCGCTCTCTGGCGGCGCCGGCGGTATCGGGGGGACGCTCATCGGTGTTCTCATCATCGGCGTCCTTCGTAACGGTCTCAATCTTCTCAATGTCTCGCCGTTCCTTCAGCAGGTGATCATCGGCATCGTCATCGTGCTTGCGGTCGGCGCGGAGACAATTCGTCGGCGTCGCGCCTGACGAGCCGGCCGCCGAGTTGGCCCGCTCCACGAATTCCGCCCCCAAAGGTTGGGGCGGATCAATACCCCGAGGGGGAGGAATGACCCGAGGGTTCCATCAAACAACGGAGGAATTAAAATGAAAATTGCGCGCACCATGCTCGCGTCTGCCGCACTACTTGTTCTCACGCTCGGGCCCGTACATGCGGCGGAGCTGAAGAAGCTCGGCCTGGCCGTTGCCAACCTTCAGGCAAACTTCTTCAATCAGATCAAGCAGTCCGTCGAGGACGAAGCCAAGAAGCATGGCATCGAAGTCGTCACGGTCGACGCGAAGGGCGACGGACCGACGCAGGTCAACCAGATCCAGGATCTTCTGACCCAGAACATCGACGCACTGATCTACATTCCGGCGGGTGCGGCCGCAGCGACCGTTCCGGTCAAGCTTGCCAAGAATGCCGGCGTTCCGGTGGTGAACGTTGACCGAAACGCCGACGGAGCACCCGGCGACACCTTCCTTGCAACGGATTCCGTCGCGTCCGCCAAGGCCGTCTGCGACTACATTCTGAAGCAAGCCGGCGGCAAGGGCAAAATGGTTATCATCCATGGCCAGAAGGGGACGACGCCCGAGGTCGACCGCTCCAAGGGATGCGCTGAATCCCTCAAGTCCAATCCGGACGTGAAGGTTGTTGCCGAGCAGTACTCGAACATCTGGAGCCAGGACGAAGGATTCCAGATCATGCAGAACATGCTCCAGGCAAATCCCGACGTCTCGATCGTATTTGCCCAGGCCGACGCACTCGCACTTGGCGCCGCGCAGGCAATCAAGGTCGCCAATCCCTCTCAGAAGATCGTGGTGGGCGGCTTCGACGGTGACACAGCAGCCCTTGAAGCGCTCAGCAAGGGTGTCTTCGACGTGACTGCAACGCAGCAAACGCAGAAGATGGGACGCGACGCGGTCGCAAACGCCGCCAAGCTCGTCGCCGGAGAGAAGGTACCGCCGGTACAGCTCTTGGATGCCACGCTGACGACCAAGGAAAACGTCGCAGGTTTCATCGCCAGCCACCCGTAACAAAGTCGAGGTCTTGAGGAGGTGTGCCGTGACCGATCCGGTTCTTTCCCTGAGGGGCATATCCAAGCGATATGGACCGCTCCAGGTTCTGAGGAATGTCAGCCTTGACGTCTATCCGGGCGAAGTTGTTGCACTTCTGGGTGAGAACGGAGCGGGCAAGTCAACGCTCTCCGGCATCATCGCCGGGTCACGCACGCCATCCGAAGGATCAATGACATGGCTGGGGCAGCCTTATGCCCCGGCCACCCCAAGGGAGGCGATCGACAAGGGTGTCGTCCTGATCCACCAGGAGCTGCAACTCCTTCCGCAGCTTTCCATTGCAGAAAACGTCTTCATCGGACGCTGGCCCATGAAGAACGGCGTCGTCGACCGCGCCCAGATGGTTCGCCGCGCAACGGAGCAGCTCGCTCGCCTGAACCTTCATATACCAGCAACGCGGAGAGTCGCTGGCCTTTCGACCGCAAATCAGCAGCTCATCGAAATCGCGAAAGCGCTGGCTCTGAATGCAAAGCTCCTGATACTGGACGAGCCGACCGCAGCACTCGGTGGCGCGGAGACGGAAGCTCTTTTCGAACAGGTCCGAAAGCTTCGGTCCGAAGGCGTTGGCATCATCTACATCTCCCACCGCATGGAGGAGATCAGGCAGATTACCGACCGGATCGTCGTGCTTCGCGACGGTGAGCGCGTGCAGGAATTCGCCGACAGCGCGACGCCCGTGCGCACGATTGTCGAGAGCATGGTTGGACGTTCGCTCGACCGTCTGTTCCCAACCCTGCCCGTTCCGACGGACCATTCGGTACTTGAGGTGTCGGGGCTGAGTTCTCCGGACAATTCGTTCCGCGACGTTACCTTCGACGTGAAGGCAGGCGAAATCCTTGGAATTGCCGGCCTGGTCGGCGCCGGCCGCACGGAACTTGTGCGCGCCATCTCGGGTGCGGATCCGATCAGTGCAGGCTCGATCAAGCTGGAAGGCGAAGAACTGAGGCTCCGCGATCCTGCCGACGCGATCGCCAAAGGCATCGTAATGGTTCCGGAAGATCGCAAGGACCAGGGTCTGGTGGTCGGGCACCGGATCGGCGAGAACATTATCTACGCCAATCTCGACATGCTGGGTGGACGTTGGATCACACCCCGCGTCAAGCGCTCGTTCGCGCAGAAGGCGGTTGCCAAGTTCGGCGTCAAGGGTCGCGCAGAGCAATATGCTTCGGACCTGTCCGGCGGCAACCAGCAGAAGGTCGTCATCGCGAAATGGCTCATGCGCAATCCCAAGGTCGTGGTCCTCGACGAACCCACGAGAGGCATCGACGTCGGCGCCCGAGCGGGCATCTACGACATCATCGTCAATCTTGCGAAACAGGGCGTGGCGGTCATCGTCGTGAGCTCGGACCTCGAGGAAGTTCTCGGCGTCTCAAATCGCATTCTCGTGCTTGCCCAGGGCAAGCAGGCAGGCATTCTCAATCGTGACGAGGCAAATGACGTCTCGGTCATGGAGCTCGCTACAATCTAAATAGACAGAGAAAGGAAGAGCGGTGTCCGACATCACTCTGAACGCCCCGAAGCTTTTCGATCTCAGCGGCCAGGTTGCCATCGTGACCGGAGCCGGCAGCGGAATTGGGCAGCGCATTGCCATGGGTCTTGCACAGTGCGGCGCCGACGTCGCGCTGCTCGACCGCCGAACCGATGACGGACTGGCCAACACGGCTAGACACATTCAGGGCGCAGGCCGCCGCTCCATCCAGATCGAAGCGGACGTCACGCGCAAGTCATCCCTCAGCGCGGCGGTAGCACGCACCGAGGCAGAGCTCGGCGCACTGACGCTTGCCGTCAATGCCGCGGGTATTGCCAACGCCAACCCGGCGGAAGAGATGGAAGAGGATCAGTACCAGACGTTGATGGACATCAACCTGAAAGGGGTCTTCCTTTCTTGCCAGGCCGAGGCCCGCGCCATGTTGAAGAACGGACGCGGATCCATCGTCAATATCGCGTCCATGTCCGGCGTGATCGTCAACCGGGGACTGAGCCAGGCGCACTATAACGCTTCCAAGGCCGGCGTGATCCATATGTCGAAGTCCATGGCGATGGAATGGGTCGGCCGTGGCATCCGCGTCAACACGATCTCGCCCGGATACACGGCGACGCCGATGAACACGCGTCCCGAGATGGTCCATCAGACCAAGCTCTTCGAAGAGCAGACGCCGATGCAGCGCATGGCAACGGTCGACGAGATGGTCGGTCCGGCCGTGTTCCTGCTGTCGAATGCGGCAAGTTTCGTGACAGGCGTCGATCTGCTTGTCGACGGCGGTTTCTGCTGCTGGTGATGCCATGCGAAAGCTGATTGCCGGCAGCTGGAAAATACACGGTCTCGCTTCCTCCCTGGCCGAGATCGAGGCGCTGAAGGGACTTACGAGCGAGGCGGCGTGCGACATCGTCGTCCGCTCGCCCTTCACGCCGATCGAGAACCCCGCGAAGCGCTCGCAGGGTTCGACCGCGATTACCGTCGCGCGACACCGCCAGCGAAAGGCGCCGGGCGCCTGCACCGCACACGTCTGGGAGGACACGCTCGTCGATGGGGGTGCATGCTTGGTAATTCTAGGCCATTCCGAACGTCGCGCGTTCCACGACGACATTGACGCCATAGCCAGAGGGGCCACTGTCGCTCACAAGGCCGAGATCATTTCTGCAGCCACTTGAAGGCAGCATGACGCAACAGGAACTGCCGGCTCTGTGGCCGACGACCGATATCGCCTGGCAACGGGAAAGGAAGAGAGAATGAAACGCTTCGAAAACAAGACCGTCGTCATCACGGGAGCCAGCCGCGGGATCGGCGCGGCGATCGCCAAGCGGTTTGCGAGAGAAGGCGCCAATCTCGTGGTCTCAGCAAACGAAGAGTCGGTCCATGCAGTCGCCGAGCAAATCAAAACCGATGCCGGCAATGCTATCTCCTTCGTCGGAGACGTCACCGACAAAGCCAGCGTGAAGGCTCTCTATGACGCGGCGGAGAAAGCTTACGGCACTGTCGACGTGTCGATCCAGAACGCCGGCGTCATCACCATCGCCCGCATCGAAGACATGACGGAAGGCGAGTGGGACAGGGTCATGGCCGTCAACACCAAGGGCGTCTTCTTGTGCGCGCAGGAAGCAATTCTGCGCATGCGCAGGCTGGGACGCGGCGGCCGCATCATCAACACCGCCTCCGGCCAAGCCCGCGACGGGTTCATCTACACCCCACACTACGCCGCTTCAAAAATGGGCGTCGTCGGGATCACCCAGAGCCTTGCCAAGGAAGTCGCGACCGAAAACATCACCGTGAATGCCTTCTGCCCCGGTATCATCGAAACGGACATGTGGGCCTATAACGATCAGGCCTGGGGCAAACTCCTCGGCAACTACGGCCCCGGAGAACTCATGAAAGAGTGGGTCGAAGGGATTCCCATGAAGCGGGCAGGATCTGGCGAGGATGTCGCCGGTCTCGTCACCTTCCTTGCCAGCGACGATGCTGCCTACATCACCGGCCAGACGATCAACGTCGATGGCGGTCTGATCATGTCGTAGCTTTATTCGACATTGAGGAACGGTGCGTACACCGCGAAAAACAGATTCTCGATGGGCCGGCAGCCGGCAGCCTCTTGCAGAACACGGCATCGATCCTCTATGTTACACGCGTTCTCAGGGCGGGGTGCAATTCCCCACCGGCGGTATCGAGGCAACTCGGAGCCCGCGAGCGCCTTCGTGGATGCGGAGGGTCAGCAGATCCGGTGAGATGCCGGAGCCGACGGTTACAGTCCGGATGGAAGAGAGCAATGCAGCGGACGCCGCCTCAAGTGCGGCGTTTCCTATGCTTGTTCGCCCAAGGGAAAATGGTGGCTTTGACAGGCCATGCACGCCGCTCACAACGGCTAACCCTTGAAAGGCAAGAAAATGGCAATTTCCAAAATCGACGATGCGGTCGCCGCTATTGCGCGGGGCGAGATCGTCGTCGTTGTCGATGACCGTGACCGGGAAAACGAAGGCGATCTCGTGATCGCGTCGGAGGCCGTCACTCCGCAAGCGATCGCGTTCATGATGAACCACGCCCGTGGCCTTATCTGCGTTGCGATGGAAGGCGACAGGCTCGACGAGCTCGATATTCCTTTGATGGTTCCACGCAACACCGAGGTGCTGAAGACTGCCTTCACCGTCTCCGTGGACTACATTCCCGAAACGACGACTGGGATATCGGCCGCCGACAGGGCTGCCACCGTTCAAGCACTCGTCAGAAAAGGCTCTCGCCCCGAGGATTTTGCCCGACCAGGTCATATCTTTCCGCTTCGAGCCCACCCGAACGGCGTTCTTTCCCGCCCTGGCCACACCGAAGCAGCGGTGGATCTCGCCAAGCTTGCCGGTCTGTCCCCGTCCGGGGTGATTTGCGAGGTGGCCAACGACGATGGCACGATGGCACGCCTTCCCGAACTCGAACGGTTTTCTGAACGGCATGGCCTCCATCTGATCACCATCGAAGACTTGATCGCCTACAGGGCAGCGAGTGTTCCCGTTAAGGCAGCCTGAAATCCGGTTGCCCGTCTTCTTTTAGGTTTGAGCGGTCTTCCTCCCGTAGCCGCTCGAATCTGGTCCGGCGCTCGCGACCTTCCGATGAACGATACGAGCGTATCGGCGCATCGAAAGGCGGGTGACCCCGTGGCTGCGGCCCGCATAGTCGAAGGAACTTACATAGATTGTGTGCCTCGCCATTCGACAACATCCGCGCTTTGAACCCAGATGGTTTCCTCTTCGCCGGCGCGGCCATGCTCCAATTTATATGTGGCGACCTCGCCGAAGGTGTCGGCATATGCCAGCAGGCGCTCCAGCGACGCGTCGGGCGGCGACGCTACTCTCTCCAAAGCTTCGCGCGTCACGATCACGAGCCAGTTCGCCGCGATGTCGGTCATTGGGATGTGGCCGTTCTCATTGGTGACGAACGGCGGCATGTTCGGGCGCATTTTAAGCGACATTGCTCCTCCTCAGTCGAACAACATTATGTCTCCGGCGGCTCGACGGTCCTTCTGAGCTTCCTTGTGCCAGTGATCAGCGGAAAGATCGCGATGGCGATCAGCGCCGGCATCATCAAAGTTGGATTTCAGGAGCGCAGGCTTCGGAGCAATGCGGGGTCCTGCTTAAAGCCGTCGATCTCATTCTGGGCCTTAAAATATGCCTCTCTCCAGAGCCTGTAGCGAACCGGATCCGTTTGGGGATCATACGGATTGTCACCCAGTAACTTTCCAGTTTTTGGCGCTAGCGCGCCCATGTTTTCGGCTTGCCAGTCGTCCACTTCCCTTCTGCTGCCTTCAAACATCGTCCACTTCCTCGTCTATCAAAGCGTTCGCTAGTTCTGCCGCCGCATGATCGAGCCTCGCCTTTGAGCAGGGCGTTAATGAACAATAGAACGGAGCTCCGTCGGAAGACCTTGGATCGCGAAGCGATGAAGCGGTGAACCTGCAAAAGCCGTCTCCATTTTCCGAGACTTCCCGAATTGCCGATCAAGTTCATTGGCGAGGTCGGTGGGATCCGTCATTCCCTGTTGAAAGAGGCGGACCATCAGCTTGGCTGCTGCATTGAAAGGTCGAGGCGGTTCGATAAGAATATCGTCTGTATAGCCGGCATCACTCAGCACCTGCTGCAGCATGCTGAGGTCTTGGCTCGTCAGATATTTCGTAGAGAATTCGGAAGACATAAGGCCCTCCTTTCGGTCGGGGCAAGGGCAAGGCAGCCCTCAAACAGCAGCGCCCGTGATGATGCCTGCTGGAGGCGGGAACCATGCGCTGCCCCCGGAAGCAAAGCAAATGAAATCTTTCGAAGATGCTAAAATACACTCCGACTGGCAAGCGGGCCGCATTTGCCGGATCAGCCGCAATGAACACGCGGCGTAGATATCAGGCAGAGCACCTTGATCGAGATCCGCGACCGACAGAACTTCGACAGTTCCCACTCGGTGCGGAGGCAGCAGCCGGCGAGGCGCTAGTGAATCGCCGACGAAGACCGCGCGTTCACGCGTGTTGCCAGCTCTCCGATGTGGGTGCCGATGAGCAGTGTCGCGATGTCGTCTGAGGTGCGATAACCGTCATTAAAGAATGCAAGGGCAGCAGCACATAAGAAATCCGTTGTCTTCTCATCAGGAGCGACCTGATAATAGTGATACCATTCACCGACAGCCCGCGAGAGCACGGCAAAATCGGGTTCCCGCACCAGTCTTTGCAGCATGATTGATCTCCCATTCCTGAGACTAAATGCTAGGTCGGGCGAAATTTTCTTCAACGGAAGAAGGTGCTCCTTATTCAGAGCGAATGACCTCAACGTCAGGCAGGTCTGCAAACAACCTGCAGCGGACGGGGTTCAGTGCCTTTGACGGTTCGTCGGAGCAGCAGCCTTTCTCAACTGCGGCCCGCTTTGCGCGGATTCTCGATTGCGCCATCCTCGCTTTGTGCGCGGGCAACTTGGAAAGACGTCGCCGGATGATTATCCGTCGGATCTCCCGGCAGAAAAAATGCAAGTTCAAATATCAGGCCGCCGGTCCCGTAGGTGGAAAGGCTTTTTGCCTGATATTTTGCCGGGAAGGCCTTTTCGATCAGCACCGAGCCGAACCCTCTAGCGTTGGGCCGAGTGACCTCGGGCCCCCCGGTTTCCTGCCAGGTCAGCAGAACCCGCCGGTCCTTGAGGGTCCAGTTAACGACAATCCGGCCCTCGTCGGTGCTGAGTGCGCCGTATTTCATCGCGTTCGTGCCGAGCTCGTGCACGACCAGCGACAGGGCCAGCGTGAGTTCCGCCGGTAGAGAAACCTGTGGACCGGTTACTTCCATTCGGCTGGCATCGACCTCATGGTGGGGGCGCAGCGACTTTCGGATCGTCTCGGACATATCCGCCGAATGGGCCTCTCTTGTGAGAATGAGGTCGTAGGCTCCTGCCAGCGCCGTTAGCCTTTTGGAGAACACGGCATAACGCGAAGGATCGCTCTTCGCAAAACTCTGTCGGGCGATCGCCTGCACCAGAGCGTAGCCGTTCTTGACTCTGTGGGCCATCTCCCGCGACAGCAGGTCTCTTTCGTCCTCCGCCTCCTTCGCTTGCCGGTGCCGGGCGTCCAGTTCGTCAAGGAGACTGTCCAGTGTCGCACCCACAGCACCGAGTTCATCTTTCGCCGGATTCATTCCCGTGCGCACGTCGGTCCTGCCGGCGCGCCAGTCTCCCATCACGCGAGCGATGTGGTGGATGGGTCTGACGATGAACCGGTTGCCTATGAGAACGGCGGCCAGAAAGGCGAGCAGCGCGCCTCCGAGGATAGACAGCGCATTGACTTCCGTCGCTCGGTTGATCGGTGCGAATGCCTCTTCCTTCGAGATGCTGGCGCCGATGTAGAGCGGGTTGTTTGGAAGCTTGATCGGGCGATATCCAAGGATCCGTTCGATACCGTCCTGTCCTGTAACCTCGATGATACCTGGGAAATCCGCATAGATCAGGTGTTGAAAGGCATGAGGTATGGCGGTTCCGACAAAGCGCTCGGGATATGGCACGCGTGCCAGTATCGTCCCCTTGCCGTCTGCGATCGTTATGGCGTTGCCACCCTCTACGCCGCGTTCTGCGATCCTGTCCTGCAGCCATTCCAAGCGCAGGCCCGTAACCAGCACGCGTTGGGCGACCCCCTCCTTCATCAGCGGCATCGCTACCGGAAGGACTGCACCCTTCGACATCCGGCTGTCGGTGTAGGTGCCGACCACAAACCGGCCTGACGCCAGGGCTTGCCTGAAGTAGTCCCGATCCGCGAACCGGACGCCACTCGGCGGCTCGACGCTGCCGCAGACAGGATGCCCCGCCAAGTCGGTCACAAAAATCGTGCGAATATTGGACACGCTCGAGGCGACCGACCGAAGGGCCCGGTCGCAAGCCGCCGCGTCGAGATCCTGGATCGCGGGCATTGAGGCAACGGCGACAAGAAGACCATGCAGCCCTTCGATGATCCGTTCGACTTCGGAAGCCGCCAGCCGCGCGGCCTGCGCAGCGTTGCCCCTGATTTCCTCGTTGCGCTGAAGGCGTGTCTCTACTTCGTTATAAACGAGCATCGCGACAACGGGCGCTAGCGCCGCAACCGCGACTGCAACGAGCTTCAGTCTCATTCTTCCGCCCTTTGGATCGTATGGATCCGTTCCCCAACCGGGTTTCGATAGCATGACTATTCAGGCCTGACTATCCATGTGTGTCATTCGTACGCTGGATCGCCGTCCATGCCAGAACGTGGCCAGAGGCCCTGAATGAGACGCCCTGAGTTTAGGAAACGAAGATGGGAAGCCGCTGATGAAAGAATCGTTCATCAGCGTCGCGCGCGGCCAATGCGAACCGACTGCTGGAGAAAGAGGGCTGAGGACGGCACTCGAAGCTGCAGTGCATTAGAGGCGCACCCTCTCGCACCGCATGCTTGCAATGCTCATATCTTATGTCGGCAGCCAATGCGCCTAGGGCGCGAGCACGTAAATAAAGGCCTCTAGTTGCCCATCCGGCGTACTGATCTTCGCCCGTTCACGGCGATACCCCGCCCCTTCAAATGCGTCGAGCCGTTCCCAGTGATCCGGGAGATCCAGCGACTCGAACAAAAGCACGTCCACTGCCGCGCCGCCTTCATCGAGCAGCAAGCCTGGAAAACCAAGGGCAGCTCCCCATCCGGATTCCACGAGAGTCCCTCGAACCGTCCCCTTGCGCCAGGTTCCTTCAAGGCCGTCGAGCTGGTGATGGTTCACCCGGCCGGGGGCCAGCGATCCGTATGTTGCAAGCCGGTGTTCGACGGTCATCATGTCATCCTGTCCAATAGGTCTGTGAGCAGCCATTTGGTTCTCTCGCGATGCGTGACGCAGGCAGACCTTCGCAGTCGCGCATCAAACTCGAATTTAGGCGCCGCTTATGCAGATGTATATGAATGCACTCAATTACTTTCGTCTGCGCCGTTCCCGGGAGCGCGCCAGCCGGCGGGCGGGCCTCAGCTCATCGATGCTCGGAAGCCACCATTCTCGCCTCCGGTTTTCTGGAACCGGCTTCGCGGGCCATGTGCAGATCAGTTCGTCCAGCGTCGGCGTCCGCCACAGTCCCCAGACGTGGTCGTCCGTCGCACCCGGATAGAAATCCGCAACGGCATCTGGCTCGACGAGTTCGCCGGTGATCTCAGTGAAGACGATGACACCGTACTGTTCGGTCGCCACGGGCCGCTGCAACGGAGGCAGGTCGTTGCACGCCAGCGGATAGCGACGACGCTTCCTCTCGGCCGAGCGAAGTCGGGCGCGCCTGTCGTCCTCGGTTCCCTTTCGCTCTTCAGCCCTGCGCTTTCGTTCTTCGGGCTCGTTCCGCCGGGCCGCCGCCTCGATCGTCGCCCATCGCCGCCTTAGGTCGTCGAACGACCGGAAGGGCACATGCCAGACCCTAAGATCGCTGTCCCAATAGGCCCAGGGAACTTCGCGCAGCTCATCGACGACAGTCCGGGAAAACGGCGTCCGGACCCGTAAGCCCGCCTGCCCGACCTCCAGATAGGGACTTTCGATCGGATCGAACTGGAAGGCGTCGCGTCCCTTCTCGTCCGCATAGGCTTCGACCTGCGTTGCCTCATACGCCCGCCAGCGGGCGATCCGGCGACCGGCAGTTTTCCCGGGAACGAACCACGCCTTGAGGTCATCGCTCCACCGCGCGTGGGGAAAAGCCGCACGAAAACGCTCGACCGTCAGTCGGTCGTAGGGGAATGAGGTGGTTTCCCCGATCTTCTCTTTGAAGGCGCCTTCGGGCGTCTGCTGTTCTCGGCGGTTCGACATGGTGAGTTTATCTTTCCCTGGAGAAACGCTCTGACGTGCCGCGCGGTTTCGGCCAGCTGCGATCAGATTTGCCTCCGACGCTCGCGCGCATGCGGTGAAGCAAGAGGTCAATTCCATCGGCGTCAGTGGATTTCCTCATGTCAGAAGGATCGGTTGGGTGCGGGCAGCGTTGCGACCTGTCACCAAGGCTTTTGGTCCTCTCTTGACGATGACAAGGAGAGGGCCTAGACGGCGGCACCGCGCTGAGATGCAGGCGGACTGGGAGAGGCCTGGCTTGACGAGGAGCCGGGTCTTTTGCCGCAGGGCGGAGCAAAAATTCCCTTAGTCTGTTTCTCACCGGATTTGCACGTTGAAGAACTGGAGAGAGGCACTTATGCGCTATATTTTTAAATCGGCTTTGATCGGTCTTGCCGCACTCAGTTGCGTTACGATCAGCCATTCCTTTGCAGGCGCGCAGGAACTGGAACTGCGGGTAGGTCCAGGTGGAGTTGGCATTTACGATCGCGACCGCGATCGGGACCGGTATTACGATCGCCGCTATAGGCCGGCTCGCCGGGCATGCGACCCGGACGATGCGCTTGACAGTGCGCGCGATGCAGGTCTCCGTCGAGCTCGTATCGTTCGTGTCTCGTCACGCAGTGTCGTGGTCCAAGGCTTTACGCGCCGTGGTCCCGAACGGATGGTATTTGCCAACGTGCGCGGCTGCCCCGAGATCTAAAATCTGTTTCCTGGAAGCTCTAGTAAGAGCATTCAAAGGCCCGCCACTTTCATGAGTGGCGGGCTATTTGTTTCCGACAACTCTTCGGGCCGGACCCTGTGGTCAAGGACAGAGCTCGCAACAGGGCATATGCAGCGTCTGCCCGCTCCGCAGCCCGCATTCGCTATTGTGACGTCGAAATCACGTCATTGTTAACTCAAGCGATCATATTTTACCTCGTCGGACTTGGCTCTTGAACCGGTTCACGGCAGATGTGTTGCATCGCAATGAACGGAAAGGTCACCCATGACAGATTTTGCCGATAGCCGACCCCGCCCGATGGTGCCGGCACTTCAGAGAATTTACATGCCATTTAACACCATCGCTGAAACGGCTCTGCGTGTCATCGCCGGCGGACTGCTGGTGACCCATGGCTACGGCAAGATCCTGAATCCCTTCGGAGCTGTCGGCATGGTGGAAGGTCTCGGCTTCTATCCCGGTTTATTCTGGTCGCCGTTGCTGGCGGCAACCGAATTCTTCGGGGGCATTTTGATCGCAATCGGGCTGTTCACGCGGCCAGCCGCTTTCGCTGCAATGATCGTGCTCCTGGTCACTGTCTATTTCCATGGCGTGGTGCGAGGTGAAGGCTTTGGTGGCGCCGAGAAATCGATCCTCTGGACTGCCATTTTCTTGTTCTTCGCGGTTCGGGGATCGAATTCGCAGTCTGTAGATGCCAAACTTGGCAAGCAGATCTGAATCCGAAGTCTAGCCACCTGGGGAAGCGGGCACGGCCTCGCCGTTGCCCCTTTTTGACTGCTACAATCGCAACCCAGAGCGCACGCAGATGAAACGAGGGCCGGAACGGACCGGGCTTAGCGCCGCTTCCAACCGGGGCTCCTCCTTTCCGTCAGCGGCGCGTGTTGCGTGACCAGATGAGCTGCGGGCCTTCCTGGCCTTGAATCTCGGTCAGAGTGGCGTAGATCGGAGCTAGGCGCTCGGATCGTCGAGCTTGACTGAATGTAGTTGCGTTCGGTTTCGCGGGCCTGTTTCTGCCAGCCGGCACCGAACCCGACATTGCCGGCCAGCATCCGGAAGTCGGGAGCGTCTTCAAAGGTGCATTCGACACGGACGATATTCGCTTTGACGTTGAGGGTGAGGGTCTTGATGGTGCCGACGAAGCCGTCGGTCGATGTTGCCGGGGTCGCGCCCATCGCGGCCTCACGATGGCTGTCGATAAGACCGGGGACGATCGGCGCGCCCGCAGGGCTGCAACGAAGTGGAGGACGGCCATGGGCCCTCTGAGGCGGGCGTCAGGCATCAGGTACGCGTGATACCAGCGAGCCTTCGGGCTGCGGCCGCATTTTTGACGGTCAGCGCGGTTTTCTTGAGGAAGGCAGGACTGAAACTGCCCAGAGGCGTCGTTGACTCGGAGTCAAATGCCTTGTCGAGTTCAACCCTATTGTACTCGTCGAGAATGATCCAGCACGGAAAATCCAGCCCTGCGCGACGGCATTCCATTTGGCTGATCGCAAGAGAAAGCCGCTCCGTGTCGGGCAGTTGCGATGTGACGGGAAACAGAAACACAGCTCCCGGCACTGCCGCGGTGCGAACGACGACGCAAACGGGCCTTGCCTTGCGGCCGGACTCTTCACCTGCGGTCGCCTGGCGTTTCCACAGGTAGAAAAAGCGGACGATCTGCCCAGGTTCAAGCATTATCGCCCTCGATAATATCCTCAAGACCGGTCATAAGTTCACGGTGGATGTCTTCGGGAGCATCCATCAGGTCGTATGCAACGGTATGGGAACGACCGATGAGCTTGCGGTATTGTTCCGCGGTCAGAATGACGAGTTTGTCCTTGCCGCGCTTTGTCAAGGTGACGGGTTCGATCAAAGCCGCTTCAAGGATTTCACCCGAAGCGCGGTTCATGTCTGAGAAGGTGAATTGCTTCATTGCCAAGTCTCCGTACCGAATTACCTATAATACGTATTCTATGCGATTTACGCAATTCGGATGGCGATCAGCGCCAGTCCCGGCGGTCAAAAGCAGCGAGGCGGCCGACCTCCTCGCTGCCGACGATGCGCGACACGACGGGCGTGAACCGGATCCCTGCTCCCTCCGCGTCGGGGAACGATCGAAGCGGTCGGCCTTCTTGGAACGGCGGAGCGTCCAGCTTCGTCCCGTTCTGGCTCGAAAGCGGCCAGGGCGTTTGGCAACAGCTCACGGCTATTCCTCAACGGCCGGAGCCTGCGTCGGAATGATGGCCGCGAGCTGGTTTCCGGATCTCCTGACCTCAACTGAGCCTTCGGGTTCGGGGAATGCGGCTTACTCGGGCTCAGCGCCCGGTTCTTTTACGCCATTGAGCATAGTCGTTTTGCGCTTTGTCCGTCGTTGGCGGATAAAGGCCGATCACGGCAGCGCCGTCTTGGACCTGTTCAAGAACAAAATCCTCGAAGCTTTCCATGCCGGCGCATTCTTCGGCGATCTCATCGGCCAAATGCGCTGGAATGACCATGACGCCGTCACCATCGCCGACGAGCACGTCCCCGGGGAAAACGGGGGCGTCACCGCAGCAGATCGGCACGTTGATGTCGAGCGCTTCGTGGAGAGTTAGATTGGTCGGCGCCGACGGGCGCTGATGGTAGGCCGGCATATCCAACCTGCCGATGCCTTCGGCGTCGCGAAAGCCTCCGTCAGATACGACGCCGGCGCAACCGCGCATCGCAAGCCTTGTAACGAGGATAGAGCCTGCCGATGCGGCCCGCGCATCTTTCCTGCTGTCCATGACAAGCACCCAACCAGGCGGGCAGGTTTCGACCGCGACACGCTGCGGGTGGTCCGCGTTGCGGAACACAGTGATGGGATTGCGATCCTCACGCGCCGGAATGTAGCGAAGGGTGAAGGCCTGTCCGACCATGTTTTTGCCCTTCCAGGCGACCGGGTGGACGTTCTGGATGAACTGGTTGCGCAGGCCGCGTTTGTAGAGCGCAGTGGCAACGGAGGCGGTCGACGCCTTCATCAATTTTGCGCGGGTTTCGTCGGAAAGAGCGTAGTCGGTCATTATCATCTCCGGCTGGAAAGATCAGTTGATCGCTGGTTCATCGACCTGAGGGCCGAACTCCGTCTTCAGGAAATCGAAATCGCAGCCCTTGTCGGCCTGTTCGATATGTTTGGAGAATAGGAAGCCGTAGCCGCGGCCATAGCGTGGGGCCGGCGGCTTCCAAGACTGGCGGCGAAGGGCGAGTTCTTCGTCCGGCACGAGCATGTTCAAGCTGCGATTGGGGATATCGAGCTCGACGATGTCGCCAGTCTTCAAAAGCGCCAGCGGGCCACCGACATAGGCTTCCGGCGCCACATGCAGCACACAGGCGCCGAACGAAGTGCCGGACATGCGCGCATCCGACAGTCGTACCATGTCCCGCAGGCCGAGCTTCAACAGCGCCTTGGGCATGGGAATCATTCCCCACTCAGGCATTCCCGGTCCGCCCTGGGGGCCGGCGTTGCGCAAGACGAGAACGGTCTCCGGCGTCATCGGATAGTCGGGATCGTCGATGATCGTTTTCAGCTCGGCGTAGCTATCAGCCACGAGAGCCGGACCTTTATGCCGGTGGAATTTCGGGTCGCAGGCGGCGGGCTTGATCACCGCGCCGTCGGGACTGAGATTGCCCTTGAGCACGGCAAGCGATCCCTCGTGATAGACCGGGTTCGACAGCGGCCGGATGACGTCGTCGTTCCAGACCTTTGCCAAGTCTAGGCCCTCCGTAAGCGGCTTGCCGGTGACGGTGATCGCCGACGAATTGAGCTTGTCGCCCAGTTGCTTCATCAGCGCCCGGAGACCACCGGCGTAGTAGAAATCCTCCATCAGGTACGTCGCACCCGATGGCCGGATATTGGCAATGACGGGCGTTTCGCGTCCGATGCGGTCGAGATCGTCCAGTTCCAGCGGGATCCCGGCGCGACGCGCCATGGCGATCAAATGGATAATGGCATTCGTGGAACAGCCGGTCGCCATCGCCACGGTCACGGCATTCTCCACCGCTGCCGCCGTGACGATCATGTCCGGCGTCAGGTCCTCCCAGACCATATCGACGATGCGCCGGCCGCATTGCGTGGACATGCGCTGATGACCTGCATCGGCGGCGGGGATGGAGGAGGCGCCAGGAAGCGTCAGTCCCATAGCCTCGGCGATCGCCGTCATTGTCGATGCAGTTCCCATGGTCATGCAGTGGCCATAGGAACGGGCAATACCGCCTTCGATCCCTTGCCACTCTTCCTTGGAAATCGTGCCGGCGCGGCGTTCGTCCCAGAACTTGAATCCGTCGGTACCGGAACCCAGATGCCTGCCCGCCCAGTTGCCGCGCAGCATCGGTCCGGCAGGCAGGTAGATAAAGGGAAGCCCCATGCTGAGTGCGCCCATCACCAGGCCCGGAGTGGTCTTGTCGCAACCGCCCATGAGGACCGCGCCGTCGATGGGATGGGAGCGCAGCAATTCCTCGCTCTCCATCGCCAGCATATTGCGGTAGAGCATGGTCGTTGGCTTGACGAAATTTTCAGACAGTGACAGCGCTGGAAGCTCCATTGGGAAGCCTCCCGCCTGCAGCACGCCGCGCTTGACCCATTCCACTCTGTCCTTGAAGTGCATGTGGCAGGGCTGCGCATCCGACCAGGTGTTGAGAATGGCGATGATCGGGCGGCCCTCCCAGTCGGCGGGGTCATAGCCCATCTGCATGGTGCGCGATCTGTGGCCGAAGGATCGTTGATCATCGGGGACCATCCAGCGGGCGGAGCGCAGCTGCTCGTAAGTTTTGCGGTTTTTCATGGCATTGTCCGAGAAGGATGATGAACGGAGGCAAATACAAACAAGGAAGCAGTCTTCATTCCTTCATGCCCCATTTCTGGATAGTGTGGCGTTCAATCGTCTGGAAGACCAAATTTTCAACCACCAGACCGATGACGATGACGGTCAGCAGTCCGGCAAAAACGGCCGGGATGTCGAGAAGATTGCGGTTTTCGAAGATGAACCAGCCAAGGCCGCCCTGCCCGGACGAGACGCCGAAGACGAGTTCGGCGGCAATCAGTGTGCGCCAGGCGAAGGCCCAGCCAATCTTAAGACCGGTAAGGATCGAGGGAAACGCAGCCGGGATGAGAATGCGAACGACGTAGGACAAGCCGGACAGGCCGTAATTGGCCCCGACCATGCGCAGAGTGCGGGAGACGCCGAGAAACCCGGAATGGGTGTTCAGCGCCACGGCCCAGAGCACGGAATGCACGAGCACGAAGACGAGGCTTGAGGCGCCCAGGCCGAACCAGATGAGCGCCAGCGGCAGAAGTGAAATGGCCGGAAGCGGGTTGAACATGGCGGTCATCGTCTCGAGGAAGTCCGTGCCGATGCGCGTGTTGATCGCCAGCACGGTCAGGATGGCCGCCAGGATCGTTCCCGCCGCATATCCCATCAAAAGGATCTTCAAGGTGGTCCAGATGCGCGCCGGCAGCGTGCCATCCGCGAAGCGATCGACGAGCGTCACCAGCGTGTCGGCGAGGGTCGGAAATAGAAGTGGGTTGTCGAGGTAAGTGGCGTAGACCTGCCACAGGAGCGCAAGCGCGATAATCAGCAGGGCCTTTCGGACAGCGCCGATACCCCAGATGAGTTCAACTGGCCCGAGCTTCTGCTCGATCGCGGCAATGTTGGCATAGGCCGGGCGCGCGTTGGCGCTTTCTTCGGCCAGCAGGATCTGTGGTGCGCTCATGATGGCTTACTCCCGATGGCCTGGTTCAGAGAACAGAAGATCGTGGATATCCCGCTCGAGTGCAGCTGCGGTCCCGTCCTCGTTCGAGGCTTTGTCGACATCCACGACTTCCGCTTTGACGCGCCCCGGGTGGGGTGACAGAAGCAGAATACGGTTGGAGATCTTGATCGCTTCAGCGATCGAATGGGTGACGAAGATGACGGTAAACTTCGTATCATCCCAAAGCTGAAGCAGTTCGTCCTGCATCTGGCGGCGCGTCAGCGCGTCGAGCGCCGCGAAAGGTTCATCCATCAAAAGGATGTCGGGTTGCATCGCCATGCCGCGCGCAATGGCGACACGCTGTTTCATCCCGCCAGATAGGGTATGGGGAAAACTGTCGACGGCGCGCGTCAGCTTTACCTTGTCGATATAGGCGCGGGCGATTTCCTCTGCTTCCTTTGGCAGCAGCTTGCGCGCAACCAGCAGCGGAAACATCACGTTTTCCAAAACGGTCTTCCAGGGCATCAGCTGATCGAATTCCTGAAACACCATCATGCGGTCCGGACCCGGTTTCGTCACCGTCCGGCCGTTGATGCGGATGGAACCGCTGACGGGCTTCATGTATCCGCCTACGGCTTTCAGCAGCGTCGACTTACCGCAGCCCGATGGACCTAGAAGCACGAACCGGTCTGATTTCCTGACGCTGAAGGAAACCTGTTCGGTGGCGGTGACCAGGAGGTTCGGCGTCTTGTAGCGCAGCGTAACTTTCTCGACACTCAAGAGTGGTTCAGCCGCTTGCGCAATAGCCTGATGCGCCGGTGAAACAGCTGCTGCGGACTGGAACATTGACGACGTCCTCACATGAAAAGGGGGCGGGCTTATCCGGCAAAAAGCTGCCTGCCTTCTGCCGGATAGATGCAGCTCAGTTGCCGTTGAGGTCGGCGGATTCAGGCAAGTAGTAGTCGGTCCATGCTTTTGGCTGCATCTTCAGCGTCCCGATCTTGTTCAAATGCGTTGCGAACTTCATCGTCCCCTGCGGCTCGGTCCGGTAGTCGTCGATGAAACCCGGCTCGTTCATGATCGCCATGAGATCGTCGATCGACGTCTTGTCTCCGGTGATGGTCTTGTAGGCTTCGAGGGCGCCCTTTGGATCGTTCTTGATGTAGGCCACTGCTTGCTTGGTTGCCTCACGCACGGCCTTGATGATGACGGGATTGCTTTCAGCAAACCCGGTCGTCGTGAAGAACGTCGCCTGAGTGAGGGAACCTCCGATGATTTCGCGCGAGTCCGTGACGCGATGCACGCCCTTCTGTTTTAGCTCGATGTACTGGAAGGGCGGTGCTGAGAAATGGTTTTTGACTTCGTGATTGGGATTGGCGATGGCCGCGACCGCGTCCGGATGGCCAAGCTGTACGGTATTGCTGTCGAGCTTGCGGACCTGGTCTTCGCCATACTTTGCGGCGGCGACCATCTGCAGCAGAATCGCCTGCGTCGAGACGCCGACGGTCGGAACGGCGATCTTGTCGCTCGGGCCGATATCATCGAGTGATTTGATCTTGGGATCATTGGAGACCATGATGACCGGCTGCGCGGAACTCGGAATGATGCCTTTTACGCGGCCCTTTGTACGATCCCAAAGCAGAAGAAGATTACCCGACCCCGTGTTGACGATGTCGACATTGCCTGCGAGCAATGCATCGGTCTGCGCTCCACCGCCGCTAAAGGTTCGCCATTCGATCGTGAGGCCGTCCAGCCCCTCCTTCGCAGCCTGTTTCTCAATGAGCTTTTGCGTTTCCATGACGTGGCTCGCAAGATACAGAATCCCCGGCTGCCGTGTAATGGAGATCGCAGTCTTTTCCTGAGCCGAAGCCGGAAGCGTCGCGAAAAGAGCTGCGATCGCGGCAGCACCCAAAAGTCTCAACATCCTATCCTCCCACTGTAAGTCCCAAACGTACGAAACGTGCCTCCCAGCACCGGCAGAGTGAAACACTAAAATATCAGTTGGTCAACTATGTTAATATATTAGTTTGAGATCAAGATTCTTACTGGCTATAATGGCCGTCAAAGTGAGGTTTCATGGACGCTCTGAACGATCTTTCCCCGACAATTGCGCTCAAACGCACCTCGACCTCGCGCCAGCTCTACGACGTGCTGCGCGCTCGCATCATCTCGCTCGATCTGCCCCCGGGCATGCATCTGTCGCGCAGCGAGATCGCCATGGCCTACGGCGTCAGCCAGACACCGGTGCGCGACGCTCTGCAAATGCTAGAGGCGGAAGGCCTCGTGGTGGTTTATCCGCAGTCCCGCACGGAAGTCACGCGCATCGATTTGCGCCAGGCGCGCGAGACGCAGTTCCTGCGGCTCTCTCTTGAATTGGAAGTCATTCGGTCTCTGACGGAAACCCAGCCCGAAGCCGTCATCAAACGAGCCGATCGTCTGGTGGCCCTTCAAGAAACGGCGCTCAACGTGGATCATGACCTAGAACGCTTCGCGCTTCTCGATCGCCAGTTCCACCAAACCATGTTCGAAGGTGCGGGCGTTGCGGATCTGTGGGTGCTGGTCCAGTCGCGATCCGGGCATATTGATCGCCTTCGTAAGCTCAACTTGATGGATCCCGGCAAAGCCGGCACGATCTTGTATTCGCACCGGGAAATAATGGACAATGTGCGAGATGGAGACGTCCCGCGGGCACAGGAAGCCGTACGCCGCCACCTTACAGGCACGCTTGCCACCGTCGAGACAATTCGCGAGGCACATAGTCACTTCTTTTGAGAGGTAGCGCTTCCTGTGGAAGGAGATGTTGGTCTGGGCCTTGAAGGGGTCAGACCGACACAAGCTCAGATTGCTTGATACTAAAAGATCAGAGTCTAGCTAACGACGCGTCCAGACTTCTCTGTAGAGAGCGAACGATCGTCGGGCTTCATGCCCGAACCTCAACAGAACACGTGCGCGGCACCGGGGTCGAATTCAAGCCGAACCCGGTCCCCAGGGCTCAGGCCGGCGATTGCCTCGTGCCCAAAAGGCAGTCGCACCGACAGGGTTTCACCGGCGGCCGTTGCCGTTGCCACATGGATATTATTGCCGAGGAAGGTGATGTCCCTGACTGTTGCACTGAGACCGTTGCCGCCATGATGACGCGATAGCCGAATGCGTTCCGGTCTCAGCATGAGAGCCCCCTTGCCGTTAGACGCCATGCCATGGACCGGGATCCGGTCAAAAACTGCCGCCCCGCCCAGTGAGATCGTCGCCTTTCCATCTGCACATGACAACAGATCGCAGGAAATGAAGTCGCTGTCGCCGATGAATTCAGCGACAAAACGCGTACGCGGGTTGGCATAGAGTTGCGGCCCAGTGCCAATTTGATCGATCATACCCTTAGAGAATACCGCAATGCGATCGGACAGCCGCAGCGCTTCTTCCTGGTCATGGGTCACGTATAGGATCGTCACTTCAGTTTGCTGGTGGATCCTGCGTATTTCGTGCTGAATTTCCTCCCGCAGCTTCTTGTCCAGCGCCGAGAGCGGCTCGTCCATCAGAAGTACCGGAGGATCGTAGGCAAGCGCCCTGGCGAGGGCGACACGTTGCTGCTGGCCGCCCGACATCTGTACGGGCTTGCGATCCTCGTATCCTTCAAGTCTAACGAGACGCAGCATCTCCTTCACCTTGGTGTCGACCTCGGCCTTGGACTTGCGCCTGACCTTCAGTGGAAAGGCAATGTTTTCACCAACGGTCAGATGCGGAAACAACGTGTAGCGCTGAAAGACCATTCCGATGTTGCGCTTGTGCGAAGGGGTTTCCAGCAGGGTCTTGCCGTCAAGCGTGATGTCGCCTTTTGTCGGAGTTTCAAAACCCGCCAGGATGTAAAGCGTCGTGCTCTTTCCCGACCCCGACGGTCCCAAGAAGGTCAGAAACTCACCGCGCTGAACGTGCAGGTTGACATCGTGAACCGCGACAACAGGGCCGTACTCCTTGCGGATACCTTTGATCTGAAGGAAAGCGTCATTCATGATTTCAGTACCTTGCGTGCGAGAGCGACAAGCGCCATCAAGAGGATCGTGAAAAAGATGAGAAGCGTCGAGGCGGCAGCCACGACCGGCGTAAGATCCTGCCTGAGCGTGGCCCATACTTTTACCGGCAGGGTCTGTAGCGTTGGGCTCGCCATGAAGATCGCCACAACCACCTCGTCCCAGGATGTCAGGAACGAAAAGACAGCGGCGGAAAATATCCCGTGGCTGATTGCAGGCAGCGTTACGCGGATCCTCGCCTCAAGCGGCGAGGCGCCGCAAAGGATCGCCGCGTCCTCGATGGACTTATCGAAGCCTTCAAGCGCGCTGGAAATGGACAGAATGGAGAACGGAAGAGCAAGGACGAGGTGAGAGATCACGAAGCCCGCCAAGGTTCCACCGAGGCCCACCCTTAGAAAGAAGGCGTAGAGTGCGACGGCAAGAACGACGACGGGAAGGATCATCGGCGTCAGGAAGAGCGCCTTGAGCGCGTCACGGAACAGGAACGTTCCTCGAACCAACCCGAACGACGTCACAAGACCGAGCAGAACGGAAAGCACGGTGACGATCGATGCAATCTTAAAGCTCGTCCAGGCCGATTCCAGCCACCGGGGATCGGTCAGAAGTTCCCGGTACCATTGCAGCGTCCAGCCAGGAGGCGGAAAGATCAGCCACTGCGAGGATCCAAGGGAAAGGGCCGCGATAAAGAAGATCGGCAGCAGCAAAAATGCAGCCGCCAGGATGGTGATCGTCAAAAGCGCGTATTTCCACCAGCCGAGACGATCGAAGTTAAGCAGCATGTCAGCGCCCTCCGGTGTTCTGGCTGCCGAAGAAACGCAGCTGAACGACATAGAGCGAAAGCGTTACAACGAGGAGTACCAGGGCAGCCGCTCCCCCCATGCCCCAATTGACCAGCGACTGGACGAACTGGGCAATCAGCTCGGCCAGCATCATGTTCGCCGTACCGCCGAGAAGCGAGGGGGTAACGAAATAGCCAAGCGACATGACGAAAACCATGAGGGCACCTGCAGCCATGCCCGGCACCGCCAGCGGCAGGAGAACGCGCGTGAGACATTGCCACAGGCTGGCACCGCAAAGGGCAGCCGCCTGCAGGATTGCCGGGTCGATCTTCTTGATCACGCCGTAGAGCGGCAGGATGATGAAGGGCAGCATGATATAGGTCATGCCGATCGTCACACCTGTCAGATTGTTGACGAGCGGCAACGGCTGATTGATCAGCCCCATGCCCATCAGCATCTTGTTGATGAGACCCGTCCGTTGCAAAAGCACCATCCAGGCATAGGTGCGCGCCAGCAGATTTGTCCACATCGACAGCAGCAGGATCGCAAAAATCACCGATGCCAGCCTTCCAGGCATGATTGCCAGCGCCCAGGCAACGGGAAAGCCGATCAAGAGCGATATAGCGGTCACCAACCCTGATACGATGAAGGTATTGGCGAAAATCTTGAGATAGGTTGCAGATCCAAGCAGCTCAGCATAGTTGCCGAAGCCGGGAACCGGTTCCAATACACTTCGCAGCAACAGTGCCGCCACCGGCACGATGAAGAAGATGGCCACGAAGGCGAGAGCCGGAACGACCCCGCTGAAACCTGTTGGCCTGAGCGCTCTTGGCGCCGGCGCACTCACGCTGGAAGCATCACTATAGGTCGACATGACAGTCCTTCCTGCCGAACGTTCGGACAAGCGCCGCAGGTCCCGGGGCCGACCGAGCACGCTGCGCTTTTAGCACGGCGGGCATGGGCTCGCCGTGCGTTGCGCTGCATTTTTCAGCCTATTTTGCCTGCCATGCGTACCACCGCTCGCCGATAGCATCCCGGTTTTCTGCCCAGTAGCTCATGTCCGCATTGACCTGGCTGGCCGTTTGCCGATCCGGCAGTGTCTTGGCCGTCTCGGGATCCATCAACTTGGCCGATTCCAGATTGATCGGCGCGTATCCAGTGGCTTTTGCAAGCGCTGCCTGCGGTTCTGCCGAGGTTGCCACCGCGATGAACTTCATGGCTGCCTCAAGATTCGGCGCACCTTTCGGAACGACAAGCGAATCCGCGGCGGTAATATTCTGCTCCCAGGAGGTTTCGGCGTTAACGCCGCTTTTGGCGAGCGCTGTCATGCGGCCGTTCCACAGGCTTCCGAACGGTGCTTCGGCGGATGCCAGCAGCTGCTGCGACTGGGCGCCGCCTGACCACCAGATAATCTCCGACTTGATCGTATCGAGCTTCTTGAATGCGCGATCGAGGTCAAGCGGATAGAGCTTGTCGGCGGCAACACCGTCAGCCAGGAGCGCCGCCTCAATCACACCGGGCGCCGACCATTTATAGAAGGTGCGCTTGCCTGGAAACTTCGCCGTGTCGAACAGATCGGCCCAGGTCTTCGGGCAAGCAGCAACCGCATCCGCATTGCAGCCGATCACAAAGGAATAGTAGAAGCTGCCGACGGAATAATCCGTTACGAAACGCGGATCGAGCTTGGACTTGTCGATGACGGAGAAATCCAGCTTCTCAAGCAGTCCGTTTTTGCCTGCCTGCGCGGCATAGTCACCTTCGACATCGACGACGTCCCAGGTTACCTGGTTCGCCTCGACCATGGCCTTCAGCTTGCCGTAATCAGTGGGGCCATCCTGCACCACTTGCAGTCCGGTCTTTTCCGTATATGGGTTCGCCCAGGCTGCCTTTTGCGCGTCCTGCGTCGTTCCTCCCCAGCTTGAGAAGACGAGCGTTTCGGCTTTTGCGGGAATGGCTACTGCCATGATTGCCGCCAAGGCCGTGAATGCAAATGTGTGTTTCATGTTCCCTTTTCCTTGTTTTGGAGTGTCTTATGCGCATTCCTATGCCGGCAGTCCGTCCCCGCTTTTTGGAGAGAAGCTGGTTGCCTTCATAATCTTGTTTTCCGCCACTTCGATCAGATCACGAATCTTCGGCAGAAAGGCCTGCCACCGAGGGTCAGCCATAAGGCGCATGCGCCTTGCCTCACGGTCGTCCAGGCTCGAGAACGCCCAGATGTGGACAATCTCGTTGATGGTGCCGATCTCCGAATAGAAATAACCGACGAGGTTGCCGAGATGGCTCTTTTGAATGGCTATCCCCTCCTCTTCTACAACCTTCAGATATTGCGGGATCGCACCGTTCTTCAGTCTGTAGGTCCGGATCTCGTAAAACATCGCCATCACCGCATCACGAAAGGATCAGGGATCGGGTCGTCCGACGTCCTTAACCAGATCGTTTTTGTCCGGGTGTAGTCGAGCGCTGCGGCCATGCCGCCTTCCCTGCCATGCCCGGACAGACCGAACCCGCCAAATGGCGCGATCGGCGAGACGGCGCGATAGGTGTTGACCCAGACGATGCCGGCGCGAATTCCCTTCATCAGGCGATGAGCACGCGTCAGGTTTTGGGTGAAGACGCCAGAGGCAAGCCCATACTGCGTATCGTTCGCAAGCGCGAGCGCTTCGGATTCTGTTTCGAACGAGACGACGGACAGAACCGGACCGAAGAATTCGTTGACCAGCGAAGGGGAATTGACGCCGTCGCAGTCAAGAATTGTCGGCGGGAAGTAGTAGCCTTCACCGCCGGGCCTATGGCCACCGGTGACAAGGCGGGCGCCGCTTTGAAGGGACTTGTCGAGGAGCGCTGCTATGTGCTCCTGCTGGCGCCGCGTTGCAAGCGGACCGACCTCGGTCGCCATGTCCAACGGGGTACCGATACGGATCGCCTCTGCCTTGCCCTTCAAGAGGGTCAGGAACTCATCCTTGATAGACCGCTCGACAATCAGGCGCGAACCGGCGACACAGCTTTGGCCGGTCGCAGCAAAGATACCCGCGACCTGAGCATTGGCAGCACTCTCAAGGTCGGCGTCGGCGAAAACGATGAAGGGTGATTTGCCGCCCAGTTCGAGTGACGTGGAGGCAAGGTTCTCCGCCGAGTTTCGCACGATATGACGCGCCGTTTCGGGGCCACCGGTGAAGGCAACATGCGCGACCTTAGGATGGCGGCTGAGTGCTGCCCCGCAGGACGCGCCAAAGCCGGTGATGATATTGACGACGCCCGCAGGAAAGCCTGCCTCGTGAATGAGGCGCGCAAATTCCAGAAGCGGCGCTGGCCCGTCTTCCGAGGCCTTGACGACCATCGTGCAGCCGGCCGCAAGAGCCGGCCCGATCTTGACCGCAGACAAGAACAGCTGGCTATTCCAGGGCACGACCATCGCAACGACGCCGATCGGCTCACGGCGAAGCCAGACATCCATGTCAGGTTTGTCGATGGGAAGATAGGATCCTTCAATCTTGTCGGCGATGCCGGCGTAATAGCGGTAATAGTCCGCGACATAGGCGATCTGCGCCGACGTTTCCCGGATGATCTTTCCGGTGTCGCGAGTCTCGAGCTCTGCCAGCTTCTGTGCGTTGGCTGCGACCAGATCAGCGAGCCGGTAGATGAGCTTGCCGCGTTGCGTGGCCGTCATCTTTGACCAGGCCCCGTTATAGAGTGCCTGTTCAGCGGCGTTGACCGCCCGATCCACATCACCCTCGCGCGCTTCCGGCAAGTCAGCCCATTCCTTCCCGGTGGCCGGATCAACGCTTGGGAAGCGTGCTTCACCGTCTAGGAATTGACCATCGATATAATACTGGAAACGCTGCATAGACTTCACTCCGCAAATGCCGGCATCACTTCGGCGATAAAGCGCTGAAGCGATGCTTTCTTGCGCTCGAAGCTCATGCCCGTATCGATCCAGAAGGAATATTCGTCATAACCCATGGCCTCATAGGTCTTGAGGCGCGAGATTACGGTTTGTGGATTTCCGACAACGTTGTTGGTGCGCATGACGGCGTCCGACAGCATGGCGTTTGAGTTGATTTCAGCTTCGGGAATTCGCTCAATGAGACCTTGCGTGACCGGCTTCTCGTTCTTGAACCACGCGAAGAAGTAGTTGTAGTAGAGGCTGAGCTCATGAGCCGCCTGCGCGATGTCTGCGTCCGACGAACCGACATAGGTATGACGCAAAAGCATGATCTTGGGCCGCTCGATCGTCGGATGCTTCGCGCAAGCGTCATTGAACCGCCCCATCAGCGCTTCCACCTCGTCATCACCCTGCCAAAGCGGGGTGACCTGGACGTTACAGCCGTTGGCAACGGCGAATTCGTGGGAATTCGGATCACGGGCTGCGACCCAGATCGGCGGATTGGGCTTTTGCAGCGGTTTCGGCGCCGACGTGGTTGACGGAAACTTGTAGAACTCGCCGTCGTGGGCGTAGTCGCCCTTCCAAATACCTTTGACAGCCGGAATGAGCTCGCGCATGCGCTGGCCGGCGGCCCAGGCATCCAGACCGGGAAGCAGACGCTCGTATTCGAACGAATAAGCGCCACGGGCAATCCCGATATCGAGCCTGCCGTCGCAGATGATGTCGGTCATGGCCGCCTCGCCGGCAAGCTTGATCGGATGCCAGAACGGTGCGATCACCGTTCCTGTGCCTAATCTCACTCGCGACGTCCGACGCGCCAGGTCGGCGATGGTCACGAAGGGGTTGGGCGCGATGGTGAAATCCATGCCGTGATGTTCGCCCGTCCAAATCGCATGCATGCCACCTTTGTCAGCGATCTCGCAGAGAGCCACGAACTCGTCATAAAGGCGTTTGTGGCTCTGGCTTGCGTCGAGGCGTTCCATGTGGACGAAGAGAGAAAACTTCATGCCTGTGCCACCTTCGCTGCAACCGGGCGGACCGTACCAACAGTCTCATCGCCGAAATAAACCCCGAAATTGCCGATCGAACTCTCCAGCGCAAAACGCGCGATGATATCGGCCGTCGAACTTGTCTTGAATTGCTCGGCAGTGAGTGTTTTGGGCTTCAGGAAGCGTCCAGCGGCCGGAGCGCCTTCCGATGCAAAGGCACGGTAGACAATGTGCTGCTTTCCCTCGCTCTTGTCTTCATAGACCGAATACAGGAAACCGATCGTAACCTTCAGCCCGGTCAGATCTTCAAGATAATCTCGCAGAATTTCGGTCGGGCTGCCTTCCTTGCCGTCGCAGCCCGGCAGCGAAAGCATGTCATCGCCGAGAAGGAGAACATCGCCGTCGCGCTCCAGAACGGCACCGAGCTCAATATTACCTTCCGCTGCGGCCGAAACGGCCCGGCTTGTAAGGATTGGAGTGAAGTAACCGCCGCGGGCATAGCCCAATCCGTTGCGGCCGGTATTCTCGAAGGCCGTGATGCGCCCCATCAGGATGACGTGGTCGCCAGCTTCCACCATCTTCTCCATGGCGCACTCGAACCACGCCGCGACATTCGCGAATATTGGGCTGCCGGCCTTGCCTTCAGACCATTCGACTGCGGCGAAACGGTCCTCGACTGGCCGCGCAAAGGTGTTCGACACATCTTTCTGACGTTCCGAGAGGACGTTGATTGCAAAGTGCTTCGCACCCGTCATCGTCGCATAGTTGCGTGAGGTCTTTGCCAAGCAGACCAGCAGAAGAGGCGGATCGAGGGAGACCGATGTAAATGAGTTTGCCGTAAAGCCGATCGGCCGGTCGTCGCAATCGCGGGTGGTCACGACCGTTACCCCGGTCGGAAAAGCGCCGAAGGCGTCTCTCAGTGCGCGTGGATCGATGGATTCTGGTGTCATCTCGGCTCCTCCTCTCGATGTTCAAGCCATTCCGCAAGCAGCCTATTCACGGTATGAGGCGCGGTGAGATTAACCATGTGCCGATGGCTGTCGACGATACGAGCCCAGCCATTTTGGGTGATCGCCGCCATTTGCGTCGCCATTTCCGGCGTCGAATTGGGATCGTCAGAGCCTGTCAAGAACAAAGCTGGGCAGCGAACATCTCGCCAGCGGTCCGCATAGGTATCGTCGCCGCCGGCAAAGGCGCAATAGGCGATGGCGTAACCCTCGGGATCGACCATGCCCAGCCAGCCACGCGTGAGATCGCGCGCGGAAAGGCTATTGTCATCGTCGCCGAACCACCGTTTCAGCGGGCCATCGCGGTCGACGCCATTGGCGCGGATTGCAGCTGCGCGAGACATGACCGCTGCTTTCGCCTCGGGATTGCGGCGATAGACGCCGTTAAGATATGCGACCCGCCGGATCCGCCTGCCGAAGGTAGCAGCAGCCCCACCGGAGATCAGAGCTCCCATGGAGTGGCCGGCGACATTGGCGGCATCGATGTTCAACTCGTCGAGAAACCGGCCGAACCAGGCAACGAAGTCTTCAAGTTTGCTTCCGGTCGGCAGCTTGGCGCTTTCTCCGTGTCCAGGCATGTCGACGGCGATGACACGATGCGTCTTTGCAAACAGCGCGATCTGCGGGGCCCAAGCCTCGACCCGCATGCCGACGCCATGGATCAGAACCAACGGTTCGCCTTCACCGGCCTCGAAGTATGAGACGCCGTTGATTGTGTGCTGGCGCTGGAACTGCATCGATGCCTCTTTCGACAATCTGGAGTGTCTCGTTTGCATGACGCCAGCTGATCTTTCTCAAACGCCTGCAGGATTGGTGACGTCGTGGCCCAGATCCTTGAGGTCTTGATAGCGGTCGCCGATGCGATGATGCGGACGCCCCCCGACGGACGCACCCAGTGCTACGACGATCTCGTCGGCGGCCGGGGCATCGGGAATGGCTGTCTGAATGGTCAGGTAATGCGAACGGCGGCCCTCGTCGTTTTTGTCCATCAGCGGGATCATGATCGGCGCATTGGCCGGGCCACGGGTATTGCAGAAGGCAAGATAAGACTTGGCGCCGACGGCATTGCGGTAGTGATTGCCAAAACGCAGTGTGTGGATCAGCGCTGAAGCGTGTTCGATTTCGCCGTCGAGACCGACGACCGCGGCCTTGCCATAACCTTCGACGGCTTCGCCCGAACCAACGGCTTCGATGATCATGCGGGTCAGCAATTCTCCGAGCACAGGGGCGCCCACATGGATTTCCGGCTTGAGGTCCTCGACAAAGCCTTTGCCTGCCCATGGATTCTTAACCACCGCGAAAGCCGAATACAGTTTCAGCGGCAGCGGCGCGGTTTTTCCGCCTTCGATCAAGGTAGTTTCAACTTGCAACAGCGTCTTGCGAATCTGGATCATGCGACGTCCTCAGCAACATATGGTGTTATGGTATGCCATAATATTAATTCGTCAATAGCCTTGTTCGAACAACGGGCTGCGGCGCCTTCTTCAATCGATTTTGTATTTCGATCAGGTACTTAGAGAATTCTTGCTCGATCCCGACGCCATATGCGGGTTCACAGAGGCGAGCCACTCCGCCTCGTTTAGAGCCGAATTTGCTCCTCGGCGCGTCTGCATCCGATCTCTCGAAAGCCGCTTGTTTCGCAGACTCCACATGATTGACAATGAGAGCTTCGGTCAGGACATGAGGATCCCGCCGAGCAGTCAATTCGAGACGTTCAAGGCCGATCTCGACCCATAGCTGTCGATGAGGTGACAAAGTGGTGCGTAAAGGCTTTGCAACCATCGCCGCACGGTGACGGCTCCGACCGCGCTCATTCTGGCGCGTGTTCGGCAATAGTCCTGATTTTTGGAGTCCTGATTTTTGGCTGAACCTGCAGCGCCGCACCGATTTGTGGGAGGCAATGTACTCTGCGCGTGGGATTGAGCCAATCGAACGCGTCAAACCTCATGCTTCCGCAGCGTGCGTAAGCAGCGGCGCCCGGCAACGACCGCTGTGCTTCACGTCAACGACGAAGATGTCAGGCAGCCGGCGATTGGGAAGAAATCACGGCCTCGGCGATGGCTGCCGCACTTGTTACGTGGTCCATCGCAGCACGATAGGCGCCTTCACCATCGCCCCGCCTGATCGCCTCGATGATCCGCTCCATCTGTGCGGGACCCTCGACGTTGCGGTTATCCGTCTTGATCGTCATCGAGCGGAGATGATTGATCCTGACAGTCAGAAGATTGACAATACCCCAGGCAACGTGGCGATCGACCTTGCTGAAGAGCACCTGGTAAAAGGCCGAGGTACTGGCCAGGACGCCCGGCATGTCTTTTTCGCGGTAGCACTGGCGAATATCGTAGAGCGCCCCCTCGAGCGCTTCAACGATTGTAGAATCGTGACGCTCGGCGCACAGGCGCGCCGCCATGCCCTCTAGCGCTCCGCGTATTTCATAGATTTGTCGCGCTTCATCAGCATCGAGCCGGGCTACGATCGGGCCCTTGTTCGGAAGATTTGCAACAAGGCCTTCCGACTCAAGATGCCGTAGCACCTCGCGAACAATCGTTCGGCTTACGCCAAGCTGGGCGCAGAGATCTCGCTCCACCAGACGATCACCGGGCTTGAAATGACCGCTGTCGATCGCCTCGCGAACCTTGTCCAGCGCCAGTTCGCGCAGGGTTTTCGCGGGCCGTTCCACTTTGATCGTCGAATCTTTCAAACCAACCGCCACTGTCCGCCCCTGTCATGATATGCCATGCTCGCCGGCCTCGCCTAGAGTATAAGCCGGCCACACCATATTATGGCGTACCAAATACTTATCGACAGGGTCGGACGATTGCAACTGGCGGCGCAGTTATTCGCGCACGCTGCATTTTACCCCATGCGCTCGGACGCGTAGCTCCCCGGGCTTGGCGGAAAGACGATGGTGCGGTTGCCGTTGATGAAGGTGCGGCGATGGATATGCGCGTGTATGGCGCGCGCCAGAACCTGCGCCTCGACGTCGCGGCCGAGCGAGACATAGTCTTCAGGGCTCTGGGCATGGGTGACGCGCACCGTGTCCTGTTCGATGATAGGGCCTTCATCGAGGTCTGCGGTGACATAGTGAGCCGTCGCGCCGATCAGCTTTACGCCGCGACCGTAGGCCTGCTTGTACGGATTGGCGCCCTTGAAGCTCGGCAGGAAGGAGTGGTGGATATTGATGATCTTGCCTGACATCTCGATGCACATGCGATCAGAAAGGATCTGCATGTAGCGTGCGAGCACGATGAGTTCGGTGCCGGTTCCTTCCACGAGGTCCATGATCCTGGCTTCCGCCTGCGGCTTGTTCTCCTTGGTCACCGGAATATGGTGGAACGGTATATCATGATTGACCACTACTTTCTGGTAGTCGAAATGGTTGGAGACGACGCCGACGATATCGATCGGCAGTGCGCCAATTTTCCAGCGATAGAGAAGATCGTTGAGGCAATGGCCAAAGCGCGAGACCATCAGCATGACCTTCATGCGCCGCGAGCCATCGTGGACCTCAGCTTCCATCCGAAACTTTGCGGCGATCGGCTTTAGACCTTCGGCAAGCTCCGCAAGACCGAGGCCCTCTTCCGACAGGAAGCTGACGCGCATGAAGAAGAGACCGGTATCGAGGTCGTCAAATTGCGACGAGTCGACGATGTTGCAGCCGGCGTCCGCCAGGTAACCGGACAAGGCGGCCACGATGCCGCGCGTTGATTTGCAGGTGACCGTCAGGATGAATTGCGTCATGGCAGGCTCTCTTGCAGCGATGTCAAAAAGACACCCCGTGCGCAGCGCGGGTGGAAGGCCGCGAAGGGCATCGGGGAAAATATCAGACGTCGAGGGTCGTTTCATGCTCCCAGGCGGTAAACTGCGAGCAATAGGTGTTCCACTCGCCCTGCTTTAGCTTCAGATAGGCCGCCGAGAACTCCGTGCCGAGGGCGGCTTGCAGCTCGGTGTCTTTCTCGTACTCGCGAAGTGCATCCAACAGGTTGAGCGGTAGTTTGGGGGCGTCGGTTACAGTATGTCCGTCGCGGTACATGTCGATATCGTGATGCGGCCCCGGATCGGCGTTGCTGCGAAGGCCAGAAAGTCCCGCCGCGATGATGATTGCCTGCAGCAGATAGGGATTGACCGCACCGTCGGGCAGCCGCAACTCGAAGCGGCCGGGGCCGGGCACGCGCACCATATGGGTGCGGTTGTTGCCGGTCCAAGTCACCGTGTTCGGCGCCCAGGTCGCACCGGAGATCGTCCGCGGCGCGTTGATGCGCTTATAGGAATTGACGGTCGGATTGGTCACCGCGGCCAGCGCCGGGGCATGTTTCATGATGCCTCCGAGGAAGGTCTTGCCCTTGGCGGAAAGACCAAACGGCATTGCTTTGTCGGCAAACGCATTGTTTCTACCCTCGAGGTCCCAGACGGAGATATGGGCATGGCAGCCGTTGCCAGTCAGGCCCTTGAAGGGCTTCGGCATGAATGTGGCGCGAAGACCGTGTTTCTCGGCAACCGACTTCACCATGAACTTGAAGAAGGAATGCTTGTCTGCCGTCTGCAGCGCATCGTCATATTCCCAATTCATCTCGAACTGGCCGTTGGCATCCTCATGATCGTTCTGATAGGGCTTCCAGCCCAGTTTCAGCATGCAGTCGCAGATCTCGGCGATGACGTCGTAGCGGCGCATGACAGCCTGCTGGTCATAGCAGGGCTTTTCGGCATTATCGAACTCGTCGGAAATCTTCGAACCATCTGGCGAGATCAGGAAGAATTCCGGCTCGACACCGGTCTTGACGCGCAGGCCCGCCCTTTCAGCTTCGCCAATCAGTCTCTTGAGGAGAACCCGGGGAGCCTGCTCGACCGGTTGGTCTTCCATGACGCAGTCGGCTGCGACCCAGGCCACATCTTTTTTCCAGGGGAGCTGGATGACCGAGGATGCGTCCGGAATGGCGAAAAGATCGGGATGGGCAGGCGTCAGATCGAGCCAGGTGGCAAAGCCCGCAAAACCGGCGCCGTCTTTTTGCATGTCTGCGATCGCCTCGGCCGGCACCAGCTTGGCGCGCTGGCCTCCAAACAGATCGGTAAAGCTGATCATGAAATATTTGATGCCGTTGTCCGCGGCATATGTCGAGAGATCCAGTGTCATGTCATTCCCCTTTTTGTATTCAGACACTCAACGGAAACGAGCCGCATCCTCCCAAATGCGGCTCGCTGTTTTGATGCGGTTTCACAAACCTCCCTTGCCCGGATACCAGCTCGTCCCAGCGAGCGGGATCTGCGCCATGGCAGCCGCTTCCATGGTCAGCGCGCAAAGATCTTCCGGCTCCAGGTTGTGCAGGTGGTTCTTGCCGCAGGCACGAGCGATGGTCTGGGCTTCGAGCGTCATGACCTTCAGATAGTTGGCGAGGCGGCGGCCCGCGGCGATCGGATCCAGTCGAACCGCCAGTTCCGGATCCTGTGTCGTAATACCAGCCGGGTCCCTGCCTTCGTGCCAGTCATCATACGCGCCGGCTGTGGTACCGAGCTTTCGGTATTCGTCTTCCCATCTCGGGTCGTTGTCGCCCAGTGCAACCAGCGCCGCCGTACCGATGGCAACGGCATCGGCACCGAGTGCCAGAGCCTTTGCGACGTCCGCACCGGAACGGATACCGCCCGATACGATCAGTTGCACCTTGCGATGCATTCCCAGATCCTGCAGGGCCTGGACTGCGGGGCGGATACAGGCCAGAATCGGCATGCCGACATGCTCGATGAAGACGTCCTGCGTGGCCGCAGTGCCGCCCTGCATGCCGTCGAGGACGACGACATCCGCGCCGGCCTTCACCGCCAAAGCCGTATCGTAATAGGGGCGCGCGCCGCCGACCTTCACATAGATGGGCTTTTCCCAGTCGGTGATCTCGCGCAGTTCCATGATCTTGATCTCAAGGTCGTCCGGGCCGGTCCAGTCTGGATGGCGGCACGCCGAACGCTGGTCTATGCCCTTGGGAAGGTTGCGCATGTTGGCGACGCGATCGGAGATCTTCTGGCCAAGCAGCATGCCGCCGCCACCGGGCTTTGCGCCTTGGCCGACAACCACTTCGATGGCATCGGCGCGACGCAGATCCTTGGGATTCATGCCGTAACGCGACGGCAGATACTGGTAGACCAATATCTGTGAATGGCCGCGCTCTTCATCGGTCATCCCGCCGTCTCCGGTGGTGGTGGAGGTCCCGGCAATCGTCGCCCCGCGTCCGAGCGCTTCCTTGGCATTGCCGGACAGGGCGCCGAAGCTCATGCCGGCAATGGTGACCGGCGTCTTCAGGTGAATGGGCTTCTTGGCGAAGCGCGTGCCGAGGACAACCGACGTGTCGCACTTCTCGCGGTAACCTTCGAGCGGATAGCGCGAAATCGACGCGCCGAGAAACAGCAGATCATCGAAATGCGGAACCTTCCGTTTGGTACCTGCGCCACGAATATCGTAGATCCCGGTCGCCGCAGCGCGGCGGATTTCCGCCAGCGTATAATCGTCGAAGGTCGCGGACTTGCGCGGCGGGGTATAGGGGTTGTGATAGCTCATGATGGTCCCTCGCCTTAATATGCGTCGGCGTTGTCGATATTGAAATTGTAGAGATTGCGGGCCGAACCGTAACGCTTGAATTCCTCGGGCCTCACTCCGGTCACGCCCGCCTTTTCGAGGAGTTGGGCCAGCTTCGTCAGATGCTCGGGCCGCAGCTCCTTTTCGATGCAGTCGGCACCCAGGCTCTTGACCGAGCCGCGCACGAAAAGCTTCGCCTCGTAGAGCGAATCGCCCAGCGCATCGCCGGCATCGCCGAGCACCACCAGATGGCCGGATTGTCCCATGAAGGCGGACATGTGGCCGATATTGCCATGAACGACAATGTCGATGCCTTTCATCGAAATGCCGCAGCGCGACGCTGCATTGCCCTTGATGACCAGTAGGCCGCCACGGCCCGTTGCGCCCGCATACTGGGAAGCGTCGCCTTCGATCACGACTGTACCCGACATCATGTTTTCCGCCACGCCCGGGCCCGCCGAACCATGAACGGTAACGGCTCCGCCGTCGTTCATCCCGGCGCAGTAATAGCCGACGGACCCCTTCACATCGACCGTGACAGGCGTATCGATGCCAACGGCAACCGAATGGCTGCCGCGCGGATTGACGACCTCGAAGGAAAGATCGTTCGAACCCTGCTGGATGCTGTGCAGGGCGCTGTTGAGTTCACGCAAAGGGGTGATGGCGAGATCAATGACAGGCATGTTTTCAATAACCCTTGGAGAATGCGCAGGAGGTGCCGCTCAGGCGGCTTTCTGGTGATCCCAGAAATAGACGGTTGCAGGCTCAGGCTCCCAGACGCGCGCCGTTTCGATGCCCGGCAGGTTGACGAGCGCCCGGTATTCGGAACCGAAAGCGACGTACTGGTCCGTTTCGGCCATGACAGCGGGCTTGCAGGCAATCGGATCGCGCACGACGCCGAAGCCGGATTTGGTGCCGACCACGAAAGTGAAGAAGCCGTCGAGGTCGTCGAGCGCACCGGTCAGCGCCTGCCCGAGATCCTTGCCCTTGGCCATTTCGGAGGTGAGGTAGGCAGCTGCAACTTCCGAGTCGTTCTGGGTTTCGAAGGTCATGCCCTCCCGCGCCAGCTCGCGGCGCAGGTTGTTGTGGTTCGACAGCGAACCGTTGTGCACCAGGCATTGATCGGAACCGGTCGAAAACGGGTGTGCACCAAGCGTCGTGACAGCCGATTCCGTCGCCATGCGTGTATGGCCGATGCCGTGCGAGCCGCCCATGGAGCGGACGCTGAAACGGGCAACAACATCCTTCGGCAGGCCGGTTTCCTTGTAAATCTCGACGCTGTCGCCGGAGCCCATGACACGCACATCGGGCCGAAGCGCGGTTAGAAGCTGCCGGATCGCCATAAGTTTGTCCGCAGCGATCGCGATGACGGCATGGGTGCTCTTGATGCTGACGTTCGCCGGTATTCCGGCTTCTGCCAAATCATTTTCAAGGCCGGCGAAATCCGCCTCCGGCTTGGCCGACTGGATCGTCACCTTCGCTTTTCCCTCAGCAGCCGAGCCGTAGATTGCGATTCCGGCAGAGTCCGGACCGCGATCCGTCATGGTGATCAACATTTCCGAGAGCAGCTGCCCCAGCTGGGGCTCGAGGCTCCGGTCTTTGAGAAACAGTCCAACAATGCCGCACATGACCTGGCAACCTCCGTTCGTGTCTGAACGAGTGCTACCAGAGGGTTTGGCGATAATCAACTATGAAGAATAATTTTTTCTTTTAAGGCAATAAACTAGTCGCTGACGGCCTTCTGCTGCGGATAGGAAATGATCGAGAGATAGCGGCAGGGGAGCTTGACGAGTTCCTCCGGCCCATGTGGCGCATCCGCGCCGAAGAACAGGCTGTCGCCGGGTTGCATCCGGTAAAGGGCGTCTGAATGACGGTAGACCACCTCCCCCTCCAGGAGATAGAGAAACTCCATTCCGTCGTGCTGGAAGGTGGGAAAGACGTCTGATTCGACAGTCAGCGTGATCAGATAGGGCTCGACCGTGACGCCGCTGGTATTATTGTCTATATGGCCCAGCAGGCTGTATTGATGTCCGGCGCGCGTGCCGCGACGCTCGATATTCACCCCCTCACCCGCCTTGACGAAGGTTGCACTCCGTGGCTCCTCGAAGCGGCGAAAGAAGGCGGTAATCGGAACGCCGAGCGCCCTGGAGAGCGTTTGCAGTGTCGTCAGCGACGGCGAAATATTGCCGTTTTCGATCTTCGACAGCATACCGAGCGAAATGCCCGTCGCCGCAGACAGGTCGGTGACGGTGATGCCGAGCTTCTTGCGGAAATTGCGGACCTCGTGTCCGATCGCCATCTCGAGATTGTTGACGCGCGGTTCGCGAACCGCGTGCGGATTCTGATCCAGCGCTACGGCGTTTTCGATCTGTGTCTTGGAAGGCATGATGTCTCCGGAGGAAGCAATATTTATCTTCTCAGGAAATCTTTCACGATTCAAAGGAAAAACCCACGCCCTCCAAAAACAGGCCGGA
This sequence comes from Rhizobium sp. 007, assembly GCF_015353075.1. NCBI lineage: Bacteria > Pseudomonadati > Pseudomonadota > Alphaproteobacteria > Hyphomicrobiales > Rhizobiaceae > Rhizobium > Rhizobium sp. 007. The sequence goes on along the minus strand of NZ_CP064188.1, from coordinate 492,841 downwards.
CTTACAGAGAAAAACGCGGTCGGGTGGGTGTCGGACATTTCGGAGCCGACAGCTTGGGACTGACCGCAATATGCGCGAACCAGTCTCCTGTTGTCCTACCGCCGCGCATCCGTCGGGTTTTCACCGAACGTCGCTTTGAACGATCTGGAGAAATGGCCGGGACTCGAAAAGCCGGTGGCAAAGGCGATCTCCGAAATCGACAGCGGGCTTTGCTCCAGCAGCCGGCGGCTGTGCCGCAGGCGGATCTGCCGGTAAGTGTCGAGGAAGGTCATGCCGCGATGCTTGAGAAAGAGGCGATCGAGATGGCGCGCGCTGATACCGACAAGGCTTGCCATCTCTGCACGGCTGAGCGGATTTTCGATCGCAGTCTCCATTTTCTCCAGCACGGCGAGAAGCGCCGGGTGATTGGTCCCGAAGCGGTTGGCGGCCGATGCCCGCTGCGGATCGCTCGGCTCGGCGACGGCAGTATGCAGGTACCAATCGCTCACCCGGCGGGCAAAATCGGCGCCCATCCGCTCGGAAATCACGGCGTGCATCATGTCGAGCGGTGCCACCCCTCCGCCACAGGTCACGCGTGCACCATCGATGACGAACCGCGCCTGGCGCGGGGCGAGATGCGGGAATGCCTCTTTCAGAACGGGGGCATGTTCCCAGTGGATCGTAAAATCGGTGTTGTCGAGCAGGCCCGCCGATGCCAGCACGTAGGAGCCGCTCGATATGCCGCCGATCCGCACGCCATTGCGCGCGAACTTCCTCAGCGGCGCATGCAGGGAGGCACTTGCGTACCAGTCTTGCGGATCGCCGCCGGCACAGACATAGATCGTATGACAGGTGCCGCCGGCCTCCGAAAGGCGGTTGCAACTGATCGTCAGGCCGGACGAACTGCGAACCGGAAGACCATCTGCCGATAACGGGATCGCTTCGTAAAGAGCACTTCCGGCAATCAGGTTTGCCGCCCGCAACGGCTCGGTCGCCGAGGCGTAGGACATCAGCGCGAAATTCGGCACGAGGACGAAGCCGATCCGCTGAAGGTTCTTCTGGTCGCCAGCGCTCATGTCCTAAAATTACATCATAATGTCCCAAGGATGCAACTCCGGATCACTTCCCCATGCTATCACCGGCAACAGGTCTTTCTTGGAAAGCGGCATCGATGCGCTACTCGGCACTATCCATCTTCTTAAACGGGCTTTTCGGCAACAGGAACTGGGCGCCCGCCTGGCGGCAGCCCGAGCCTAAGCCGCATTACGACGTGATCATTGTCGGCGGTGGCGGACACGGCCTTGCTACGGCCTACTACCTCGCCAAGGAATTCGGCATCACCAATGTGGCGGTGCTGGAGAAGAACTATGTCGGTTCCGGCAATGTCGGCCGCAATACGACCATCATCCGCTCCAACTACCTGCTGGCGGGCAACAATCCGTTCTACGAGCTTTCCATGAAGCTGTGGGAGGGGCTCGAGCGGGATTTCAACTTCAACGCCATGGTGTCGCAGCGCGGCGTGCTCAATCTCTTCCACTCGGATGGGCAGCGCGACGCCTATACCCGCCGCGGCAACGCCATGCGGCTGCACGGCGTCGATGCCGAGCTTCTCAACCGCGCTTCGGTCGAGAAGATGCTGCCCTTTCTCGATTACGACAATGCCCGTTTCCCGATCCAGGGCGGCCTGCTGCAGAAGCGCGGCGGCACCGTTCGCCATGACGCGGTCGCCTGGGGCTATGCGCGCGGCGCCGATCAGCGCGGCGTTGACATCATCCAAGGCTGCGAGGTGACCGGCATCCGTCTAAGCAACGGGCAGGTCATCGGCGTCGAAACCAGTCGCGGCTTCATTAGCTGCGGCAAGCTGGCGCTCGCAGCAGCCGGCAATTCTTCGCAGGTCGCCCGGATGGCTGGCCTGAAGCTGCCGCTCGAAAGCCATGTGCTTCAAGCCTTCGTCTCGGAAGGCCTGAAGCCTTTCATCGACGGAGTGGTCACCTTCGGCGCCGGACACTTCTACGTCTCGCAATCCGACAAGGGCGGCCTCGTCTTTGGCGGCGACATCGACGGCTACAATTCCTATGCCCAGCGCGGCAATCTGGCGACGGTCGAACATGTGGCGGAAGCCGGAAAGGCGATGATCCCGGCGCTGTCGCGCGTCCGGGTGCTGCGCTCCTGGGGCGGCATCATGGACATGTCGATGGACGGTTCGCCGATCATCGACCGGACCCATGTCGACAATCTCTACCTGAATGCCGGCTGGTGTTACGGCGGTTTCAAGGCGACCCCGGCGTCGGGCTTTTGCTTTGCCCATCTTCTCGCCCGCGGCGTGCCCCAGGAGACGGCGACGGCCTTCCGGCTCGACCGCTTTCAGCGCGGCTATCTCATCGACGAAAAAGGCCAGGGCGCCCAGCCCAACCTTCATTGATTTCGCGGATCGAGGACATTGAAATGGCAAGTCTCGTGCCCTGCCCGCATTGCGGGCGAAGACCCAAAGAGGAATTCACCATCAAAGGCGCTGCCCTTGCGCGACCGACGCCCGATGCCGGTCCTGACGACTGGTTCGACTACGTCTATCTGCGCGACAATCCCCGCGGTGCCTACGAGGAATATTGGCATCACACGTCCGGCTGCCGGCGGTGGCTGGTCGTCGCCCGCGATACGGTGACCCATGAGATCGCCGCATGCCGCGACGCTGCGTCTGGCGAGAAGGAAGGTACAGGCGCATGACATCCTACCGTTTGCCGAAGGGCGGGCTGATCGACCGCTCCAAGTCGCTGTCCTTTACCTTCGACGGCAAGGCGATGCAGGGCCTTGAGGGCGACAGCCTCGCCTCTGCACTGCTTGCCAACGGCCGCCAGTTCGTCGGCCGGAGTTTCAAATATCACCGGCCGCGCGGCATCCTGACTGCAGGCGCAGCCGAGCCGAATGCGCTGATGACCATCGGCCGCGGCGGCCGCACCGAGCCGAACACGCGCGCCACCATGCAGGAACTCTACGCCGGCCTCGAAGCGAGAAGCCAAAACCGCTGGCCGTCGCTCGACGTCGACATTGGCGCGCTGAACAGCCTTCTGTCGCCCTTCCTCGGCGCCGGTTTCTACTACAAGACCTTCATGTGGCCTGTCTCGTTCTGGGAAAAGATCTACGAACCCTTCATCCGCAAGGCCGCCGGACTGGGCAAGGCAACATATGAAACCGATCCGGACGCCTATGATAAGTGCTGGGCACATTGCGACCTGCTCGTCATCGGTGCCGGGCCGGCGGGGCTGGCTGCCGCCATCAGTGCCGGCCGTGCCGGCGCCCGCGTCATTCTCATCGACGAGCACTCGGTTGCCGGCGGCGCGCTTTTGAGCGAGACCGCATCGATCGGCAGCAAGGCGGCTGCCGATTTCGCAGCCGACTGCATCGGCGAACTCGAATCCTTGCCGAATGTCACCCTTCTGACCCGCACCACCGTCTTCGGCTGGTATGACGGCAATGTCTTCGGCGCCGTCGAGCGGGTGCAAAAGCATCTGTCCGAACCGCAGCCCAACGTACCTGTGGAACGTCTCTGGCGCATTGTCGCCAAGCGCAGCGTTCTGGCGACGGGAGCGGAAGAGCGTCCGGTCGTGTTCGGCGGCAACGACATTCCGGGCGTGATGATGGCGAGCGCCATGCGCCACTACCTTAACCGTTATGCTGTTGCCCCCGGCAAGGCGACAGCGATCTTCACCACCAATGACAGCGGCTATGCACTGGCCCGCGATCTCGAAGCGCACGGCATTCAGCTTGCCGCCATCGTCGACAGCCGCGAGGACGGCGGCAGCGGCTACTTTGGCCCGGCGCGCATCATCAGGGGTGCCGTGGTATCGGATGCCAAGGGCGGCAAGGCGTTGAACGCAATCGATATCCGCTCAAAGGGCCGCACGGAACGGCTGAATGTTGATGCCCTGGCCATGGCAGGCGGTTTCAGCCCGATCATCCATCTTGCCTGCCACCGCGGCGGCAAACCGGTCTGGTCGGATGACAATGCAGCCTTCCTCGCACCGGGCAATCTGAACGGGATGGCACTCGCCGGCTCCGTTTGCGCCGTTGGCGGCCTTGCCGCCTGCCTTGCGGACGGCGCGCGGCAGGGCGCGGCCATGGCAGAAGGGCTTGGCTTCAAGGCGGCAGCCGCTGAGTTCGGCGCGGTGGAGAACGATATCCTCGCCCCGCCTGAAAAGGCGGTCTGGTCCATAACCGGCGTCAAGGGCAAGGCCTTCGTCGATTTCCAGAATGACGTGCATCGCAAGGATCTCTGCCTTGCCGTCAGCGAGGGCTATGGCCATGTTGAGCTTGCCAAGCGCTACACAACCAATGGCATGGCGACGGATCAGGGCAAGCTTTCCAATATCAATGCCATCGGGCTTCTGGCTGAAGCGCGCGGCGTCTCGCCGGCAGACGTCGGCACGACGACTTTCCGGCCATTCTATACGCCTGTCTCCTTCGGGGCGCTGACAGGCGCCTATCACGGACATCATTTCCAGCCGGTGCGCAAATCGCCGCTGCACGGCTGGGCGGAAAAGAACGGCGCCGTCTTCGTCGAGACCGGTCTGTGGTATCGCTCCTCCTGGTTCGCGCGAAAGGGCGAACATACATGGCGCGAAAGCGTCGACCGAGAAGTGCTGAACGTGCGGCGGAATGCGGGGCTGTGCGACGTCTCAATGCTCGGCAAGATCGAGATCTGCGGCAAAGACGCGGCACAATTTCTGAACCGGATCTATTCCAATGGCTTCCTGAACTTACCGGTCGGCAAGGCCCGCTATGGCCTGATGCTGCGCGAGGACGGCATGATCTACGACGACGGCACGACGAGCCGCCTTGAAGAAGACCGCTTCTTCATGACGACGACGACGGCCTATGCCGCAGGCGTCATGAACCACCTGGAGTTCTGCGCGCAGGCGCTGTGGCCGGATCTCGACGTTCGCCTCGCATCGGTCACCGACCAGTGGGCGCAGATGGCGATCGCCGGGCCAAAAGCCCGCTCTATTCTCCAGAAGATCGTCGACGACGACATCGCCGACATTGCCTTCCCCTTTCTCGCAGCGAAAGATATCTCACTTTTCAACGGCACGCTTCACGGCCGCCTCTTCCGGATTTCCTTCTCGGGCGAACTTGCCTATGAGCTTGCGGTGCCGGCCGGTTACGGCGAAAGCGTTGCCGATGCCCTGATGGACGCCGGGAAAGACGATGGCATCATGCCCTATGGCGTCGAAGCGCTCGGCGTCATGCGCATCGAAAAAGGCCATGTCACCCACAACGAGATCAACGGCACCGTCGTTCCGGCCGATCTCGGTTTTGCAAAAATGGTTTCGTCGATAAAGGTCGATTTCATCGGCAAGGCCATGGTGGGGCGCGACGGCCTTGCGGCCGGCGACCGGCCGCGCCTGGTTGGTATTGTGCCGCTCGATCCCAACCAATCCTTCCGCACGGGTTCCCACATCCTCACCAAGGATGGGGCTGCAACGCTCGAAAACGACCAGGGCTACGTCACTTCAAGCGCGTTTTCACCCCATGTCGGATCGACCATCGGTCTTGCCCTCGTCAAGCGCGGATCCGAGCGGCACGGCGAAGAGGTGGTGGTTTGGAACGGCCTGCGCAACGAATTCACCCCCGCGCGCCTGTGCAATCCGGTTTTCTTCGATCCGCAGAACGAGAGGCTCCATGTCTGATTTCCGCCCGACCCTTCGCCCGGCGCTCGGCGCCAAACCGGTGATCTCTTCTACTGCCGTCAGCCTCTCTCCGCTTCCCGAAGGCGTCATCATTCATGTGCTGGCCCAGCCCGGCGAACGCGATATCGCGTCCTTCCTCGACGGCCTCGCCAAAGGGGCCGCCCTCGCCGTCCGTTCTGTTTCGCCCGGACAGTGGTTCATCGTTGGCGAAGAACCGATGGCATATCAGGATATGAAGGATCTGTTCGACGGGCTCGGACCGCGCGCAACCGGCGTCGACCAGAGCCATGGACGCGTGCGCATCCGGATCAGCGGCAAGTTGGCCAGGCGCGTCCTTTCGAAAGGCACGGCGGTCGATCTTGCGCCCGGCTCATTCCCCGTCGGACAATCCGCAACGACGTTGGTCGGCCATATCGCGGCCCATATCACCTGTGTCGATGCCGACACATTCGAGATTATCGTCCTGCGAGGATTTGCCGAAAGCCTGTGGGACGACCTCGCGCGCATGAGCGCAGAGTTTGGCTGAGCGCAGGTTTGTCAGGAATACCAAAGGAAGGCATGGCGTACCAGCATCATGCAAACTCCGTTTGAGGCTTCGCCATGGCGGCCGGCAATCAACATCGTCGGCTCAGTCACCCCCTCCACATCCACCTCCACTACATCCGCAGTCACCGTCCCCGGAAGATGATCCTCCGCTTCCGCCTCCACCACACCCGCTTGCGTTTTGCCTGTCCCTTCGAGGCCGGCGGACGGGAAGCAACATCGTGAGAGCAAAGTAGCCGGCGATGCCGGCGAGCACGGGCGCCACCGAAGAAAAGCTTCCTTCAAAACTCCATCCCGCAAACAGCACCAGAATGGCAAGGCAGCCAATGATACCGAGATGGTTCCTGGTGACGCTCAGGGATCGCCACCAACTGCTGCGGCGAGATCGCCGGGCGTCTTTGGGCATGCTGACGCCGGGTTGATCGAGGCTGTAAGTTTCAAGGCGGTTCCAGAGATTGGGATCGCTCGTTCTGCTCATGCTGCCCTCATCAGCCATGGTTCGACGACAGAATTATAGCACATCCGTGGATGCACCTGGGTCGGAAGCTGTCGAGGTCTGGCTCCTATCGTATGCGGCAAGGCTCGTTGTCAGATGAACATGCCGGGGCCACACGTCACGCCCTCCTGGAGCTGTCGCTCGACAGGTTCCCAGGCGTTCGGACCTTAGTCCAAGTTGACGGCATTTCAATCGCGGCTAAATTGCCTTGGGCGGAAATGACCGGGGGCGGTTTAAGTGCTGGGGGTATCATTCAAGGAAAGTGACCTGCGCTTGATGTCGGGCGCGGTCCAAGCATGGTACAGACACTTTGGCTTGGCACCAGAGCCGAGATGCTCTGCCTTGCTGTGCAGTTCGGTGATTGATCTCTTCAACCAGGGTCATGGTTCCGTCGAAGATCTGACAGCCCTCTTAATCGCTCTTTACGATGGACCGAAATCCATGGAGCGCTCCACGACATCTACCAAAGCTCACTAGCACTTGCTGGCGACCGCCGGTTCGCTCGCGGACAGATCGAAGAGCTTTCGGACCGAGCCAGACGATGTCGTCGCCGTTCCGTCCGAAAGCATGCCCGTTCTCCTGACGCAGGACGAAATCGAATTATTCGTGACGGCTTTACGGCAAACGGCAGGGTGTAACGCCTGCGGTCCAATGAGCGATGATGCTGCCATTTTAACGGCTCACTGGAAAGGATGGAACTTTTCATCCTCCTCAATGTTTGCTGCAGTGGATGACGTGGCGCGTTCTCCTCCCTTACGCGAGTCGCGTGATCTAAGTGCTACGGGAGATGGTCCCTCCCTCTCCAGGCACACCCAACTGGACAAGGGCTCGTCTTCCTCCACGACTTGAGGCGAGCCCTTGCCGCATTGCGGTTCTGCCAAATGATCACGAGCTCCGAACCGTTACGCTACGCGCTAGATCCGGATCTCCCTCTTACCCGGCCATGGAAACCTACCTTGCATCAGCGAGGTTGGTGCCTGGTCGACGACATTTCGCGAATATGTCGAGTGCGGGATCATAAACCTTTGTCGACACGTCCATGAGACCGAGAACACTGTGAAACAAGTTGTCATGGGAGTTGGGGAGCGCTGCATTCCGATCCAGGCATCCCATGTCAAACCCACCCGAGCGCTGCAGGTCATCCGCGATCCAAACGAGGAATGGGACATGGGTTTGCTGCGACGGCGCGAACACATATGGCGCGCCATGCAAATAAAGGCCGTGCTCGCCAAGCGATTCGCCGTGATCTGAAAGGTAGATGACCGATCCGGCAATCGTGGAGGAGCGCGCCTTCAGTCTATCGATCACCTGCGACACGATGTGATCGGTATAGAGGATCGTATTATCATAGGCGTTCTTGATTTCCTGCGCTGAGCAAGCGCCGAAGTCATTTGCCCGGCAATCTGGTAAAAAGTGCCTGAAATCGTTTGGATATCTCGAGAAATAGGCCGGGCCGTGGCTTCCTAGCTGATGCAGGATCAAAACACTATCGCCCTTGACGGTGCTAAGCCACGAATCCATGCGATCGAGAAGAATGGCGTCCAGGCATTCGCCGTCCTTGCAAAACCTGGGGTCGGCAGAACTCGGGAGGAATTGGTAAACGACGCGGTCGGTCACGTGATAACTGCCGGTATCATTGTCAAACCACGACACTGATACGTTTGCATGGGTTAGGACATCGAGCACGTTCTCTGTCTCAAGGCCCTTGCGATGTGTGTAGGCGCGGCGTGGATAGACCGAAAACATGCAGGGTATCGAGACGGCCGTGGACGTGCCGCAGCTCGTCGTGTTTGGAAAGTAGACGACGCCGCGCTCGCGGAGCTCCGGGTTCGTATCCCTGCCATATCCGCCTAGCGAAAAATCGTCTGCCCGAGCGGTTTCTCCTGCAACGATGACCGTCACTCGCGGCTTTGGCCTCAACCCGGTGCGATGTGCGTCCACTCCCAGTGGGTGCGCGGTAACCTCGGCATTCTGGGTCGCGTCTATTATGAACCGAACGGCGCTCGATATCGGAAAGAAGGGATTGAGTGGATCGAGGATGTCCCGGTGCGCCCGGCCGACCCCGGCAAAGGTTCGATAGTCGCAGGCCGCCGCCAGAGCTAAGATCCCGATGCATCCGACGATTATTGCGCTGTTGTGCGCCAGTTTCGCCAAGAATGGCCGATGCGCGACCCTTACCCAGACAACGACCAGCGATGGTAGGATTCCGGTCATAAGGAGATGGGTGGCGAAGCGCAAGGTTAAGAGGTGCCCCGCTTCAGCACCCGTTGAGACGGCGGCGTTTCGGATCATCTCGCGATCAACGACCACACCGAACTGATCGGTGAACCAGGACGCCGCAGACGCGGTTAGGATAAAGAAGATCAAAAATATCCTGGTTACATATTTCGCAGAAAAGGCCGTGATTATGGCCATGCTCATCGCCGAGATGCCGACGGCAAAAAGAATGAAGGCAAAGTGATCCTTTGCCAAATAACCGAACGCCTTGGTCCAGAATGTCCAGTTCGTGACAAGAAGCAGATACAGGGTCGTGACAGCGCAAATTGTCACGCTTCCGACCGTGGGCCGATAGCAATGCAAGACTTTGTTCATCCTAATGCATCCAACGCGCTCGATGTCCCGGCGCGGCGCAAAAGATTGGAACTTCCGGGCTAAGGATTTCAGGCATGGGCGCTCCAGAGTGGGTAGCGCCTAGGTGGCTGAAGAACCTGACAGAGACCTGAACGGACGTCAGGCGACGGCATTGCCGACGCCGGTCTCCTCCTCAGCGCCCGCCGCGTGCGACGCTTCAACGACGTGTTCGATCCGTTGAGCGATGCACTGGCGCATATCCGCCGTAGCGCGCATCATCGCCAGCAACATTCGAAAGCCCTGGATGAGATTGGAAATCAACCCCGGTCCCGGTTCGAGCTTCAGCATCCTGCCTGGTATCATCGCGCGAACTATCTGGCCAAAGATCGACTGCGCAGTCAGATATCAAAATTCGTCGGCAGCACAACGACATCGCGAATTGTGACATTTCGCGGCCTGGTCAGCATGAAGATGATGGCATCGGCCACCTCCGACGGTTCGATGAGGCTTCCGGATTCCTTCGCCTTTTGGAGATTTTCTTCTGGCCAGTCGGCAAGCAGCGCGCTGATCACCGGTCCGGGCGAAACCGAGCCCACGCGGATGCCCTTCTTGTTGACCTGGCGCCGCACGGTCTGAACGAAGCAGGTCATGGCCCATTTCGAAGCCGAATAGACGGGCTCCCATGGAACGGGATAATGCCCCGCCACTGAACTTGTGACGATAATGTCTCCCGAGCCGCGCGCGATCATGTGCGGCAGAACATCATGGACGTTCTTCATGACTGCGTTGACGTTGAGGTTGAGCATTCGGTCAATAACGGCGGTGTCGGCCTCGATCAGGTCACCCCCGATGTAGGTGCCTGCATTGGCGTGAAAAATATCGAGCTGGCCGGTCAGTTTCTCGATAGACGGCATCAGGCTCGCGCAACTGGCGGGATCGAGAAGATCGATCACCAGGGGGATTACGACATTACCGAGCTCGTCGCAAACTGCGTCCAGAGCCTTCTGGTCGCGATCGACGAGCACCACGCGCGCGCCCTCCGCGACCATCGCCCTCGTGCTCGCCAGTCCGATGCCGGAGGCCGCACCCGTAACTGCCGCCACCATACCTTCCAATTGCTTGACCATGCTCGTCTCCTTCTGCGTCAGATCACATTCTGCAAATCCAGCGGCCACCTCACTCAATGGCTTCCCCACTGGCTTGCCGTTTCGAGGCATTGCTTCCACTCAACGACACCGTCAGTCGTGCCCGCGCTCCGCAGCGAACAGGCGGCCGCCGCATGGCCGAGCCAAAGACAGTCCTTGATTGCCCAGTCTTCGTGCAGGCCGTACATGAAGCCTGCCGCGAAGGCATCGCCCGCACCGTTCGGTCCGACAATCGCATTGCGAGGTATCTTGACGGAGGGCACGAAGATCTTCTCTCCTGACCGCGTGACGGTGATCGCGCCTTCGGGAAAGTGGACGGTGATAAGCCGCATCGCGCCCTGCTTGAGAATGACGGCCGAGGCCGCCGCGCACGCATCAACGTCAGTCCTGCCGTCCCGAGTGGTTTCCATCTCTGCAAGCGCCCCGATCTCTTTGTCGTTGACAATGAGCGTATCGAGATGCGGTAGGCAGGGCAGGATCAGGCCGCGCAGGCGTTCCGGCGTGACCGTGCAAAGTTCGAGATTGGTCTCAAGACGAGCGGCGCGAGCGGCTTTGAGCACTGTCACCCAGCCGTTGGCATTGTCGCCCCAGGGCGCATCCATCGTGGGATGTATGCCGGGAAGTCCGAGATGCAAGAAGCGCGCGGTGGTTCCAGAAAAATCGAAATGATCCGGCGAAAGCAGCGCCGAAACGCCGATCTCGGAAATATGTGTGCGCAGTCCACTTGCCTGCGAGATGAAGGCCTCGGTCGTATGGGTGCTCGCCTGGTCGCTGACATGCATCTGCCGACGGTCGAGACCAGCTCGCTCGGCTTCGGCGATGAGCTTTCGGCCGGCCTCGTCGTTGCCCACCAATCCAATGGTTTCGACCGGGATTGCCGGGTCGAGCCTCTTGATGTCGATGGCAAGATTGCAGGCCGGGCCGCCGCCGCGTTCCTCGAGCCCCCAGGCGATACCGACGCTGTCTTCCCTTGGCCATGCGTCTATCCTGCGATTTCGGTCGAGGCACCAGGTCCCGCCGGCGATGAAACCGCGCCTGCTCGTTCCGGCCATGCTCTCCTCCCTTGGCGGTGTCAATTCATCAAAACCTTTTCGGTGATGACCGTGTCGTCGGAGAGTGTCCGCATCGGCTGCTGACCGCCTGCCTGCAGTGCGCCGTGATAGGCCCTGACCGCCTCCTCTGGTCTGAGATCACCATCTGCTACGGCACGCATGAATTTCACCATGGCGAGCGGGTCTTCGGCGAGATTGATCTTGCGACCGAAAAGCGCCACGCGGGCGCCGTATTTCTCCGCCTGGTGAATGAGTTCGAACGTGTCGCGCGCAGTACCCGCCCCGCCGCCTAGCACGCCGACGATCAGGCTCGGGTCGTAGGACGTGAGCTCCTCCAGCGCCTTCGGGCCATTGAACGGAATCTTCAGGAATTGCGGCCGCTGCGCACGTGTCAGCCCGGCCAGCGCCCGGCATATGCAATCATTTACGAAATGTGGTTGGAGGTCAGGCGAAATACCGGTGTCGACGTTCGGATTGAAGACTTCCAGGAAATAGTTGAAGCCGTGGTCGTGCGCGTCCTCTACGAAATCCAGGAAGGCGAGCAGCGAATTGTAGTCCGCGTCGAGATCGTTGTTGAAGGTGATCGAATAGAGGCCGAGATCTGTATGGCGCCGGTTGACCGACAGAGAAGCAGTGCGATAGGGCCGTGACGGCTGAGAGGCATAGGTCGCGCCGCGTCCCACCCAGATATCCGTCGCATCATTGGCGCGAATGGCGGGTTTTACATTGCTGCCTGCGTAAGCGCCGCTTTCCGTCAGCAATTCGAGATTGGAGGCGGAGGTCAGCATGATATCGACGATGTCCTGGGTGATCACGGCCTTGATCTGGTCGAGGAATTCCGCCCGCGTCCGGTAGCGCGTGTAGGAGCAGTCCTTCTCGAGCTTCGGGCCGCAGGATGGAATGCTCGGCCCCATGTCGCCATCCTTCGCGTCCGCGATGATGAAATCCGTTCGCTTGTAGTTGCCGGCCCTGATCTTGGCGATTTTTGCGTCAAAGCGTGTCATGCGCTGATCCTTGAAAATCTGAGGCCGCCAGACCGGCGGCGGGAAGGTTCACAATTTGAGGCATCTGCCTCGCAAAACCGTCAGGCGATCATGTAACCACCATCCACAGGCATCGACAGGCCGTTGACCATTGCTGCCTCGTCAGAGAGCAGGAAAAGAATGACCTCGGCAATGTCTTCGGGTTCGGCGAAACGGCCGACCGGAATGCGATTGAGCATGCCGGCTGCCTTTTTTGGATCGCTCCAGGCCTTGATAGCCATGGGGGTGAGCGTCACGGTGGGATGCACGCCGTTGACGCGGATGCCCTTCGGCGCAAGTTCCTTAGCCATTACCCGGGTCAGCCCGTCGAGAGCGGACTTGGAAGCGCAATAGGCCGCGTGATCGGGAATACCGACAAAGGCGGCGACGCTCGATACGTTGACGATTGCGCCTTTCCGGCTGTTCTTCACCATGTCGCGGGCGTATTCCTGGGAAATGATCATCGGTGCCCTCGTATTGACGGCATAGAGCAGATCGAAGTTCTCGACCTTGAGATCGAGAAAGGACTCAAGCTCGGTCGTGCCCGCACAATTAATCAGAAAATCGGCCGGAAGGGCCTCAAGGGCTGCAGCGCGCGTCGCGTCCGGATCGGCAAGATCGACCGCGATTGGGATACATCCGATTTCATTCTTCAGTTCCTCAAGATCGGCCGCCGAGCGCGATAGCGCGGTCACCTTGGCCCCACGCTGGGCCAGCATGACGGCAGTCGCCCGGCCGATGCCCTTGCCGGCGCCGGTCACCACCACATGCCTGTTTGAAAAATCCATCGCCAATACCTCCTACCAGCAAGTGAAGCCGCCGTCAGCCTTGACGGTCGCGCCAGTGATCAGGCTCGATGCGTCGCAGGCGAGAAAATGCACCACCGACGCAATCTCATGGGGCTGGCCCATGCGGCCCATCGGCGTGTCACGGATCCAGATGTCCATCATCTTCTTGTCGACCACAGTCTTCGTCATTTCGGTTTCGATATAGGTTGGTGCGACGGCGTTGACGCGAACGCCACGGTCGGCCCATTCCACGGCGAGTGAGGCGGTCAGATGGTGGACGGCGGCCTTTGAAGCGTTGTAATAAGTCTGCAGCTGTGGACGGTTGACGATATAGCCGGACATCGAACCGATATTGACGATTGCACCACGGCCGGCCTTCAGCATGTAGCGGCCGAAGGCGCGATTGCACCAGAAGACGCCGTTGTAGTTCACATCGTTGACATTGAGCCAGAGTTCGTCCGGCGTATCCTCTGCGGCCGTACCGGTCCGGGCAATGCCTGCGTTGGCGACCAGCGCGTCGATGCGACCGTGCTTTGCGAAGATATCCGCAGCGGCTTTGTCGACGGCTGCGGAATGAGTGACATCGAGGACCAGCGCATCGGCTTCGACACTCTTGCCAGCCAAGGCCTGCCGGCCCGATTCGGCGAGCGCTTCGTCGCGATCGATGATGACGATTCGGGCGCCTGCCTCGGCAAGCGCTTCGGCGCAGGCAAGGCCAATACCGCGTCCGCCGCCGGTCACCACAGCGGTTTGGCCATCCATCCGGAATTTCTCGAAGAACATGTCTTGCTCCAGTGGCTATGCAGAATTAGAGACGCCGGCCGCTCTTGGCATCAAACAGATGCACCCGGGCCGGGTCGATCCGCAGCGAGATAGCCGCGCCCGGCAGCGCGGCGATGCGGTCGCGAACGGCCGCCATGATGGCATCGCCGCCGAGATGTGCAAAGATCTGTGTTTCCGAGCCGGTGGGTTCGAGAACCGAGATCGTCGCCGGCATTCCGTCGGGCCGCACATCGATATGTTCTGGACGGATGCCGTAGATGACAGGCTCGCCGTGGCTCGGCGTGCCCTCTGGCACCGGCAACACGGTGCCCTTGTTGCTGACAAAGGCCAGCCGCCCGCTTTCCATCGACAATCTGCCGGGAACGAAATTCATCGACGGCGAGCCGATGAAACCTGCCACGAAGACATTGGCCGGGCGATCATAGAGATCGAGCGGCGCGCCGATCTGCTCCACCCGTCCGTCGCGCATCACGACGATCTTGTCGGCCATGGTCATGGCCTCGATCTGGTCATGCGTCACATAGATGGTGGTCGTCTTCAGCCGTTGGTGAAGTTCCTTGATCTCGACGCGCATGGTCACGCGCAGCTTGGCGTCGAGATTGGAAAGCGGCTCGTCGAACAGGAAGACCTGGGGATCACGGACGATCGCGCGTCCCATGGCGACGCGCTGGCGCTGGCCGCCCGAGAGCTGCTTCGGGTAGCGATCAAGCAGTTTGCCGAGATCGAGAATTTCGGCCGCCCTGCGGACCTTCGCTTCGATCTCGCTCCTCGGCGCGCCCTTGAGCTTGAGAGGAAAGCCCATATTGTCTGCCACGGTCTTGTGCGGATAGAGCGCGTAGTTCTGAAACACCATGGCGATGTCACGGTCCTTGGGAAGGACGTCGTTGACGACCCTGCCGCCGATGGCGACCGTGCCGCCGGAGATCGTTTCAAGCCCTGCGATCATCCGCAGCAGGGTGGACTTGCCGCAGCCCGACGGCCCGACCAGCACGACGAATTCGCCATCGGCAATGTCTATGCCGACACCGTGGATGACCGGCAGCGCACCATAATTCTTTGTAACGTTCTTGACGGTGACGTGAGCCATATGAGTTCCTCTATTGCGGCAGTGCGATCTGCATCTTGACTTCGCCCTTGGCAGCGGAAGCCGCGATCTCGAAAGCCCGAACGCTTTCGTCGAAATCGAACGTACGGGTGATGAGCGGTTTCACGTCGATCGCCCCCGATGACAGCATGGCCACGCAGCGCGGAAAGACATGGGCATAGCGGAAGACATGCTCCACGCGCGCCTCGCGCACCATGGCCTTGCCGACATCGTAGTGGATCGGATGGACCTGCGAACCGATGAAGACCACACGACCGCCGGGTGCCAGCGGGTCGAATACGCCCTCGGCACCTCCGGGATGGCCCGAGCACTCGAAAACGATCTCCACGCCCCAGCCGCCGGTGGCGGCAAGGATTTCCCTGGCCAGTTCCTGCCGCGCAACGTTGACCGGTGAGATTGGACCGAGCTTGGCGGCAAGCTCCAGCTTGGCGTCATCGATGTCGCTCACGAACACCCGCGCGCAGCCGGCCGCGACAGCCGACAGCGCTGTCACCAGGCCGATCGGACCAGCGCCGATCACCAAGGCTATGTCGCCCGGCCTGACCTGCGCCTTGGTGGCCGCATGCACACCCACTGCCAGCGGTTCGACCATGGCGGCTTCGGCGAAGGAAACGTTGTCGGGCAGCTTGTAGGAGAAATCGGCCGGATGGACGACCGTCGGCCTGAGTACGCCATGGATGGGCGGCGTCGCCCAGAAGCGGACTGCCGGATCAATATTGTAGAGGCCAAGGCGCGTCGCGCGGCTATTGGGATCGGGAATGCCCGGCTCCATGCAGACCCGATCGCCCACCTTGAGCGACGTGACCTCGGCACCGGTCTCGATCACGGTGCCGGACGCCTCGTGGCCGAGGATCATCGGTGCTTTCACCTGGAATACGCCGGTGCCGCCATGTGTATAGTAATGCACGTCGGAGCCGCAGATGCCCACGGTGTGGAGCTTGATGCGCACGTCGCGTGGGCCGAGCACCTCGTCACGCTCGATCGGGAAATCGCGCAGCGACAGCTTCATCTTCTCTTCCAGTACCAGCGCTTTCATTGTCTCTGTCCTATTGTCTCAAGAAGCATCAGCCGCGCCATACGATCAGGACCCCGAGCGCGATGGCCAGGACGTGGCAGACCGTCAGCGGAATTGATTGTTCGAGGAACCGCATCCAGAAGAGTTCGAGCGCGACGAACAGGTAGATGCCGACGAAGACGCGGTCGAACCAGTTGGTGATGATCGGCAGAAAGCCTGTCCGCTCGGATTTGCGGCCCGCCACTTCCGGTTCGGCATCGATCTGTCCGGAGTCAAATGGCTCTTGCATCGCTCTACTCCTTGACTGCGCCGAAGGTGAGACCTGCCACGATATGCCGCTGGACCACTGCGAATATGACGAGGGCGGGGATGAGCGTGATCACGGCGATCGCCGCCATCGCCCCCCATTCCGTTCCCGTTGTCGTCACATATTCCGAAAGGCCTGTGGTGATGGTGCGCGCGTTGAAGCTGGTCAGGGTCGCGGCAAGCAGGAACTCGTTCCAGGCGAAGACCCAGGTGAGGATCAGCGTGACGGCAAGGCCAGGCCGTGCAAGCGGGAAGATGACTTCGTGAATAACCTGCCACGTCGAGGCACCATCGACGGTCGCGGCCTCATCGAGTTCCTTGGGAATTCCGTCGATGGTGGGCCTCAGCGTCCAGATCGCGAAAGGCAGGTTGAACGTGCAATAGAGCAGGATCATGCCGATCTTCGTGTCGTAAAGCTTCCAGTCGCCGAACGTGATGATCTGGGTGAAGAGCAGGAAGAAAGGTAAAAGGAACACCGCCGCCGGCGCCATGCGGTTGGTGATCGTCCAGAAGAAGATGTTCTCCTTGCCTGCGAGGTCGAAGCGCGAGAGCGCATAGCAAGCCATGAAGGCCAGCACCGTGACCAGCACGGCGTTGCCGCTGGATATGATCATCGAATTGAGCATGTAGCCGCGCAGCGTCTCATTGCCCAAGACGTTGACGTAATTCTTCCAGTAGATCACGTCGAGAAACAGGCTCGGCGTCGTGAAGAGATCGACCGCCGGCTTCACCGAAATGACGAAAAGCCAATAGATCGGGAAAAGCGTCAGCAGGCTCAGCAACAGCCAAAGCGCCACGTAAAGAAGGGGATTGCGGCCCGGCATCAGAATGTCCTCTTCCGTTCGCGTCGAGCCACGAGGGCGACATAGAGCAGCCAGCACATCACCAGGGTGAGGTAAAGGACGATCACCGAGATCGCGGCGCCATAGCCGTAGTCGGTTTTTGGGAAGACGATCTTCCAGATGTGCAACCCGACATAACGGGTTGCGGCTCCCGGCCCGCCCGAGGTCAGCATCCAGACTTCATCGACAGTGCGCAGCGCATCCATCAGGCGGATAAAGACCGTTGCGAGAATTGCCGGTCGGATCATCGGCAGTGTGACGTGCCAGAAGATCTGGCGGCGGTTGGCGCCATCGATCTGCGCCTGTTCGAACGGCTCTTTCGGCAGGGCGAGCAGTGCGGCAAGCAGTGTCAGCGTCACCAGCGGCGTCCAGTGCCAGATGTCCATGATGACGGTCAGGGTGAAAGCGGTGGTGGCGTCGCGGCCGATGTTGAGATCGTATCCGAACCAGTTTCTCAGGAGATAGGGGATGATGCCGATGCTGGGCGTCGTCATCAGGCGCCAGACCGAGCCGACGACGATGGGCGCGACGATCAGGGGCAGTGTATGGATCGTGCGGAAGAAGCCCCGTCCAGGAAATTCCTTCATGAAGAGCTGGGCGAGGAGATAGCCCAGCGCGATCTCGCTCAGCACCGCGAAGAATGCGAATTTCATGGTAAAGGCAATGGAGGTCAGGAATTCGGCGTCGAAGACAAGGCGGCGGAAATTGTTGGCGCCGTTGTAGATCATGTCGGGGCTGGCGCCGAACGGGTTCCACTGGTGGAATGCCACGTAAAGCACGTAGATGAAGGGTATGATGCCGAAGATGCCGAGGATCGCGATCGTCGGGGCGAGCATCAGCCAGCCGACAGTGTTTGAACGCATGAATTCCGTGCTCCCGAAAGATATCCGTGCAGATCAACAGCCTGCACTATCCGGCAACTGCGCCCGGGTGGCGGTCCTGGGAGAGGCCACCCGGACGCAGGCTCTTGTCGGTGTTATTTGCGATAGCCGAGATTCTTCAGCTCTGCTTCGGCCGCCGCCGCCATCTGGTCGAGGCCCTCATCCGGACCTACTTCGCCTAAGAGGATCTTGTAGAAGATCGGCGCCGTGGCTTCACGCACCTGCGCATGGAAGGGGAAAGGCGGCGCGCCGGCGAAGAGCTTTCCCTGGTCCTTGAGCATGGTGTAGTAGCCATTCAGCTTCTTATCCATGTCGAGGACCTTGGGATCGTCATAGGTCGCGGTATTGGTGATGCGGGGTGCGGCAATCGCCCAATCGGGCTGGACCGAGTCCTGGCCGATGAACTGCAGGAAGAGCAAGGCCGCTTCCTTGTTCTTCGACGTCACCGGCAAGCCGAAGGCACCGCCGTCATAGTAGCCGAGATAGCCTTTGCCGCCCTCGACCTCCTTGAGGACGTCGGGTTCGGTGGGCGGAAGCGCGACGCCGACATTGCCGACCACCTTGGACTTTTCTGCATCCGACGCGATCCAGGCGGCGTTCTCGCCATAAACCAGGCCCTGTGCGACGCGGCCGGCGGCGAATGTCGTCCCGACTTCCGTCCAGGTTGAAGCAGCAGATTCAGGCGGAGCGATGTCCCGCAGATGCAGCCAGTATTTGATGGCGGCCTTGGCCTTGTCGCTGTTCATCTGGCCGCCATTCTCGACGGAGGCGGCATAGTTGTTGTTGGCGTCGATACCCCAGTTGTAGACGCCGAATGTCGGAGCGATCGACTCGAAGAATTCGTACCAGGAGGCCGGGTGACCGGTGTGCGCCTGGGCCGTCGTTCCCCAGAGCTCCATCCCGTTGTCCTTGCCGTACTTGGTGAAGAACTCAGCAATCTGGGTATATTCCTCATGGGTCTTGGCCGGAGCCAGATCCTTGCCGGTCTCCTTCTTGAAAGCTTCCTGGATTTTTGGATCATTGAAGAGGTCGGTGCGATAGAGATAGACCTTGATGAAGGCTTCCATCGGAATACCGAAGAGATCGCCGTCGGCGTTCTTGAAGTAGTTGGCGAATGTCGTGAAATGGGTTTCATCGAATTCCGGCGCCTTCAGTGACGGATCGTCCTTCAGCGATTTCGAAATGTCGGTCAGGAAGCTGCGCCCCAGATAGGCATAGATGATGTCCTGCTCGATATAGACCATGTCATAGATGCTGGTCTTGGCTTCCATGTCCTTGATGGCCTTGTCGTACATCTGGTCCCAGGAGGTGGTCTCGATCTGGACCTTGATGCCGGTCTTTTTCTCGAATTCCGGCGCAAGCACGTCCTTGATGTAGTTGGACGGCGGCGTGCTTTCGGTCACGCCGTGCAGGACGACACCCTTGTATTTTGCGCCGGCATCCGACCAGAAATCGGCCCTTGCGGGTATTACGCTCGTAAGAACACCGATCGCAAGCGCAGCGATTCCAATTCCACTTTTCCTGATCATAATTCCTCCTCCTTGTGCCTTTGCACCACTTGCGGGCGCTGGCCGGCAAGTACGTTCCCACGACCGACAGGTGTCGGCTCCTCCCAGGTTCCGGCAGCACGGCTCCTCCCGGCTTCCAGATACGGTTCGCCTTCATAGGATCGCGACCTCTGGGCTGCTTTCCCGGCTTCGTTCCTATTGGCGTAAGAAGAGCTTAGTGCGCGGTCTTTTGCTCCGCCACGCGTGGTTTGCCGGCGACCTATACTTTTTCGCCGACTGCCATGGCCGCCGAATAGGCACGAATTTCCCGGAAGGGATCGCTTCGCGCTTGCGTTCCGATCTTGTGGGCGTTGCGCCGGTAATCCGAGGGCGTGCGCCCGCAGATCTTGAAGAACTGCCTGTTGAAATTGGCAATGTTGTTGAACCCGACCTCAAAGCAGATCTCGGTGATCGGCCGATAGGTCTGGGTAAGCAACGAGCAGGCGGCATAGATGCGCGCAAGGATGACGTAGCGCGCGAAGGTATGACCGGTCTGGCGCTTGAAAAAGCGCGAGAAGGCCTGCGGCTCGAGACCGCAGACCTTTGCGACCGAGGCCAGATCGATGTCGTCGCTGTAGTGCTCCAGCACATAGCGCATGGCGACGTCCAGCTCATGGGGCAGTTCCATCTGCGAAGAGGCCGGCGCGAGCCGCGACAGCCTGCGCCGCTCGGCGGGATTGCGTGCCAGCGCGATCATCAGCTGCAGGAAGAGCACGACACGCTCGGCGCCGTGGGCGGAGCCCATCTGCGCAAGCAGCCGCCGGCCTTCAAGTGCCGTGGCGCCCAAGAATTGCACGCCGTAGACCGCGTCCTCATAAAGCGGCTTTATCGTGCCGAGCTCGGGACAAAATGAGCCGACGCGATCGGCCCATTCGGGGGTAAACTGGATCAGCACGTCGCGGTTGCGGATCAGCTTGCCGGGCTCGATATCGCTGACCCAATTGTGCGGCACGTTCGGACCAGTCAGCACCAGGCAGCCAGGCTCGAACTCGCCGATATAGTCGCCCACCATCATGACGCCCGAAGTCGTGCGGGTGAGATGCAGTTCGTATTCAGGATGATAGTGCCACTTCGCTCGGAAATAAGGGTAGTCATGCATGTTCCAGCGAAAGGATTCTGCTGGCGGGCAGATGATCATCTCGAAATCGGGTACGATCCGCAAATCGGCTTTCATGGAAATAACCTCCTCCCGACAGGCAGGTCGTGGTTCCGCGGGCGCCTATGTCGGCATGCACGCCAAAAGAGCGTTTCGTCGTTCGGCTCCCTTGGCCAGTCGCAGCTTAAGAGCAAGCGAGCCATTGGTTCCCCCTGCACGTCGGCCTTCCGTTGGCGCTGGTTTGCGCCTTATATGTTGCCTGAAAAAACAAATTAGTTCATTTGGGAAAGCTGTCAACACCAATCTCATAACCCCAAGTTCCCAAGCACCTGCAGGCCACTATTGAGGCATTTGCACGCCGAAAAAAGCATTTGCTCATTTTGACATCGAATGCTCGACCATCCTCGATCTGGAAATCCGCTTGACAGACGCGCCTGAAGCTTTATTTGTTGCGCAATGCAACATACTTTTTGATAGGGGGAGAAGATGGGCCGGTTAGGTATTCATTCTTTCGTGTGGACGGGCGGACAAACCCAGTCGATGCTTGAGGAAGCAATGGAGAAATCCGCCTCCTGCGGTTACAACCTCATTGAGTTCGCCTACCTGCGCCCGGAGAAATTCGATCTCGATGCACTCGCCCAGCGGGCTGCGGCGCTGAAACTCGATATTGCTGTCACCATGGGCCTTCCGGTCAGCCACGACGTGTCGAGCGAAGATGCGCAGGCGGTTCGAGCGGGCGAAGGCATGCTGGCCGACGCCGTGCGCGCCGTGCGCGACATAGGCGGGAGCAAGCTCGGCGGCATCCTTTATTCCGCCCACGCGAAATACGCCCGGATGCCGACCAAAAAGGGATGGGACAGCAGCGTCGCGGCCATCGCCAAGACGGCTGGCCTTGCCCAGTCTGCAGGGATCGACCTTGTTCTTGAAGTGGTGAACCGTTTCGAGACCAATCTTCTCAACACCACCGCCCAGGGTCTCGCCTTCATCGAGCAGGTAGGCTCAAAACATGTGCGGCTGCACCTCGACACGTTCCATATGAACATCGAGGAAGCGAACCCGGCGGCGGCCATCCGGCTAGCGGGCGATAAGATCGGCTACTTTCATATCGGCGAAAGCAATCGCGGCTATCTCGGCGACGGCGTCATCAATTTCGATCTCATGTTCGATGCATTGCTCGACATCGACTACGAGCGCGACATCACCTTCGAATCCTTTTCGAGCGCTGTCGTCGATGAAGGTCTGTCGCTTGCCTGCGCGATCTGGCGCGACACCTGGACCGAAAACATGCCGCTCGCGCAGCATGCAAAGCGATTCATCGACCTCAAGATGGACGAGGCGAAACGCCGTCGCGCGACCGTTGCGCGGCCGTGACGGCGAAAGATGGGGGAAAGGTGAAGTCCGGTAGATACCGGGCGTTTGCGGCCCAGTCATGATGTGTCAGTGGTCGGACAAGAGAGGCAAGGAGAATCGCCCGTGAATGAAGTGGGTCCAATCGCGTCTCCGAGCGGGATCCGCCAGCGCAATGAACTCGCGGCGATGCGGGCGCTCTATCGCCACGGCCGCTTGAGCCGGGCGGAGCTTGCGCGCATTCTAGGGCTCAATCGCTCCTCGTCCGGCCATATCATCGCCGGACTAACCGCCGAGGGCCTCGTCCGCGAGGTGGGAACCGCCGAGCAGGCCCAGACGACCCACGCGGGGCGGCCGGGCATCATGCTCGAACTTATGCCCGAAGCCGCCTTTTTTCTCGGCATCGAGATCGGCGTCGAACATATCACGGTGGTTGAGGTCGATCTCGCCTGCCGCATCGTCAACAACCGAATGGAGCCATTCGACGGCCCATCCGTCGATGTCGAGACTGCGGTCTCGCGCGCGATCGCGATCGCCTTCGACACATTGCCGGCCGAACACCGCAGCCGCTTCGAGGGCCTCGGCGTCGCCGTGCCGGCGCAAATGGACCGAAAGGGGCTGATCAACACCGCTCCCCTGCTCGGCTGGCAGAACATACAGCTTGCCGATCTCGTGCGTGCGGCCGTGCCGGCACAAATGCCGGTCATGGTGGAGAATGACGCAAACGCCTTCGCGACCGGCGCGAGCTACGGCGCTCGGGAGGTCCATTCGGGGGTCACGCTCTATCTCGTCATGGAAAGCGGCGTGGGCGGCGGCATCGTCGTCGACGGGACCGTGCTTCGCGGCGCGCGGGGACTTGCCGGCGAAATCGGGCATCTGCGCGTCGATGGTGCCGATGCGCCCGGCCGCAGCCTGGAAAGCGTCCTCGGTCTGGAGTGCATCCTGAGCATCTATCGTTCCGTCTCGACGCAGCCGGAACCGAACTTCGCGACTTTTCTGGCCGATGTGCGCGACCGCGTTCCCGGCGCCGTCGCCATAGCAGAAGACTGGGCGCGTGCGCTGGCTTACGGCCTGATTCAGGCCTGCAGGATCATCGATGCCGACAGGGTCGTCCTTGGCGGTTCGGTCGCCGCGCTCTATCCGTTGATGGCGGCGCGCGTCCTGCATCACATTCGCTCCATGCAGGAGGAGAGCTTTCCGCTGCCCTTGATCGAAACAAATGACGATGAGACGGTGGGGCCGGCCTTCGGCGCTGCCTGCATGCTTCACCAGCGCTATCTCCTGACCGACAGCGCGCGCCCTGCCGAGGATGCTGCATGACACCGACAGGCTTAGCCCCTGATGCCCTTGGACCAACGATAACGATCGGCGAGATCCTCGTCGAGATCATGGCAACGGATCGCGGCACGGGCTTTCTCGAGCCGATCACTCTCATCGGCCCCTACCCCAGCGGGGCTCCGGCAATCTTCATCGATCAATGCGCCAGAATAGGCGGTTCGGCCGGCATCATCGCCTGCGTGGGCGACGACGACTTCGGCCGCGTCAATGTCGCACGGCTGCGCGCGGACGGCGCCGATGTCTCGGCTATTTCGACCAGCCCAGAGTTTCCAACCGGCAGCGCCTTCGTGCGCTACCGGAATGACGGTTCGCGCGATTTCGTGTTCAACATAGCAAGATCCGCCGCCGCCCAGATCGACCTTACCGCCGCGGCGCGCGCGCTCATTGCCCGATCGGGCCACCTGCATGTCATGGGAACCGCGTTTGCTATACCCGGCGCCATCGAGATTATCGAACACGCGATCGCGGCGATCAAGGCTCGCGGCGGCAGCATCTCCTTCGACCCGAACGTCCGCAAGGAGTTGCTCGGGCAATCCGAAACCCGCGCCCGCTTCGCAAGGCTTGTCGATATCGCCGACCTGATCCTCCCGTCTGGAGAAGAGCTGTTCGTCGCGGCTGGCGTCGAGGGCGAAAGTGAGGCGGTCCATGCGCTCTTCGCCCGTAACGCCAGCGAAGTGGCACTCAAGCGCGGCGCAAAGGGCTCGACCGTCTTCACACGGGAAGGCCGACGCATCGACTGCCCGGCCTTCGCAGTCGAAGAAATCGATCCGACCGGCGCCGGAGACTGCTTCGGTGGCGCCTATGTCGCGTGCCGCCGGCTCGGTATGCCAATCGAACAGGCGCTCACCTATGCCAATGCGGCCGGCGCCCGCAATGTCACGGCCAAGGGGCCGATGGAGGGGGCCGGCACCCGCGCCGAACTTGACGCCTTCATCGCCATGACACCGGGGCACAGCCCATGACATTCGTACTCGCCAACCTAGCGCGCAGCCGACGCACGGGCGGCATGTTCGGCATCACTTCCGTTTGCTCGGCTCATCCCATCGTGATGCGCGCGGCCCTTCGACATGCCGTGGCGTGCGATGGTCCGGTATTGATCGAGGCGACCTGCAATCAGGTCAATCAGTTCGGTGGGTACACGGGCTTGAAGCCCCGTGATTTTGTGGCGCTGGTGGAAAAGATCGCCGGCGAAGAGCGCCTGCCGCGAGACAAGGTCATCCTCGGAGGCGATCATCTTGGTCCCAATCCATGGCGCGCAGAACCTGCCGAGGTCGCCATGACCAAAGCGGAAGAGATGATCGCCGCCTATGTCGAGGCTGGCTTCCGCAAGCTCCATCTCGATACGTCCATGGGCTGCGCGGGTGAACCGGTCACGCTCGACGACGCGACGACAGCCGGACGGGCCGTGAGGCTGGCGGCCGTGGCGGAACGGTGCGCGGCCTCTTCAGGCGGTGAGCCACCGGTCTATGTCATCGGAACCGAAGTGCCGCCGCCTGGCGGCGCGCATCATGTAATCACCACGCTCGAACCGACGGGCGTCGACGCGGCGCGCAAGACGATTGCGCTGCACCGGACGCGGTTTGACGAAGCGGGCCTCGGCAAGGCCTTCGACCGCGTGCTGGCGCTTGTCGTCCAGCCTGGAGTCGAGTTCGGCAATGAAAACGTCATTGTCTACGACCGGGCGAAAGCACAAACCCTTTCCGCGCTGCTCGACGAGGAGCCCGCGCTTGTCTATGAGGCGCATTCGACTGACTATCAGGGCGCGGAAGCGCTCCGCGAACTCGTCGAGGACGGATTCGCCATCCTCAAGGTCGGACCGGAATTGACCTTCGCACTTCGGGAAGCACTCTACGGACTTGACCTCATCGCAAGCGACTCCATCCCCGGTTATCCGAGCCGAAACCTCATGGTCGTGATGGACGCGCTGATGAGGAAGAACCCCGGCCACTGGAAAGGCCACTATCAGGGTTCGCAGGCTAAGCAGCATATCCTGCGACACTACTCCTATTCCGATCGTATTCGCTACTACTGGAACCACCCCGCGGCCGAGGGTGCCGTCTCGCGGCTCACGCAAGCACTCGACGGCCGGATCATCCCGGCACCTCTTTTCCGGCAGCATCTGCCCACTTTTGTGAGGTACGCTGGAAAGCCCCTTGAACCGCAGGAGTTGCTGATCGACGCGGTGCGGGCAGTTCTCGACGAATACCAAAGCGCTCATCAGCCGGGTCGATAACAACACGCATCGCAATCAACGACGACCCCACCCTAGCGCAACGTTGCGATGGACAGACCCAAGCGGTAAGCTCGCAACGAGAAACAAGGGCTTCGTCAGCGAGACGACACCTGCCGACGAGGTCGCCGGCGCCACGGTGATCCTGACGCTATGGTCTCGTCCCGGACTTCTGCCTCAAGCTGCCGGAGGTCCGGGACTGCAGAGCATTTACAGAACATGCGGCGGATGTCGGTTTCACATGCGATTTAGAATTACGTCTTCTTCCTCGTCTCGCTGTCGGCCTCCGAGTGCTGCGGCAGCAGAGGCAATGAAAGCGCCTATCAGGAGAGACAGAGCGCCGAGCATCGCAGTCGTTGCCGCTGCCTCACGTGCCTCATCTGCAGCTCTTTGGGCAGCGACCTTGGCATCCTCCACACGCTTTAAGATGGCGTCAACGCGCGTCTTGGCATCGGCCTCCGAAAGACCTGCGTGCGATGCCACGATCGTTGCGAGATAGTTTTTGTCCTCATCTGGGATCCCGCCTTGAGCGGCGCCTTGAAGAAGGATTCTCGAGACTTCAGCCGTGGCTGCACCCTGGTCGGTCGTGGCCTGCGCGCGGTTTCGGTCTGGTCGAAGCAAAGCATCGGTGAAATAGGACGCCGAGACATCGGTCGCCGGCGACTGTGATGATCCTGCTGCGACAGCGCCAGCAAGGCTTGCGTTGGTCGCCGCTTGGCCGACTGCCTGCGCGCCGGCCCCAGCAAGCGAGGTCAAAGATGACGTCAGGAAACCCACCACGAAAATCGTGGCAACCGCCCAACTGATTAAACCATGAGCGGTGTCCCGGAAGAAGACCTCGTCGGTGTGAACAGCTGCCCATCTTGTGCGGAGCCGGCCCGTGAGGTAGCCCCCTAACGCTGCCGACAACCACTGCACGACCACCAGCCAAATCGCGGCCGTCACGCCAATGGCCTCTGCCGAAGCGCTCTGTCCCGCCCAAGGTGACACCATCGTCAGCCCGACACCAGATCCGAGAAGCAAAAGGATCAGGGTAACGCCTGTGGCGGCAAAAGCACCACCGAGGATCGGTCCCCACGACATCGCGGACTTGGACGATTCGACAGGAGTGGCCGCGACGTCTGGACCTGTCATGGACATGGACATGGACACCCCCTATCGCATGAAGAGAACAAGGAGAATGACGATTGGCAGTGGAATGCCGAGAAGCCAAAGAAGAATACCGCGACCCATGGCGTTGCCTCCGATCTTGAGGTTTTGAAGTTATTGCAGAGACTTAACGCCGACGCCTGTTCAATGTTCCGGCGGTCTAACCGCGGGACGCCGCTCTTTCTGCAATACGACGGGGACGAATTGATACGACTGACCGCCGGGTCTCTCGATCATCCCGAGCGGATTCGACCGGCGGGGCACTATGGCGTCGAAAGCCGCCTGCGGTGGGCGGAATGCGGACCCGGTTTGCCAGAAGAGGAAACGCAGGAGAGATTCTAGCTTGCGAAGGACTTTGCTCGCAGCCGCCGTCGTCGTTCTGGCCTCGCGGGCCGCGACCAGGGTCACCCTCCCACAACCGGGGCGTCCTCGTCCCTCTCCAGCCGTTCCACACCAATCATGTGGTTTCGCGCGCCACTGACCTAATGAGTTCATCGACTTTCGTGTGAAGCACCCGCGTGTCGCGGTTCTGGGAATGCTGGAGAAGAACGAGGATGAAACAGGTTGCCAGTGTTCCCTAGCATATTTGTGGCCAGGAGCCATTGCTTGGTTGGACCCGTCGCCAAACCGAAAATAACCCAGATTGCGATAACTGCGGCAACGGCCATCAGGGCAAGCCTTGCTTCCGACGATACGGAGTGATCCGACAGGCGACCAACGAGCTGATGAGCTACTGGGGGTGCGCACGCTTTCCTCACCAGGCTGGTCAGGCGACGCATGGAGTGTCCTGCTAAACTGCCGTCTTCTCCTCCGCCTTTTGATCAACGCACTCGGCTTTTTCCGCCAGCATCTTGCTCATTGCTCGAAGCTCGTTCTCGCCGAGTTTTTCAATTCCGACGAACTTATTCTGCGCCTGGGATGTCAAGATCAGTTCATCGAGCTTCGCCTGAAGAGCTTTCCCGTCGCGATTTTGCGAGTTCTGCAGCACGAAGACCATCAGGAAAGTGATTATGGTGGTGGATGTGTTGATGACGAGCTGCCACGACTCCGAGAAGTTGAAGAACGGGCCGGATATCGCCCAAATCAGAACCAAAGATACCGCAAGAATGAAGGTCCCCGGTCGGCCGGAAAGGTCGGCCACTCCTGCTGCGAACTTGGAAAAAAACCTGGACGCCATTTGCTACCTCCGCGCTGATCGTTCCCATTAACGGCCGGGAAGCGTAGCGGTTCCTCTGCGCATCGACGTCGGTCCTCTGGCGGGTACGCATGAATATGTCGGCAGTGTTCCTTTTTCGCAGGCGGTCAATGTTCACGGCCCGGGGACGAGCTGCAATGCGGCTCACTGTCGGTTGTTGATTGGGGCCTGAAAAGTTGGGCAGCTGCATACCCCCAGATCCGCACTTGGTAGTTCCGGCGCTGACACTCGGGGTTGACGCATCTAGCGCAAACTCTAGCTGGAGTCCGGGCGCATCAACATCGAGAGGATGGCAAGTGCTCCAGCAAGAACGCATGGACCGTGCGAAGCGCACGACGCAGACCGCGAAGAATATCCTCGACGAAGAACGTCGCCTTCGTGTCGCGAAGAGCAAACGCCTTCGCGCAGCTCGAATGGCAACACCCCGAGAAAAAACCATCTTTAACAGGGGAGATGAAAATGCCTCAGCTAGATAGAATTCCAGCCATTCCGCTCCACGATGAACATGTCGTCACAGCAAGAGAGGCGCTCGAAGGGCTTTATCTGAAACTTCAGCAGGAGGCCGAAGTGCGCCTGGTTGCCGCAGCACTCCGTGCAGGCTGGTCCGCCGAGGAAGCGATAGATGCCATCGACGACCTTCGGAAGGAAGACGTGCAGGTCGTGAATTGACGCGGCGAGGTTTGTCGCAATGATACCGGCAGATCAGGGTAAGCCCCTCGAGGAAGGGTCGATGGCCAGCGTCATCGGCAATTTTGCCGCATTGTTCGGTTGTTTGGACGTGGCGCTCCCTCCATTGCACATGCAGGTAGAGGAACTTTTTTATCGCTCTGGTAGTTGAAGCCACCGACCGCGTTAAAATGCTGCAGACTGGAAGGCAACATCTCCTGCAGCACGTGCGGCCAAGGGCTCGCCTCTTCCTTCTTTGGAGGCGAGCCCATGACGACTCCTCCCAGGTAGCCGCTCCTTTTGGCTGGATATCATCGACGAAAGTGGCATTCCTCGCCAAGCCGATGCGCGCCAGCATTCACCGCTTGCCGGGTTGGAGCCGTGAAGTCGAAGATTGGGAATATCCGACGTCGCGGTCAGCCGCCGCCGGTCCTTCGCACCACCTGCTGATCGCCATTATTCCGGACGGCACGCGCTATGATCAGGACTTTTCAAGCCTTGGCGCCCGATCTCCCGTCAGTCAGGGAAAATGCCGTGGGAACCTCGAGTGTGCTGCCTCGTTAGGATGAATCAAAACAACAATAGGAGGAAGCGTCATGAAACTCACTTCGTTGGCTCTGATTGCCGTTGGCATGGCAGCTTTGACATCCCAACCGAGCTTTGCCGACTGCGTGGACATAACCGGGTCCACAACGACGGAGGGTCGTAGCGGCATCGCCAAAGATGGTACTCG
Source organism: Rhizobium sp. 007 (assembly GCF_015353075.1). Taxonomy (NCBI): domain Bacteria; kingdom Pseudomonadati; phylum Pseudomonadota; class Alphaproteobacteria; order Hyphomicrobiales; family Rhizobiaceae; genus Rhizobium; species Rhizobium sp. 007. The sequence goes on along the minus strand of NZ_CP064188.1, from coordinate 463,328 downwards.
TGCTCCGATGGAAGGCAGTGAAACCACGCAAGCGCAAAAGAACGAGGCTGGCGCCAATGCACCTCAGAAAGAGGGTGGAACACTGCCGTTGGCTACGAACCCCAATCTTGCGACGTCTGAACAGGACGTGGTGGCACAGCAGCATGGCGATAAAACCGCTGCTGCGAAGGCTCAGCAAGACAAGTGCGATTAATCAGGCGACTACATCGTAGATGTGAGGGAGGCATTCGCCTGCTAGGGCACCTGGCCGCCCAAAGTCTGCGACGGAACCACAAAGTGTGATTGGCGAGCTGCTCTGTTGGTGTGCAGGATCGAAAAGCGCGTAGCTCCCGGCTTCGGGCATGGACGTAAGCTCCTGCGCCGCGAGGTGCGCGGCTTGCGTGGGGGCTTTGGCGATTGCCGTTCTTGATCTTCTTGATGTTCTGGGCGGTTGCGACCATGAGCTCTGGCATCGGACCCGGATGCGACTTACCGCGGTGCCCATGAGGCCCCCTGGCATCGGCGAAGGAGCGTTCGAACGTCTCCTTTCGTCAGTTATATCTCGCCTTGCCCCAACTGCTGAGCAGATGAGCAGTGATCGTTCGGCATCAGCTCATCGAACGGCGCCATCTCGACCGTCTAGTCGGGAGGTTTCTTCACCATGTCCCTGTGAACACAAACCCCCGGCACAGCCAGGGGTTTGTCTGCAGTCTGACCCAGCGTCTAGCCGGGTTTTTCTTTCTTAGTGCCACGTCTGGTTTTCATACCAATCATCGACGTCTTGATGGACGCGGTCGCGGGCAATGCCGTAGCGCTCCTGGATCTTTCCCTCCAACTGCTCGCGCTGGCCGGCAATCTGATCAAGGTCGTCGTCTGTGAGCTTGCCCCATTGTTCCTTGATCTTGCCCTTCATCTGTTTCCAATTACCCTCGACGCGATTCCAATCCATAGTGCTTCCTCCTTTTGTTGTGTCGAGGAAACGGCCCTTGGCATGTTTTGTTCCGAGCAGCCGCGCCACCTGACGGCGCAGACAGCGCGGTCTGGCTGGCACTTAATGCCTTTCACAAAGCCGTCGAGACGGCTGCCTGTAACTCCCCTGTGGTTGATCCGAATACCACAAACAGCACGACCAACACCAAATCATCAGAGTCTTCCGATTGCAGACAGGCAGCGAACCCCCAGGAAAACACCGGCAATAGCAAGGCAGCTTGAATCTTGAGTCTGGTCACTTCATCGTAGACTAGCTGTGTGCGCTTCGATGAAGCCGGCGGAGGATGCTTGTTTAGGTCCGTCGCATGTTTACTTCCTGCTAATTTTAGGTGAACACTTTCTGAGTTGGCCTTCACTATCCCGAAGATCGGCAGAATAATATGGACCGTATCGATGCAATGAAAGTGTTCGTCACCGCGATCGACGAAGGCAGTCTGGCAGGTGCCGCCCGGCGGCTGAAGCGATCACCGACTGCGGTCAGCCGGGCGCTGAGCTTCCTGGAAGCACATGTCGGCGTTGAACTGCTGCATCGAACGACCCGCACCCTCAAACTGAGCGAGGCGGGTCAGCGTTACGCAGCAGCCTGCCGACGGGTCCTCGTCGATCTCGAGGAGGCTGACATGCTCGCCGGCGGTGAGCGTTCCGCCCCTCGTGGGATGCTGACGATTTCGGCGCCGCCAATCCTCGGGGAAGAAGTCGTGCATCCCATTCTGGACGATTTCCTTGACCTGCACCCGGCCGTTTCGGTTCGGCTTCTGCTGCTGGATCGGTTCGTCAATCTGGTGGACGAAGGTGTCGACATTGCCTTGCGCATCGGCCATCTCGCCGATTCATCACATATCTCCACCCGGCTCGGCGGCGATGTGCGGCGCGTAGTCGTTGCATCCCCTCGCTATCTAGCCACTCATCCCCGCGTCGAAGAACCCGCAGATCTCACGAAGCACCAAATCGTCGCCTTTACCAATTTCGGTCTCGACTCGTGGAGCTTCACGCCGGCACAGGGCTCATCCATTCCCCGGACAGTCCAGTTCACGCCGAGGTGCATCGTCAACAGCGTGCGGGCTGCAGTCGCTTCGGCCGCTGCCGGGCGCGGTTTGACCAGGCTCTATTCGTATCATGTTGCAGACTATGTGAGGGACGGCCGGCTGACGATCGTGCTCGCAGATGCCGAGCACCCGCCGCTGCCGGTTCATCTTCTCGCACCACAGGGCCGCATGCCCGTCCCGAAGGTCCGCGCCTTTGTCGATTTCGCCACGCCGCGACTGCGCTCGGAATTTGCACGCTTGGCATCGCAGGCAAGTACGCTCGGCTGATTATGCCGATTTCCGGAGGAGTGTCACGCAAACGCCGGCAATTCTCTCGGAGCGCGGATGGATCTAAATCAATTGCACCAACGTCGAGGGCGAAGGGCCGGCGCGATGAAGCGCCCGCTGCAATTGAAAAAGGATCCACGTCCATGAGTACTGAACGAAAAGTCGTCATCATCACCGGGGCATCACAAGGGATTGGCGCTGAATTGGTTCGCGCCTACCGCGACCGGAACTTCCGTGTCATCGCCACGTCCCGCTCGATCAAGCCCAGCACGGACCCGGATGTTCACGCCGTGCCCGGCGACATCAGTCAGCCGGCGACTGCCGAACGGATCGTGCGCGAAGGGATTGAGCGCTTTGGCCGCATCGATTCCCTGGTAAACAATGCCGGCGTCTTCCTCGCCAAGCCCTTCATCGAAATGACCCACGAAGACTATGACCACAACCTCGGTGTCAATGTGGCCGGCTTCTTTCACATTACCCAGCGCGCAGGCGCCTGGATGCTGAAGCAGGGTTCGGGCCATATCGTCAGCATCACCACGAGCCTTGCCGATCAGCCAATGGTCGGGATGCCCTCGGCGCTCGCCTCCTTGACCAAGGGCGGCCTGAACGCCGTGACCCGGTCTCTGGCGATGGAGTTCTCGAAGAGCGGCGTTCGCGTCAACGCGGTGTCTCCAGGCGTGATCAAGACGCCCATGCATCCGGTGGAGAGGCACTCGGCGCTCGCCGAATTGCATCCAGTTGGCCGAATGGGTGAAATCCGCGACATCATCGATGCCGTCCTTTATCTCGAAACCGCTGGTTTCGTGACCGGCGAAATCCTCCACGTCGACGGCGGCCAGAACGCCGGCCGCTGGTGAACTTCTCGAAGGGAGATCACAATGCCTATCGTCACCGTACAGGTTACCCGCGAGGGGACCATTCCTGACCGCAATTCGGTCACCGCCGAGGAAAAGGCCGCCATTATCAAGGGCGTCAGTGAGGTGCTGCTCAACGTGCTGAACAAACCCCTTGAGTCGACCTACGTTGTGATTGAGGAGGTCGATCTCGACAATTGGGGCTGGGGTGGCCTTCCGACCGTACGGTATCGCGGCATCCGTGGCGCGGCAGCAAAATCCTGAGCCGCCGGCAGGAAGCTTCGCACGCGAGGGTCGGGCTTTCGCCCAGGAACCCACGACACGATTGAGATCGCTGCGTTCGTCAATCTGATGATCTACAAAGGGCGCGTGCGAGACGCCGCCCTTTTTCAAACAAAACGAAAAATACCATGACACTCGTATCCAACAGCGAGAGACCGCAAAAGGTCGATCTGAAGCTCGAGGTCGTCATCACTGCCGTTTCGACGTCGAGCGCGCAAAGGATTTCTACGGCAGCCTCGGCTGGAGGCTCGACGCCGACTTTGTTGTTGATGACAACTTTCGGATCGTGCAGTTTACACCTCAAGGCTCGCCGTCCTCGATCCACTTCGGCACGGGGCTAATATCGGCTGCGCCCGGCTCGGCAAGCGGTCTCGATCTCGTCGTCTCGCGCGTTCGAGGCGGCCCGCGGCCAACTCATCGGCCACGGCGTCGAGGTAAGCGAAATCTTCCACGGTGCCGGTCCGGGGCAGCCTCCGGTCAGCGGCCTGCATCCTGAGCAGCGCAGCTACTTCTCGTACGCGACGTTCAGCGATCCAGAGGTCACCGAACGATCCCGGGATGCGTCGACACGGACGTTATGAGATTCCCGTCACCGGCCGACCTCACGAGCGCCTTGCGTCGTGCGATCGCCCACGGCGCCTACAAAAAGCAGCTCGGCCACAGGCGGGGACTAGCTTACCTGTACGCCGAATACATGGTCCGGGAGCAAACCGGCGAGCCGTTGCCGTCATGAAGAATGGCGCTGCAGTCCCTCGACATGAAAGCCCTTTATTCCTCTACATGGCGTTACAAAAGCGCAGCCCCGCGGACACATCGACGATACATGCTCTCGCTCAAATTGGCGGTGCCGTCCTCGAAGGTGACGGCTTGGTCTCAGCACGAAAGGATGACCATTATGAAAACGATCAAACTCGTAGCAGCTGCCCTGCTGATCGCCGGGAGCGGAGTGGCGCTGCACATGGCGCAGGCTCAACAACTGGGAATTCAGCGCACCGATCTTCTGCAGCACGATCTCGACGTGCCCGGACGCGAACTTGTTCAGGTGCGCGTCGACGTCGAGCCTGGCGCAGTTGCCGCTAAGCATTCTCATCCCGGCGAAGAGATCGCCTATGTCCTTAAAGGCTCGCTGGAATACCAGCTCGAGGATAGGACGCCCGTCACGCTCAAGGCCGGCGAAACTTTGTTCATTCCCGCCGGAGTAGCCCACACGGCGAAAAACGTCGGCAGCGGCAAGGCCTCGGAACTCGCCACATATATCGTCAAGAAAGGGACCCCACTCGTCGTACCGGTCAAGTAGATTTCAGATGCGGCTCAGCGCGCTGTCGCTGTCCGGAACCGATGCCCATTCCTCCGGGAATCAGAACCGAGCCGCATTGGTGTCCCCGCCCCGGCTGCATCAATCACATACCGGGTCGTGGCTTCAATCTGGTTTCTGCAATCAAGGCGTTCGGGCGCAGCAATCCGCCGGATTTCCCGGGTGATGCTTGACTTCGCTCCGCGTCCCCGCGGCGCCTTGCGGGACGGTAGTAGGCGAGATTGGACAGTTGGATCTTACTGGCTGTCGCCGTCACCGCAACGGCAGGCTTTTCTTGGATGGATCCGACTTCGAAGTCACTCGGCTACAAGTGAGTAAGGCCCCCGGGGCCTCGTATCCCGTTAGCCTTACCGTGCCTCATTCTTTGAGCTGCTTGAGCAGGTCAATGAGGAGGAGTAAGAACAAGGCCGCCTGCCCGAAGCTGCCGGCTAAGCAATCGCGGGTTGCTCAATGCTGTCTTTGGCCCTATATAGAAACAGCTGCCGAGGTGCCGCCAGCTGTTCCCCTCTGGAGGTTCACACCTTCACATCTCATGGGCCGCAACTACCCAGCGGCCCATTTTTTTGCGACACTCCGGCTCCATTACCGGCCAGCCTCCAGCAAGCCATCTACTCTTGAGGTGTCGTTTTTGCTCCGCGAGGAAACTGCCCGAGCGGGGTCGGTCGAGTGATGAACGGTGTTTCCGCAAGCCGAACAGGTCCTTCAAGCGAGCCGTTGTCCCCTTGCCACTCTGGGCGGGTACCCAGTTCATGCGATGCGACAAGGGCTCGCCCCGGAGGGTCTGGGGGTCGAGGCGAGCCCCGTCGCATCTCGCGCCGCAGGAGGTTAATCTACGGCACGTCGGAAGCTTGAGCGGACTGCCGCTGCGCAAGCAATGGCGTATCCGTCCAAGGCGAAAAATGCCAGATAGCCGCGCCATGGCGATCCCGGAAATAAGGTGCTCCAACCACCTGCGGCAAACTCCAGTGCGACCGCGTAGAAAAATGCCCCGCAAGCGGCGGGGCATTGAGAAATGCGAAATCGCCGCAGAGTGGACGACTAAGCCTAGTTTAGCTTGGAGGGGCTTGCCGTCAACTTGGACTAAGGTCCCACTCGGCGCAAGGCACTCTGGTTGTACTTGGATTCAGCTGGCCGCGTCATCATAAACCGGTGGTCCGGTTGGTGCCCTTTTTCAACGGGAGCCGCGTAGGTCGACCCTTGCGGGCGGAGTGTTCAAACGACCCGATAGCAGCCCGCGAGAGAGCGGCGATCAGTCTGTCGGGCTCACATGGCTTATAAAGCAGCTGGCCTGCGGAGAAGGCGGGTTCGCTCTCGATCGCCGCATCTGGTTCGCCAGAATAGAGAATGAAGGGGACACTGCGCTCTGCAAGGGTCTTCACCGCAAACGAGCAGACTCCATCGCTGAGACGCGGATCGACGATGGCGATATTCGGGGTGTTGACACCCAGCCACCCGATAGCCTCGGCACAGGTCGACAGGGTGACGACCTTGTCGGCGCCGTTTTCCTGCAGAAGCTTCTCGATGTCGAGAGCGATGATCGGCTCGTCCTCAAGAAGCAGAACAGTTCCAATTGTCATCTTGCACCCTTTGCTCTCGCAATTGTGCGCTATCAAATAGCGTACATCCGACACGGCTCGGAGTCACTTCACATTGTGAAGCGTCGAATGCGGCGCGCAGTCACAACTTACGTGTCATGTCATTCAGGCTTGCGTCTACGCAACGTTGCTTTTGTCCACCGCTGGCCGCCAGCAATACCCGGTCGGCGCGTTGAAGAAACTTCCAGCGGAGGTGATTACTTTATGTGGGTCGCGCACCAGCAGATTGTTATTAAATAGCAATCCCGCCGGCACTCTTTCCGGACTAATGCCATTGGGTGAATTGCAATCGGGCGTGATACATCGCCTCATTGAAAGCGGGGATTTTGTATTTCCTTTGCCGATGCTGGTCCCCGCTTGGCCCCTGCGTAAATTTGGGCGATTCGACCATGCGTCTCATTGTTGTGAACGACGTTTCCGTTGTCCGAGGTGGAGCCACGAAAGTCGCGATCCAGTGTCTGCAGGCTTGTGTGCAAGCCGCCGTGGATTGCACTTTCTTCGTCGGCGACGACGGGACCGGCCTGGAAGAGTCCGGTCTGCGCGTACCCGCGATCGCGCTTGGCGAGAAGCCGCTTCGAGATGGGCCTGTTATCGCCAATGTCTTCGACCGTCACTTCAACAAGCGGGCATACGAGGCGCTGGCGACGCTGTTGGGCCAATCCCGCGAAGAGACCGTCGTTCATGTGCACGGCTGGAACCAGATCCTATCGCCTTCGATCTTCCATGCATTGGCCGAGAGCCCGGCCCGCGTCATTATAACAGCCCACGACTTTTTCCTGAACTGCCCGAATGGCGGCCGCCTCAATTACAAGAGCGGCGAAATCTGCCCCGTCAAACCGATGTCATTCGAGTGCCTGGCAACCAACTGCGATAAGCGAAACTATCTGCACAAGCTCTGGCGCTTCCGCCGCATGCTGGGGCAGATTGGCGTGGGCGACGCCTTCTGGGAGCGCATCGAGGTGATCCTCGCGCATGAGAAAATGGAAGCCTATTTGACCCCCGGGCCAATCAGGAACTTCCAGACCTTGCGCACACCCACCGAGCCTCTCACGTGGCGGCCGACGGAACCTTGGCGGCGCCAACGCATCATGTTCCTCGGCCGCATGACCTGGGAAAAGGGCGTGCGTACGCTGGGCGAAGCGCTGCGCATGACCGGTCAGGCAGCAACGCTGATCGGCCGCGGGCCGCTTCTCGAAGAAATGCAGGCGACGCTTCCCCATTGCTGGGTACCCGGCTGGCTCGATGATGCAACCGTGTCCGAGCTTGCCGACCAAGCACGAATATTCGTGATGCCGTCTCGGATGCCGGAGCCTTACGGGCTGGTGGCCGCCGAGGCGATCATGAGCGGAATCCCGGTAATCATAAGCAGCAACGCTCTCATGGCTGACGAGGTTGAGCAAAACGGCGCAGGGCTGGTGTTCAAGAGCGGCGATGCCGCCTCACTCGCCGAAGCGTTGTTGAAGGTCAAGAGCGACAGCCTTGTGCAAAAGCTTGCAGAAGGCGCCCGCGCCTTTGGCAAGAAGATTGCGCCCAGCCGCCCAGAATGGGAACGCCGGATGATCGCGATCTATACAGGGGGGACTGCATTTCTTGCTGCTTAGGGGGGATCATGACGCGTGCACTCGTGACTGGCGGATGCGGCTTTGTCGGCCGGCATCTCTGTGACCGGCTTTTGGCCGAGGGCTTCGATGTGGTCTGCGTCGATTTGATGAAACCGGGAACGGGCGCAAGGCCACCGGTTTCAAGCCAGCGCCTGCATCGTCAGTTCACCTTGAATGAGCAGGATTGCCGGGCATTTTTCGAAAGCGCTGACGAGCATTTCGACTATGTGTTTCACCTCGCGGCGCTCGTCGGCGGGCGCATGACGCTCGAGAACCAGACGCTACTCGTTGCCGAAGATCTCGCCGTCGACGCAGCGCTCTGGCGGTGGGCAGGCGAATGCCGCCCCGGAACCGTCGTCTATTTCAGCTCCAGTGCGGCCTATCCCGTGGCGTTGCAGACTGAGGCGATGCAGACGAGGCTCTCCGAAGACATGATCTCTTTCGAGCGCCCGCTCGGCGTGCCTGACCTCAGCTACGGCTGGACCAAGCTCACCGGCGAGTACTTGATGAAGCTTTATGTCGAGCGCTATGGCGGCCGGGCCGTTGCCTACCGGCCATTCAGCGGCTACGGCGAGGACCAGGACCTCGCCTATCCCTTCCCCGCCATCTGCAGCAGGCTTCTCAAGGAGCGCGGCGCGCCGGAAGTCTCCGTCTGGGGGAGCGGACACCAATGCCGCGACTTCATCCACATTTCCGATTGCGTCGATTTCATCTGGGAAACGATGGACGCGCTGCCGTCAGGCGCAAGCCTCAACCTCTCGACGGGCAAGGCAACCTCTTTCATTGCGCTTGCCGAGCTTGTCAGCCGCGAGCTCGGCTGGGCACCGCAGGTGCGAGGAACGGCAAACCGTCCAGAGGGCGTATTCTTCCGCTGCGGCGACGTTGCGCTTCAAAAGTCGTTCGGACTCACGCCGAAGATCGGTATCGAAGAAGGCGTGCGGCGCTGCCTTGAGCATCACCACCGCCTCGAAGGTGCCTGCGTGTGACCCACGAACCTTATTGCGCAGGCGGGAAACTGACCTGAACCTGCAGGCTTGGCAGAATGCAGTCGTCCGCAGTTTCGAAAAGCGCAAGACGCGGCGCAGCCTCCTGGAACTGACGGCCGCGCAGCTGAACGATATCGGCGTCAGGTCACAAGAGGCCCGGGCCGAAGCGTCGAAATTTTGGTTTTGGCAGTAGCGTTCCCGGAGCCCTCACCCATGACGCTGCCTCGAAGCAGACCGCTCTCTGATAGGCCATAGCTCTCCAGAGGCGAGATTCCCACTTGCTCGGCTATAACTAACATGTTAGTCAATCTATACTGAATGGTCAGATCGCGGGATGTAGGTTCGTGGGGCGTTTTGGATTATCGGTCGCGCTGGCGACACCTTTCGACGGCGACGATAACATTGCAGTTTCCGCGATGATCGCTCAGGCAAAGCGCAGCCTTGCGGCCGGCTGCTCCAGCGTCACGCTGTTTGGGACGACCGGCGAAGGATCGTCGATCGGCAGCGCGGAGCGCCAGAGGGTGCTTGCGGCATTCATCGAGGCCGGTATTGATCCCTCCCAAATCGTCGTGGGCGTCCTGGTCGATGCCGCCGAGGATGCTGCCGCCCAGACGGGCTATGCCCTGTCCATGGGTGTCCGAAACATTCTCCTCGCCCCGCCTTGCTATTTCAAGAATGTCAGCGACGAAGGCATTTTCCGCTGGTTTTGTGCGGTATTCCGCATTCTCGGGGACCAAGCCCGCGACATCATCGTCTATAACATTCCCTCCGTCACGATGGTGCCCTTGAGCGTTGCGCTGATCGGCCGCCTGCGTCAGGCGTTTCCCGGAATTGTAACGGGCGTCAAGGACTCCTCCGGCGATTGGGCCTTTACCGAAAAGCTGCTCGAGGCCCATCACGATCTCATCATCCTGATCGGCGATGAGCGTCATCTGGCACAAGGCACGCGCCTGGGCGGCCAGGGCGCAATCTCCGGCATGGCGAATTTCATCGCCCCCGAGATCAAGCGCATGGCCGAAGAGGGAAAGGATGATCCGCGCGTGGTCGCTTTCGTAGCCGAGCTCCTGAAGTATCCGGTGACCCCCGCCGTAAAGGTGATGATCGCACATTTGAGCGACGATGAAATGTGGCTTGCGGTCCGCCCGCCGCTCGTTTCAATATCCGGCGAAGGATGCAACACGCTTGCCCTCGCCTTTGACGCCCTGTTTCGAAAAAAGGCCGCTTAATCGTCATGTACGAAGGGGGAACCATGGATGGACTCGACGAACAGCCGACCTTGCGGGAAAGAGCTTATGAGAGCTTTACCCGGCACTTGCTGGCGCGTGATGTCCGCCCTGGTCAGTTCGTCTCCCAACGCCGCCTCGTCGAACTGACCGGACTGACGCTCGGCGCAATTCGTGAACTCATTCCAAGGCTCGAAGCCGAAGGCCTCATCAAGACGGTGCCGCAGCGCGGCCTGCAGATTGCTCATATCGATCTCAACCTGATCCGCGAAGCCTTTCAGCTTCGCGTGTTCCTGGAGAAGGAGGCGGTTGCGCTTTTTACGCGGTCGGCCTCCGACGAAACGATCGCGGGCCTCCTGAAAATGCACCGGGACATCGCCGACGCCATCAATGGCGGCAACAATTCGCATGAACTTGAGCTTCACGCCCAGGCTGTGGACTGGGGAATGCATGACGCCTTCATCGATGCGCTCGGCAACACCATCATCTCGAACGTCTACCGGGTGAATTCAATCAAGATGCGCCTTATAAGCCAGGAACGCTTTCGTATCGACGGCCGTGTCGGGCCGGTCATGGGAGAACATCTGAAGGTTCTCGAAGCCATCGAGCGACGGTCTGCGGAAGATGCGGTCAGCGCGCTCGTCGCACATATCCATCACGCGAGGGACCGCGCACTCAGATTATAGGCAAAGCAAGCCGGCGGTGAGGAGATCTCCGGCAAGAAGAGGAGGAATGGCATGTCATCTTCAATTTGGAATCCAACTCGCCGGGGCTTTCTGGCTGGTTCTGCCGCTCTCGGCGCCGCCGGCTTTCTTGGCGTCCGGGCGGCTTCGGCCGCCCTTGACTGGAAACGGTTTTCCGGCACGACGCTCGAAGTCAATCTCGTCAAGAGCCCACGCAGTGAAATCATCCTCAAATATCTCGGCGAGTTCGAAGAGCTGACCGATATAAAGGTCAATGCCGAGGCGACGCCCGAACAGCAGCAGCGCCAGAAGACGACGATCGAACTCAGCTCCGGAAAGCCTAGCTTCGACGTTGTTCACATGAGCTATCATGTGCAGAAACGACAGTTCGAAAAGGGTGGCTGGCTTGCCGATATAAGCGGATTTCTCAAGGATCCGTCCCTTACCGATCCGTCTCTGGTCGAGGGCGACTTCGCCGATGCGGGCCTGCAGTTCGCCAAGGATTCCGACGGCCTCCTGCGCTCCCTGCCCTTCTCCGTCGACTACTGGATTGTCTACTGGAACAAGCAGCTCTTCGAGAAGAAAGGCCTTTCGTACCCGGCAACCTTCGAAGAGATGGCGAACGCCGCAGAGGCCCTGACCGACGCGTCGAGCAACACTTACGGCTTCGTTGCCCGCGGACTGAAAAACGCCAATGTCCCCGTCTGGACGGCCCTCATGCTCGGTTATGGCATGACCCCCCTCGGGCCCGACGGCAAACTGCGCACCACCTCCGACGAGGCCATCCAGGCGGCAACGCTCTACCAGCGTCTGATGACCAAGGCAGCGCCTGTCGGCGTCTCCGGATTCAATTGGGCAGAAGCGCAATCGGCATTCCTGCAGGGCAAGATCGGCATGTGGCTCGATGGCGTCGGCTTTGCACCGCCGATCGAAAACCCGGAAAAATCCCGCGTCGTCGGCCAGGTGGGTTACGGGATCATGCCGAAGGGCCCGAAAGCGCAGGCAGCCGCAACATTTGGCGACGGTATCGGCGTAACGGCAGCAAGCAAGAACAAGGAAGCGGCCTACCTCTTCTGCCAATGGGTGGTTTCCCATGACATGGGTGCCCGGCTTCTGCAGGCCGGTGCCGGCGTTCCCTTCCGCCAGTCTATCCTTGAAGATCCCAAGGTCCGCGAAGGCGTCACCATGCCGAGCGCGTGGGTCGACGCGGTCGTCGGCTCCGGCAAGATTTCGAAGCTCGCCCTGCCGGTCATCATCCCGGTCACCGAATTCCGGGACATCTATGGCGTCGGCCTGACGAACATGATCGGCGGCGCAGATCCGGCCGCCGAACTCAAGTCCGCCACGGCCCAGTTCGAGCCGGTGCTGGCGCGAAGCGAGGGATGATGTCTTCGGTGAGCATTGAAGCCGCCAAAGCGACGGCAACCAGTGCGAGGAGCAAGCCCAGTGGGCTTGCTCCGAACTACTGGCCCTTCGTCGTTCCAGCCCTGATCGTGATCGCGGCCGTCATCGTTTTTCCATGGGTTTTCACCCTGTGGATGAGCGTAAACAGCTGGACGCTTGGCCAGGCACAGGCCTTTTCAGGCTGGGACAACTATCTCCGTCTCGCGACTGACACGCGTTTTTGGGATTCTCTTTGGCATACCGTCCTTTATACGGTGCTTGCGGTGATCGGACCTCTGTTTCTCGGAACGCTCGCCGCCCTCATCTTTGACGCGCAGTTCCCGTTGCGCGGACTCCTGCGCGGCATATTCGTCATGCCGATGATGGCGACACCTGTTGCCATCGCGCTCGTCTGGACGATGATGTTTCATCCGCAGCTCGGCGTCCTCAATTATCTTCTCTCATTGGTGGGAATTGGGCCTCAGGAATGGATCTACAATCAGACGAGCGTCATTCCCTCGCTGGTTCTGGTTGAAACCTGGCAGTGGACGCCGCTGATCATGCTGATCGTGCTTGGCGGTCTTGCGGCTCTGCCGCGCGAGCCGTATGAAAGCGCGGAAATCGATGGTGCCAATGCCTGGCAGAAGTTCCGTTATCTCACGCTGCCGATGATTGCGCCCTTCCTGATGGTCGGCGTCATCATCCGCAGCATCGATGCCGTAAAGAGCTTCGACATCATCTATGCGATGACGCAAGGCGGACCGGGCACGGCCTCGGAGACGATCAATATCTATCTCTACAATACGGCCTTTTCCTATTACGACATCGGTTACGGATCTGCGATGGCCGTCGTCTTCTTCGTCGTCATCGTCGCGCTCTCCTTCGTTCTAATGATGGTGCGCGCGCGGACGAACTGGTCAAACACGGAGACACGCTGATGAAGCGCAAGACGCTCGATCGCATCGGTCTTTTCTTCGTCGCGCTGGTGATGGTCTCGCCGGTCATCCTCTTCTTTCTGTGGATGATCTCGCTGTCCCTGAAATACGAAATCGACAATGGAGCCTATCCGCCGATCTTCATCCCAGAGCGATTTGCCTGGTCGAACTACGTCAAAGTCTTCGAGGAAAACAATTTCTTCCTGTATTTCTGGAATTCCATTCTTGTGACGGGGGCGGCGACATTTCTGGCGCTTTTGATTGGCGTGCCGGCAGGCTATGGCATTGCCCGGCTCAAGGCCGAGCGTTCGGCAATGGTCATCATGATCGCGCGAATGACACCCGGGCTTTCCTTTCTGATCCCGCTCTTCTTGCTGTTCCAATGGCTGGATCTCCTCGGCACACTCTGGCCACAGATCATCATCCATCTCGTGGTGACTGTGCCGATCGTCGTCTGGATCATGATCGGCTATTTCGAAACGACGCCGATGGAGCTCGAAGAGGCGGCAAGTATCGACGGGGCAACGCCATGGCAGGTCTTCCGCTTGGTGGCGCTGCCGATCGCCAAGCCCGGCATTGTCGTCGCCTTCATCCTCTCCGTCATCTTCTCGTGGAACAATTTCGTGTTCGGTATCGTGCTCGCGAGCCGCGAAACCCGGACGTTGCCAGTGGCAGTCTACAACATGCTTTCCTTCGAGCAGGTCAGTTGGGGACCGCTTGCGGCGGCAGCTCTGATCGTCACGCTGCCGGTGCTGGTGCTGACAATGTTTGCCCAGAAGCAGATCGTTGCTGGTTTGACGGCGGGCGCCGTCAAAGGCAGCTGATGGCGGGCATGCTGTTTTGACGAGGGAGAGGGTTTCAAAGGCAAAAGACCGACAGCCGCACGTCTTGTGCGTCGGCGCAGCTGTGCTGGATACTCTGTTTCGCGTTCGTAAAATGCCGACGGGACAAGGCAAGGTTCTGCCATATGACATGCTGCAGATCGCCGAGGGTATGGCCTCGAGCGCGGCTTACGCTGTTGTCAGGCTTGGGGGCAAGGCAAGCCTGTGGGGTGCTGTAGGGGATGACGAAACAGGCAAGCGCATTATCGCGGATCTCTCTCTAGCTGGCATCGACATAAGCGGAATGCATATCGTGCAAGGCGCGAGATCTGCGGTTTCGACCATCCTGGTTGACGACGACGGCGAGCGCCTCATTGTCCCCTTTTACGACCCCGAACTGCATCGCTCCGTCAAACACATTTCGACAACTGAAATCGCCACTTTCGACGCCGTTTTAGTTGATGTTCGATGGCCAGAACTTGCTCTCAAGGTCCTGGAAACGGCGCAGAGCCTTGGCAAGCCGGCGATCTTGGATGGCGACATCGCCGCCGATGGGGTTATCGAGCGGCTGGGGCCGGCAGCGAGCCACATCGTCTTTTCGCACCCTGCAGCAGGCAAGCTGGCAGCGACGGAAGATTGTGCTGCGGCCATTGGCGTGCTCAAGCAGCGTTTCCCGCTGGCATTTATCAGCGTCACGGCCGGTGAAAACGGCGCCTATTGGTATGACGATGTCAACGATTGCGTGATGCATATGACCGCGCGACCCGCCAAAACAGTCGATACGCTTGCGGCGGGCGACATCTTCCACGGCGCGTTTGCCTTTGCCGTCGCACAGCAATTGCAAATCGAAGATGCCATGCGCATGTCATCGGCGGCGGCAGCGCTTAAGTGTCAGGTCTTCGGCGGACGCACGGGTGCACCCGATAGCGATCAGCTTGCCGCCTGTCTGGCACAGTGGACGCCGCAGATCTCGCGGGTGTAACTGCGCTTGGAGCGCTGGTTCAGCCGCCATGAAACAGCGTCCTTCCGAATTCACTTCTTTAAATTGTGTATTGTCATTACTATTCCCTCACTGAGGGTGTCACGATAAAGTCACGACATCTTTGTGCAAGCCTGTGCTTAGTTCTCTCGGAGGCGCGCCATGGAGCGGATCCAATGGAAACAGGATCGCCGATGGAGCGCATCATTTCGCGGTTTGGAGAAGATTGCAGGAAATGAGATTGCAGGCAGTCTTGATGCTCTCCAAGCAGGATTTAGTCGACGAGCAGGTTTCTTCTCTGCGAGCGTTTCAATAGCAGGTGTGGATGCCCATCGAATTCAGACGAATAACGCATGTCGAAGCGGCGCAAAGCGCAGCTATTATGGTGCAGGCTTACGCCGAGCCGCCTTGGAATGAAGAGTGGTCGATCGAGAATGCAGCTTGGCGTCTGGATGAACTGGCCACAACACCTGGCTGCCTTGGTGTGGCAGCGTTCGAGGCGAAAGAAGCCATCGGATTCGCCTTTGCCCTTCCGCATACCTCGGTGATCGGCCGCGGCCTGCACCTTGCTGAAATAGCCGTATTGCCCAAGCATCAAGGAAAGGGAGTTGGCTCGGGTCTGCTGGGCCGCCTCCAAATCGAAGCCCGAACTATGGGTTATCTGCAGATCTGGCTCGTTTCCCAGCAGAGCGGCCGTGTTGCGGACTATTACACGGGTAATGGGTATGAGCCGTCGAACAGGCTTGGCGTTTATTCCAAACGACTTCGCTAGCCGCGATGATGAAGCAATGAGCCATGGCCGAGCTTGTCGGCCGGGCTAGTGCTTGTGCAGATTAATGGCGTCCACCGACAGTGTCAGGTCGGGCAGCCCCGTTTCAGCGCCATCCCCGATCTCGCGGGTAACGGCCTTCAGGGCCAGGTCGAGCCAATGCGTCGCGTTGACAAGCTCAACGTCCTGCGCCGCGTATCTTGCGTAAGTGATCATTCGGGCGAGCGCGATGAGCTCATCCAATTCCTCAATGGATCTTGCATTGTGGCTTGAGCCATCTGGATTACCTGCAGAAGTGGCGCTCATCTCGATCTCCAAAATCTCTGGAGAACATATTGGGGATGACGGCGAAGAGCCCGTGAAAACCGCGTGACACAATCCGTAATTGCACTGAGCGGCGCATACGCTTGTTAAACTGGCGAAACAAATGTCTCGTTCATATGCCAGGTAATCTCTCTATCAAGGGGGAAGTCACTGATGGTGCGAACAGCTTCCAGAAGAGCAAGAGCATCAATCCGTTTCTGATCGACGGCGTTTGAGACCAGCAGCGAAAGCAACTCCCGCGGTGCCGCAATGTTGGCCGTGCCACAATTGGCGACGATCGATTGCCAGGTCCGTTCCTTGAAGAAGATTCGAGCAGCATTCTCTTCAAGCCTTACCCGCATTGCAGATGCAAGTTGCTTTTCGCTTTCCAATTTGTCGAGCGTTGCCCTGACATTCACGAGCGGCACCGTCAGGGATTTGTATCCATATTCCATTGGGCCGTGGAGCAAAGCGACGTCAGCGTCATCGACGGTCGCGCCCTTCTCGTATTCACGGAAGATCCGGCCGATGCCAATCATTCCAAAGAGCTGGCATTCTGCAGCGCGCAGTGCTCCCATGCTGGCCGCGCCTAATACAGCCACATTCTGCGATAGTGCGTAGAGGATCTCCTTGTGCCAGACCGGCGCCGTATAGTCGAACCCACCGTCGATTAGCCCGATGACACTCGCGCCACGCCTTACGGCGGCAAGAACATCGCCCTGAACCGCAGGTGGGCAGACGAAGGCCTCATCTCCAGCGAAGGATGCCGCATCCGGAAGGCTCGGACCGACAAAGATCACCTTCATGACATGATAGCCTTTGAAACCGCCCGATTTCCAAAGCGGCGTGCGCGCCCGCCCTCCGGATTTTCAAGGGCAGGGATAAAGATTTTCGCGACGCTAAAAGGAAGTGCGGGATCGCTGAGGGCCAGGACGATGACTTGATCTATTTGCTTTTCCCGCAAGGCACTCAGTGTGTAGTCGAGATGTTGAGCGAGAGATTGCGGATACGCCGGCGCAATCGTCGCCGGCATCGCCGGAACGGCCTGGAAAAGAGTGCGCGTCTGCAACGGGAGAGGTGCAAGGAAGGTTTCGGGCAAAATGTCGTCCCGTGCACCGCTGATATAGGTCAATCGGGATTGAGCTGCTTCGGTTACAGCCCGTATGGCCGCCCGAACGGGCGATGGATGAGCGCCGCTTCCTGCCGTCACTTCGACAAAACGGACATTTGCGTCGTCATGAATATCGCCTGGGCCTAAAATTGCGGTGAAGCACGGAACGGCGATATCGCTCATCATGTCGAAGAGCCGAAGTACCAACCCGGCCGTTTCGATCTTTTCGATCAATTGATCCAAGGCCGCGTCCTGGAGACCGCGTGGATCGATGCAACGCGAGTGGCGGTCTCTGTCATTGCCTATCTGCCAAAGGACATAGGCATCCCGTTCTATGCGCTCGAGAATGCCATGTAGCATTGCCTCCTCGAGCGTGTTTCCGGACGCCAAGCCATCGGAGGACATCCAGAAGCGGCAATCGCGTGTCCGGTCAAGGATCGCAGCCTCGAAAGGGACATAGATCTCGGTCCCCGACAAGAGTTCCCTGCCGAGCGCCCATTCGATCTCTTCGTCATTGCCTATGTCGTTCTTGTGGCGACCGATCAGACAGTTCAGCTTTTCGACCCTGTAGCCGGATTCTTGAAGGTGACGCGCGCTTGCTTGGACAGTATTGACGGAAGGATTGCCGGCAACGGCCCGTTCCAGGGCCTCCATGACGGCCGATACCTTCGCATCGTCGTCGCTCAGGCCCTTGCCTTGAGCGACGACGATCGAGCGGGCGTTGGGAGAATAGGCACACCAGACGGGTATCCCGATGCGATCGAGACCGGTGTGACGTGCGACACGGGTAACGCCGAAGTCAACCAGAAACGGCGCGACACGCGTGAGCGTCTCTGACGGCACGGTGGTCCGATCAGAATATGAAAAGACTTGAGCGGCTGTCAGAGCAGCATCTCAACCGTCGACGTGACCGGAAAACACCGTTTGCGCCGAAGAAACCGCGATGGCGAAGTCCACCTTCTTCACAAAGGCGCCTCCTGTCTTGCGGACATCCGCGACAACTTGTGCCAGCTCTCCAACCGGCGATCCAAGCGGCTTCACCGTGCCTGCGTCAAGATCCGCAATCCAGAGATCCGCTTGTCCTGCAACACCGAATACGACAGCTTTTTCCATGAATTTTCTCCATAAGGGTTGTTTTAAAATCCGGCCTTTAAAAGGCCTTCCCGATAAAGGTCCTTCTGCCATTGCTCCTTGAAAGGAACGACAGAGAGCCATTTCTCGACATCGAAAACTGGATTCAGTGCTTCGGCGCGTTGCCGGTAAAACTGTGACCGCTTTCGATCGCCGATCATCGCACAGCTCGCCGCCGCGATCCGGTGAGCCGGTGCTTTGTCTTTCATTGCCTCCACGTAATCGATTGCGTCTTCATACTGCTCAAGAAAGTAACATGCCCCTGCGGCGCACCAGAGATAGGCGTCGGGCGATATCGGGTTGAGCGAGATCGCTTTTTTGATCTTCGACAGCGCGTCCCCCGGGCGAGACGCATGTACGAGCGTGTCAGCATGGCTATAGATGACGTCGGCAAAATGCGGACTCAATTCCTCCGCCAGGCTGAGGGCGGAAACGCTGTGATCGACGTCGCCGAGATAAAGCTTGGCGACCCCCAATTCTCGATGTCCGCCGGCAAATATCGAATCCCCTTCGATGGCCTTCTCAGCGCTCGTTTCCGCAAGGCGCAGCAGCTCTTCGTTTCCCTGCGCGGTCACAAGCCACTCGCTCGTATAGGTGCGGGCAAGACCGGCAAATGCTGGCGAGAAGTTGGGATTGTACCGAAGAGCCTCCTTGAAGGCGCCACGTGCCTTGCGGATATGAGGCAACGTCAGTTTGCCCATCAAGCTCGCGCCAACAAGATAGGAATGATACGCTTGAGGATCGGCCTCGATGTTCAATCTGGCCTGCTCGTTCTTCGCCAGCTCCTGTACAAGGGAAAAGGTCAGCCTCTGAGCAATGAGCCGCCTTTGTGTCGGCAGTGCATCCGATGTCATCGTAAAGCGCGTTGCCCAGATGACCTCGTCGGTGGGAAAATAGATAAGCTGGGCATAGAGCCCCTCAGTCGAAAGCCGCGTTTCAAGGAGATAAGAGATCGAATGCCGCGCAACGACCTGGGCTTTGTCGGAATCGCGACGAATTTGCTCGGCCGTGTGCGGTGCGACAATAGAAATGTTGCGAAGTGCGCAAAGCTCGATGGTGACGTCTTCGATCAGAGCATTGGCAATAGCGAGCCCGGCAACATGTCCCTGTGGGATTGGCGGAAGCAGCACGACTCGAGGAAGAACTGACGACGAAGGCTTGCCGGGCTCGATGCGAACGAGCGCGTCTTGCGGGCTCGACGGCAGGGCGTCGATTTTTGGCCTGCTTGCCTTTTCACGCCTATTCCCGTCAGCCAGACTGGTTCCAGATAGTTGGCGAAGCATTTCCCTGATTTCTTCATCGCCCGGATCTTTCTCCAGAAGATAAAGGCCCGCGGTGGATACTGCCCGTACATCATCGTTGCTTTGGGCATGTGGCAGGGCGGCAAAGAGCACTTCGCGCAGCTTCAATCTATGATTCCGACGCTCTCCCGTGATCCAGTTGTCAATCGACCTGGTTGAGGGTTTCACGCTTGCCATGAAATCCCGCTGAAGCAGGTCGCTGATCGCTCTCAATCGTGCCAACGGGGGCATTGCGCTGTCGAGAGCCTGAAGATCGACGGCAAGAGCCTCCGTGCGAAGCCGGATCGAACTGGAGGTGATCTGAAGCAGCCCCGCGTTCGTATCGTCGTCGATCTGTCGAATACGTGAGATCAATTTGCGCAGGTTAAGTCCCGACAGCTCGGCCTCCGCGTCGGCCCATAGAAACTCCGAGAGCTCATGACGGCTCAGTTCATGGGTCTTGCGGCTGAAGAGATAGGCGACCATCACCAGGCCTTTGGCCGGATAGCGAATGGCGTTGCCATTCGCATCGGTCAGTCGCAGATCGCCAAATGTCTGCAGATACAGCATCAAAGTGTTTATCCTCGCTCGGGCTCTATCTGACTGGAACTGTCGCGATGGTTCTCGACCGGGTTTGCAGAGCCAAGGCTCCTGGTAAGGGCAAGCAATTTTTGACGAACGTTAGGATCTTCGATTGCCAGAAATGCCCTGCTGAGTGCCACTCCCTCCTTCGACGTCATAAACAGCGTGACATCATCCGTCTCGCGCCGCGGCTCGACATCGGGTGACGCGCTCGCATTGTTTTCGAAAAAGAACCCGACGGGGACTCTGAGAATTTCCGCAATCCTCTGGAGCCTGCTGGCACCAATTCGGTTCATACCCTTCTCGTATTTTTGCACCTGCTGAAATGTAATACCCAAGGCTTCCGCTAAACTGCCCTGGCTCAAGCCAAGAACCTGGCGCCGGAGCCGCAGACGCCCGCCTACATATACATCAATAGCATTTGGAGATTTCGCCTTCATGGGGCCCCTCATGGCTCATGCGACGTGCATCATGATGCATTCCGTCAAAAATGCAACTAAAGGTGATCTTTTATCGAACGATATTCTTGCTGTCGCACGACAGATCGTCATAATGTTATGCAACCAAGTCTAACTGGTTTCAATTTAAGGTATCTGACTTGGGAACAAACGTGCGACGAGTCCCGGGGCAGCGTGTTTTAGCATGAAATACTATACTGCTATTTAAAATTGTGTCACGTCGATTTCACGCATCCCCGGCAATTTTTACAGTTATGCTTCCTCCGTCAATATTGGGGGCTTTCGGCCGGTGGGAGCGAGCAATCGCAGTGTCAGCGAGCTTTTCTATTGGGTCGATGCGTCGTCGGTGATCACCACCGCTAAAGATCGGAGTTATGAGAACTATGGAATTACCTTCTATACAGGTCAATCATGCCGATCGTCTCTTTGCCTGCCGGCAGAAGATCGAAGAGGCCGTGCACGAGATCATTTTCAGCGAGAGGCTAATGGAGTTTTCGGCAGCAGAGATCGCCATGGCGGTCGCTGATATCGCCGACGATTATATCCTGACGATTACCAAGCAGAAATCGGCAACGCACTAGCCGAGCTTGTCATCGGATCCAGCGTTTGACGTCTGGGGCGCCATAACAAATGCCTCTCCGAAGGCCGTCAGCCTCAGCTCGTGATTCGGAAGTCCGATGGCGCCTCATCCAAGGAGGCCTGTTCGGTCACGACACTGGAAACGGACGCGCCGACGGGTCCGTTCCAAAACTGTTTCAACATTGCGGAAACCGCCGCATCCTGTCCGGCGATCAATGCGGTCACAGATCCGTCATCTTCGTTTCGCACCCAGCCGGTCAAGCCGAACCGCTGTGCCTGGGTCTTTGTCCATATGCGGAAGCTGACGCCCTGGACCCTTCCCGATATGTGCACGAGCGTCGCCTTGCGATCATCCGTCATGACCACCTCCCTCAATGCCTTTTCGTGAATGTGAAGTGCATGAAAGGAAATGCAAGCACCTTCTGTGCACGCAGTACGGCGCAAAGCATCTTTCAGCCGTAGAGATAGTTCGGAAGCCAAAGTGCCATTCCCGGCCAAACATACATGATGACCATGCAAAGGATGACGATCAGCATGTAGGGCATCATACCTGCGAAGATCTGGTTGAGCGTGACGTGCGGCGGTGAAACGCCCTTGAGATAGTAAGCCGACATCGCCACCGGCGGCGACAGGAAGGCTGCCTGCAGATTGACGAAGACGAGGACGCCCCAAAGGATGGGGTCGATATCGAAGTGTCTCAGCATCGGCAGGAAGATCGGCACGAAGATAATGATGATCTCGGTCCATTCCAGCGGCCAACCAAGAATGAAGATGATCGCCTGCGACAGGATCATGAACTGCACCGGTGTCAACTCAAGCGCCAGCACCCATTCTTCGATCAGCGCCTGCCCTCCCAGGATGGCGAAAACGGCGGAGAAAAGCGCGGAGCCGACGAAGAGCCAACAGACCATCGCCGTCGTCTTCGCCGTCAGGAATACTGCCTCCTTGGTGCGTTTCCAGTTGAGCGTTCTGGCCTGGAATGCCAACAGGAAGGCGCCGGCCGCGCCGACTGCGGCAGACTCGGTTGCCGTCGTGATACCGAACAGGATGACGGCGAGCACGACGATAGTGAGGACCGCGAGCGGCATGACGGAGGACACCAGAAGCTTTATTACCTGAAGCCGCTCCGCACCCATGTTGTAGTAGTAGCGGGAAAGGGCCGCAGCAGCGATTGCTGCAACGAGTGCGAACGACACGTAGAAGCTCGTCGCCGGGCCATTGACCATGGCAGCGCCCGCATCCGCCGCAGGCGCTCCGAGCTGCTCCAGCCCTTCCGGGGCTTCCGCCTCGCCTAAGGCCTGCGGATGGATAACAACATACCACCACACCAGCAGCAGCGTGAATGCAGTCAAGGAGAAGGGCACGAGGGCTGCACAGAAATTCTTGAGGAGCGTCCAGTAGGTGAGCCGTCCCTCAGCCGTTTCGAGTGCCGTCGCCTTCGATGGCGAGGTCAATGCACGCAGAAGACCGAGCATCATGTTTTGCGAATAGGCCGCCTGGAGACTGCGCATCCAGCTTGCCACCGGAACCCGCGTCTGCTCCTCCGGCAAGGCGGGCGCGACTTTCGGGTTGATCGCCGCCCAGGTGAGAATATAGGCGAGATAGAGGAACGCGAGGAAGAAACCTGGAAACATCGTCGCAGCGTAGAGCTTGACCACGGACTGCCCGGCAACCGCCGCATAGACAATGATCATCACCGAGGGCGGGATCAGGATGCCCAGCGTACCGCCCGCGGTTATGACGCCGGAGGCAAGCTTCACGTCATAGCCCGCTCGCAACATCGGGCTCATGGCGATCACCCCCATCAGCACGACGACGGCGCCGACGAGACCGCTCGCAATCCCCCAGAACGTGCACACGATCAGGGTTGCCACGGCAAGCGACGCAGGAACGCGCCGGAACGACAGCTGGATGCTGTAGAACATCTTGTCGACCAGCGCGCCGCGCTCCATCACGTAGCCCATCAATACGAAGAGCGGGATGGAGATCAAGACGTCGTTGGTCATTGCTCCGTAGGTGCGCTGAACCATCAGGTCGAAGACGCGATTGTCGATCCAGTGCTCGGCGGGATTATAGAAGGCGTAGAAGCCGAAGAGCATGCCGAGCCCCATCAGCGTGAAGGCGGTCGGGAACCCCATCATGATGACGACCACGATGAGAAGCAGCATCATCAGTCCGAGGAACGGATCGCTCACGTTTCGATATCTCCCCCCATTCCCCGTTGACGCGCGGCCCTGTCTAGGTCGTGGGCGCGCTCGATGGCTGCCTCGCGCGTCTTTGCGTCTACGTGCTCGCTTTGCGCAAGCTGCTCGGCAACAACGTCAATCTCCTCCACGTCCTTGAGCCGGGCCGGCCACGCGCCGGTCCTCAGGCAGACGATGCAGCGAAGGATTTCGGCAAGCCCCTGCAGCATGACGAGCGCGCCTGCCACCGGAATGACCGTCTTGAAGTAATAGATCGGCGGGCCTTCTGCGGTCACCGTCGAATGCTCGCCGATCCGCCAGGAAAGCGCCGCATAATCATAGCCGGCGTAAACAAGGGCAGCGACGCCAGGCAGGAAGAAGAGGACGTAAAGGACGAGATCGAGCCCGGCCTGGATCCGGGGCCTTAGCGAGCTATAAAGAAAATCGCCGCGCACATGCGCATTCTGCGCCAGCGCGTAGGCTCCGGCGAGCATGAACAGGGTGCCATAGAACATGTTGCTGGCGTCGAAGATCCACGCCGTCGGCATGTTCAGGATGTAACGCTTGAACACCTCGACGCAAACCAGCGTCATCAGGCCGATGATGAGCCAGGCCGAAGCTTTTCCGACCCACACGCTGACGGCATCCACCCTGAGCAGAAAATGCTGAACGTTCACGCGTGCCCCCGGGAAAGAGCATATCCTCACTGCAAGCATCACCGGGGCTCCTGCCCGGTGATGCTTGAATCATACGTCAGAGTTCCTTTGCCACCCCGTTCGGTCCGAAGTAGTGATCAAAGACCAAACGCCGGCCGACGACGGTGTCCTGCTCCCATCGCGTTGCCCGCTCCGCAAAGGCGATCTGCGATTGAAGAATCTCCTTGAACAGCGGGTTTTCGCCGGCCTTCTTCTTCACCACCTCGTCGTAGACCTCCAGTTGCCTTTTCAGGATCGCCTCCGGAGTCTTATAGAACTTCACCTTGTCGGTCGTCTGCATCTCGACATAGTCTTTCGAATAGCGGTCGATCGCCTTCCAGGCCATGTCCTGAGACGCCGCCTCGACGGCATTGATGATGATTGCCTTCATCTGTTCGGGCAGGCCGTCATACTTGGTCTTGTTGAACATGACCTCGAATTGCTCGGCATTCTGGTGATAGCTTTGCAGCATGCAGATTTTCGAAACGTCTGGAAAACCGAGGACCCGGTCGGATGAGGCATTGTTGAACTCGGCCGCGTCAAGCAGCCCGCGGTCGAGCGCCGCGACGATCTCGCCACCCGGCAAAGCGTTGACCGCCGCCCCAAGACCGGTGAACACGTCGATCGAAATGCCGACCGTGCGGAATTTCAGGCCCTGGATATCCTCGGCTTTGGCGACCGGCTTCTTGAACCAGCCGAGCGGTTGTGTCGGCATTGGGCCATAGGGGAACGAGACGACGTTCGCGCCGATCGATTCGTAAAGCTTGGCGAGCAGCTCCTTGCCGCCGCCATATTTATGCCAGGCAAGCAGCATGTTGGCATCCATCGCAAAGCCTGGACCCGAGCCCCAGAGCGCCAGCGCCGTCTGTTTGCCGTAATGATAGACAAGCACGCCGTGGCCGCCGTCGAGCGTCCCCTGGGAGACCGCATCGAGCAGGCCGAAGGCCGGCACAACGGCACCCGCCGGCAGTACCTCGATCTTGAGATCACCGCCGGTCATGTCGTTGACCTTCTGTGCAAAATCGAGTGCGAACTCGTGAAAGATATCCTTGGAAGGCCAGGTGCTCTGCCAGCGCATGTTGACCGGCCCCTGCGCCTTGACGACGCTTGGCGCCGCCATCATCGCCGCGCCGGCCATGGCTGCGCCGCTTAGGAATTTACGGCGCGACGTTTTCCTGTCGACCTGGGTTCTGCGTTTCATTTCTTCCTCCCGAAAGCATGGGCTTTTCTCGCCCTTTGATGGGCGGGATGAGGAAAGGGCATGCCGTGTCCGCCCGCATCCCGCTCATGATCTAGGTTCTTAACTTCAGATGATACTCCTCAACGAGCCCCAAGCAAAGATTGCAGAAATGGACACTTGAGCATTTCCTTAAATCCGCACGACTCATCGAAGGAAAACAGGCGATCGGGAAGATGGTTTGTGAATCTCCGCCCAATTCTAGAAAGGAGAATTCTCAGCCTTTGCGAGCATCCGGCGGCAACGGCGGAAGTCGATGATCGTATGCCAGAGCACGGCAGCCAGGATGATTGTACCGCCCAAGAACGTGGCGGCCGGCGGTTGTTCGGCAAAGAACAGCCAGACCCAGAAAGGAGTCAGAATGATTTCCATGGTGCCGAGAAGGGCAGCTTCCGCCGGCGCCATACGTCGTGCACCCGCAAGGAACAGAACCAGCGCAATGGAGAAATTCGTAGCCCCGAATGCCGCAAGCACGACCCAGTTGTGAAGATCAAGGGAACCGATCGAACCAAAAGGTGCAAAGAGGATAAGGGTGAGAAACGCACTGACGATAGTCGGGGGAAGGCTTGGCACATCGGGGTTGATGCGGGGAATGATGATGACAAGGGCAAATGAGACGGTCATTCCGAGCGCCAGAAGGTCGCCAGTTCCTGTGCCGCCGCCGATTGAAGAGGCCACGATGACCGCCACTCCCGAGAAACAGACGCCTCCGGCAACGAGGGTTCGCCTTGCGACTTTCTCCTTCAGGATCAGCCAGCCGAAGAGGGCGGCAATGAAGGGGGCGGTGGCGTAGATCATCGTGACGTTCGCAACGCTGGTCATATAGAGTGCGCCGATGAAGCAGGCCTGACTGAAGGTCTGACATCCAATCATCGCAAGACCCGAGGGATGGAAGACCGAGCGCCATTGACGCCTGGAAAAGCCGCCTTCCAGGAAGAGGCTCGGAACCAGGAGAAAAAGACCGCCGAACAGCGAGCGCCAGGCGATCGTCGTCCACACATCGACAGTCAAGAGCCGCGAATAGAGGCCACTGGCGCTCCAGGCAAGAGTTGCGGCGACCACAAGAGCAATGCCTTTTTCGTGCTCGCTAAGCGCGAAGGAACGTGCCTGAAGATGGATGGTCATGCGGGCTGCCTTGGGACAAGACTGAAGCGACACGATCTGTGTGCGCCCGTAATTGACATCAGGCAAACGAATAGTAGAGATGTCTGCCATCGGATTTCTTTGTGGCTGCCCATGCGTGAACCAATTGAAAGCGACCTGCTGAGGACCTTTCTGGTTGTGACCGAAACGTTGAACTTTTCGGCCGCCGCCCAGCGCATCGGCCGAACCCAGTCGGCTGTCAGCGCTCAGGTGAAACGACTAGAGGACACGATCGGCGAAACGCTTTTCGAAAGAGGCGCGCGCGGCGTTGCTCTGACAGGCGCTGGAACGCAGCTCCTTCCCTATGCCCGACGGGTGATCGACCTTCTGAACGAGGCAACGGCGACGATCCGGACCAAGCCGCTGGACGGGCCTGTTCGCATCGGTATCCCCGAAGAATATAGTCAGACCGTATTGCCGGCCGCACTTGCTGCATTCTCCGTGCGCCACCCGGCCGTCGAGGTGACGATCTCTTGCGATTACACATCCCATAATCTCGCAGCGCTCGAACGCGACGAACTCGACCTCGCCGTCGTCTTCGACTGGAGCAATCAGATCAACGGCGAGGTTCTTTGCATCGACCCTACCGTTTGGGTGACCTCGCTGGTGCATCGGTTACACGACGCCGATCCGCTGCCGATCGCAATTTACAGAAATTCAACCTGGTGCCGCGATTTTGCACTTCGTTCGCTGGAGCAGCACGGCCGCAGATATCGCATTGCCTTCATTGCCGATACTAGTTCCGGACTGAAGAACGCGGTCGCCGCCGGGCTTGCCGTGACCACGCTCTCCCGCAGCAACATCCCGCCCGGATGCCGGGAACTGACGAGTGCTGATGGCTTTCCGCTGGTCGATTCCTCCCGGGTCGTATTGCGCCGCAGCCGGCATCATTCCACCGCGGCGATCCAGGAACTGGCCGAAAGGGTGCGGGAGGCCTTCCAGCCTATGGCCGCTCTTGCGCCAACATGATGCGACGGCGAAGGCGTCGCCGGGTGTCGGAGGGGCTCTCGGAGAAGCTTGCTCGGTAGCTCCGGGCAAAGGCGGAAGCCGAATTGAAGCCGGTTGCGGCAGCGATATCGGCAAAAGATGCCTTGGTCTCGATCACCTTGCGACGGGCAGCATTCAACCGCAACGCCAGATAGTGCACATGCGGCGGCGCCCCAATGCTCTCCTGAAAGAGCCCCTGCAGGTGGCGCGCGCTGATGCCGACGCGGCGCGCAAGCCTGGCCAGAACCAAAGGCTGCTCGATGTTGTCCTCCATCAACCGGATCGCGTGAGCGACACGCGGATCGCGCATCCGCAAACTGACAGTCGATGGAGAAAGTTCGTGCTCGGAATGGAAATTTGCTTGTTCGTAGCTGAAGAGCCGGCTCACCTCCAGCGCCAGCGAATAACCTTGCCGCTGCCGGATCACCTCGAGCATCAGATCGACGGTCGGCAATGAGCCGGCAGTGGTCAGCCGCTTGCCATCGATGACGAAGCGGTCCCTTGAGGCACGAACTTGCGGGTAGGCGAGTGCGAAATCTTCGAAATCCTCCCAATGGATAGTCGCAGAATACCCATCAAGAAGGCTTGCTTCGGCAAGCAGCCACGTGCCGGATTCGATGCCGGCTATCATCCTTCGGTAGCGAGCAGCCTGCGAAAGCTGCATCTTCAGGGCCGGAGTGGCACTTTGCCGCCAGTTGTAGCTGGCGAGCACGAAGAGTGGCGCCGTATCGGCCTTTGCCTTGAAGGGCGCGCAGGCGGGAACCGGGATGTCGCTGGTGGTAGGAGCCGGATCGCCATCCGGGGTCAATAGACGCCAGCGATAGATCTCGCTGCCGGAAATGCGGTTGGCGCCTCGCAACGGCTCGATCACCGAGGCGATCAGGATCAGGTTCGTTTCCGGCAAAATCAGAAGGTCGATATCGAGCCGTTCTGTCGATCGCGTCAGCATTGACTCTCCACGATTTCCAAAACTGTATCATCTAGTTCCGTTAATGCAAAGCAATGGCCGGGGCTTTGCCGCGTAATAGCCTCAATACGAGGGAGAACAAAATGCCTCTTGTGATGAACCGCGATGTCTTCATCACCTGTGCCGTGACCGGCGCCGGCGATACGGTCTCGAAATCCAGCCACGTTCCCGTTACTCCCAAGCAGATCGCGGATTCCGCGATCGACGCCGCCAAGGCTGGGGCGGCAGTCGTTCACTGCCATGTCCGCGATCCGGACACCGGTGCCGCAAGCCGGCGCAACGACCTCTACAGGGAAGTCACCGATCGCATCCGCTCCGCCGAGATCGATGTCGTGCTCAATCTGACGGCCGGCATGGGCGGCGACCTGATTTTCGGCAATGTCGAAACGCCTCTGCCCCTCAACCCAAAAGGGACCGACATGGCGGGCGCCAGCGAGCGTGTCAGCCATGTCGGCGAATGCCTGCCGGAAATCTGCACGCTCGACTGCGGCACCATGAACTTCAGTCTCGGCGACTATGTCATGACCAATACGCCAGGCATGCTGCGCGCGATGGCGAAAAAGATGACCGATCTCGGTGTGCGGCCAGAAATCGAGGCGTTCGATACCGGCCATCTCTGGTTCGCCAAACAGCTTGCCGAAGAACGCCTGATCGAGGACCCGGTGCTGATCCAGCTCTGCATGGGTATCCCGTGGGGGGCGCCGGACGATCTCAATACCTTCATGGCGATGGTCAACAACGTGCCGCAGAGCTGGACCTTTTCGGCCTTCTCGATCGGCCGCAACGCCATGGCCTATCCGGCTGCGGCTATTCTCGCCGGCGGAAACGTCCGTGTCGGCCTGGAGGACAATCTCTATGCCGGCAAGGGCACGCTTGCCACCAATGCCCAGCTTGTCGAAAAGGCAGTCCAGGTGGTCGAAGGCATGGGCGCGCGCATCATCGGACCGGAAGAGGTCCGAAAGAAGCTGAAACTGACGAAGCGCTGAGGGCCGGATGATCAAGATCAACAAGGCAGCCTGCATAGGCGGCGGCGTCATCGGCGGCGGATGGATTGCCCGCTTCCTTCTGGCCGGTATCGACGTTGACGTCTTCGATCCACATCCTGACGCGCGCCGCATCATCGGCGAGGTCCTCACCAATGCCGAACGGGCCTATGCGATGCTGACAGGCGCACCGCTGCCAAAACGCGGCAAGTTGACCTTCTGCGGCAGCTTGGAAGAAGCCGTCGTCGATGCCGACTGGATCCAGGAAAGCGTGCCCGAACGGCTCGACTTGAAGCGTAGCGTGTTAGCCCAGATCGACGCGGCAGCGCGACCGGATGCCTTAATTGGCTCCTCGACGTCGGGCCTGCTGCCGACCGATCTTCAGCAGGACATGCAGTATCCGGAACGCCTCTTCGTCGCCCATCCCTATAATCCGGTCTATCTTCTGCCGCTGGTCGAGATCGTCGGCGGCGAGAAGACGGCGATGGCGACGATCAAGGCCGCGATGGAAAAATTGCCGCCGATTGGCATGAAGGGCGTTCACATCGCGAAGGAGATCGAGGCTTTTGTCGGCGACCGCCTTCTCGAGGCGCTCTGGCGCGAAGCCCTCTGGTTGATCCATGACGATATCTGCACAGTCGAGACGCTTGACGACGTGATCCGCTATTCCTTCGGCATGCGCTGGGCACAGATGGGTCTCTTCGAGACCTATCGGATTGCAGGTGGCGAGGCTGGCATGCGTCACTTCCTCCAACAGTTCGGTCCCTGCCTCGCATGGCCCTGGACGAAGCTCACCAATGTGGTCGATCTTGACGACGCGCTCGTCGAAAAAATCGGCCAGCAGTCCGATGAGCAGGCAGCCGGCCGTTCCATTCGTGAACTCGAACGAATTCGCGACGAGAATCTCGTCGGTATCCTTCAGGCCCTGAAGGGGTCCAATGGCGGCAAGGGCTGGGGTGCCGGAAAGCTGCTTAAGGATTTCGAGCACGCGCTTTGGGCAGCGAGCGGAAAGACGAAGGCATCATCGGATCTCTCGCAACCGCTGCGACTGGTCGAAACCAAGGTCAGCCCCGCCTGGGTCGACTATAATGGCCATATGACCGAGCACCGTTACCTGCAGGTTTTCGGCGACACTTCGGATGCCCTCTTGCGCCTCATCGGTGTTGATCTCGCTTATGTTGAGGCGGGGCAAAGCTATTATACGGTGGAGACCCATATCCGCCATCTCGGAGAGGCCAAGCTCGGTCAGGCGATCCACGCAACCTGTCAGGTGCTTTGCGTCGATGAAAAGCGGTTGCAGGTGTTCCACACGATCCATGACACGGCGGCTGGCGAGGCGATTGCGACCGCCGAGCACATGTTGCTGCATGTCGACACAAGGGCCGGCAAAGCGATACCCGCCGCAGCTGGGGTGCTTGAGAAAGCCGGGTCCATCGCCGCTGCCCATGCGGCTCTCCCCCGTCCTGAAGGAGCCGGCCGCCACGTCGGTCAGAAGCGTTGGGGTTCGTCATGAATTTTGCTCTCAACGAAGAACAGGAGATGATCGTCAAAACGGTCCGCGGCTTCGTCGAAACGGAAATCTATCCGCACGAAAACGCCGTCGAGCGCACTGGCGTCGTCGCGCCTGAACTTGGCCAGGCGATCCGGCGCAAGTGTATCGAACTCGGCTTTTACGCCTGCAATTTCCCTGAAGAGGTTGGCGGCGCCGGGCTCGACCATACCACTTTTACCCTGGTGGAGCGGGAGCTTGGCCGCGGCTCGATGGCCCTGACGGTCTTCTTCGGTCGTCCCTCGGGTATTCTCATGGCCTGCGAAGGTGACCAACGGGACCGGTATCTGCTGCCGGCTGTGCGCGGCGAGCGGATCGACGCGCTTGCAATTACCGAGCCGGATGCCGGCTCAGACATGCGCGGCATGAAGTGTGCGGCCCGCCGCCATGGGAGCGATTTCATTCTCAATGGCACGAAGCATTTCATCTCGCATGCCGACGTCGCCGATTTCGTCATCGTCTTTGCCGCAACCGGCGAGGAGGAGACACAGAAGGGAACGAAGAAGAAAATTACGGCCTTCCTCGTCGACCGCGGCACGCCGGGCTTCGAGATCCTCAAGGGATATGATTCCATATCGCACCGCGGCTACCACAATTGCATCTTGAACTTCACCGATTGCCGGCTTCCCGAGAGCCAGGTGCTGGGCGGGATCCATCGCGGATTCGATATTGCCAATGAATGGCTCTACGGCACGCGGCTGACAGTTGCCGCCACCTGCGTCGGACGGGCCCGGCGCGTCTTCGACATGGCCCTTCCCTACGCTGCCGAGCGCAGGCAGTTCGGCAAGCCGATCGGGGCCAATCAGGGCGTTTCTTTCAAGCTCGCGGATATGATCACCGAGATCGATGCGGCCGATTGGCTGACGCTTGCTGCAGCCTGGCGGCTCGATCAAGGTATTGGCGCCAACCGCGAGATCGCCTCGGCAAAGCTCTACGCTTCCGAAATGCTTGCGCGCGTAACTGACGAGGCGATCCAGATCTTCGGCGGGATGGGTCTGATGGACGATCTGCCGATTGCCCGTTTCTGGCGGGATGCGCGGGTCGAGCGCATCTGGGACGGCACTTCCGAGATCCAGCGCCACATCATCAGCCGTGAGCTGCTGCGGCCATTCGGAGCATGAAACGATGACCCAGCGCTCGCTCGACCGCCTGCTCAGACCTCAAACGATCGCTGTCTTCGGCGGTCGCGAGGCGCATCGGGTTATCGAGCAGTGCGACCGAATGGGGTTCGGTGGAGACGTCTGGCCCGTCCATCCAAAACTCGAAGAGGTTCATGGACGGCGCTGTTATCGTTCGATCCTGGAACTGCCCGCCGCGCCAGATGCCGCTTTCGTCGGCGTCAACAGGATGCTGACACTCGACATCGTCAGAGATCTTGCTGCAAGAGGAGCAGGCGGTGCGGTCTGTTACGCATCGGGCTTTAGCGAGGCGGCCGGCGAATTGGCCGACGGTGCCGATCTTCAAAGGCGCCTGCTGGACGCGGCGGGCGACATGCCGATCCTCGGGCCGAACTGCTATGGTTTGATCAACGGTCTCGATGGCGCATTGCTCTGGCCCGACCAGCATGGGATGCAACGTGTCGACCGCGGCGTTGCAATCCTTACCCAGTCCTCAAATATCGCGCTCAACCTGACCATGCAGACGCGCGGCCTGCCCATCGCCTATCTGGTCACGGTCGGCAACCAGGCGCAGACGTCACTTTCAGACGTCGCCTACGCGCTGCTCGAGGACCCTCGCGTCACCGCAGTCGGGCTTCACGTAGAGGGTTTCGGAAGCCTGCCGGCGCTCCAGGCGCTCGCGCTGCGAGCACGCGAGCTGAGAAAGCCGGTCGTTGCACTAAAGGTCGGGAAATCCGAGCAGGCGAAACGAGCGACGATTTCTCATACGGCCTCGCTTTCCGGCAGCGACGCGGTCGCCGATGCCGTTCTTGGCCGTCTGGGGATCGGCCGTGTCGGCTCATTACCGGAGTTGCTGGAAACGCTAAAACTCCTGCATGTTGCCGGACCGCTTACCGGCAATGCGATTTCCTCGATGAGCTGTTCAGGTGGTGAAGCGTCGCTGATGGCGGATGCCGCCGTCGGTCGCGCCGTAGAATTTCGCGCCTTGCGGCCTGGGCAGCTGGCGCCCCTTCGCCTCGCGCTCGGGCAAATGGTCACCCTTTCCAATCCCTTGGACTACCATACGTTTGCGTGGGGCGATCTCGGTCGCCAGACGGACGCTTTTACGGCAATGTTTGAGGGCGGCTATGCGCTCAACCTCGTCGTGCTTGATTTCCCGCGGACCGACCGATGCGATGCTGCCGACTGGACGACGACGGTCGATGCGATCGTTGCCGCTTCAGCCTCCACCGGTGGGTTTGCAGGCGTTGTCGCGACGCTGCCCGAAAATATGCCTGAAGATCGTGCCGTCAGCCTGATGAAGAGAGGCGTCGTACCTTTTTGCGGCATTTTCGAAACGCTTGCAGCAATCGAAATCGCAAGCCGCATCGGTCGGGAATGGAGCGTTCCACCAGAGCTACGCCTTCTCGACGTGCCACAAGTCGAAGGCGAGATCGAAACGTTGGATGAGGCCGATGCAAAGGCAGCGCTCTCGGCCTTTGGCGTTCCCGTCCCTGCCGGTTTCGTTGCGAATTCTCCGCAAGAGGCGATGGAGCGCTCGGACGAGCTCGGCTATCCCGTCGCGCTCAAGGGGCTCGCCATTGAGCACAAGACCGAGGCGGGTGCGGTGGCGCTCAACTTAAAGGACGCAACGGCGGTATTCGACGCAGCCACATCGATGAACGGCACCAAGGCATTCCTGGTCGAAAAGATGGTGGAGCACAGCGTCGCAGAGCTGATCATTGGAGCAGCACGCGATCCTGTCTTCGGATTGACACTCACAGTCGGTTCGGGCGGAATTTTGGTGGAATTGCTCGAAGATTCCGCCATTTTGTCGCTTCCAACGACAAGAACGGCGATAACGGAGACGATTTCGCGTCTGAGGATCGGAAAATTGATCAACGGCTATCGTGGCCGTCCAAAAGGCGACCTCGAAGCGGTTGTCTTCGCTGTCGCAGCAGCGGCAGATTATGTCGTAAAGAATGCCGCGCGTCTGGAGGAACTGGACATTAATCCATTGATGGTTCTTCCTGAAAACAAGGGCGTTGTCGCAGTCGACGCCCTTATACGGCGAAGGAGGTAGCAGAAGTTGAGCAGCTCCATTCGCACGAGACGCGACGGCGGCATTTTCGAGGTCATCATAGACCGGCCGAAAGCGAACGCCATCGATCTTGCAACGAGCCGCGAGATGGGCGTTCTTTTCCGCGACTTTCGAGACGATTCAGCCCTGCGCGTAGCAATCATTTCCGGAGCCGGCGAAAAATTCTTTTCCGCAGGATGGGATCTCAAGGCGGCAGCGGCAGGCGATGCCGTCGATGGCGACTACGGCATCGGAGGCTTCGGCGGGATGCAGGAACTGCGCGATCTTAACAAGCCGATCATCTGTGCTGTCAACGGCATCTGTTGCGGCGGCGGTCTGGAGATTGCCCTTTCGGCGGATTTGATCGTCGCGGCTGAACATGCGACCTTCGCGCTGCCGGAAATCCGCTCGGGAACGGTTGCGGATGCAGCTTCCGTCAAGCTTCCCAAGCGCATCCCCTACCATATCGCAATGGACATGCTCCTGACGGGACGCTGGCTCGACGTCCACGAGGCCCATCGCTGGGGCTTCGTTAACGAGGTCGTCGCGGCCGGCAAATTGATGGACCGTGCATGGGAAATTGGCCGGCTGCTCGAAAGCGGACCGCCGCTTGTCTATGCCGCAATCAAGGAAATCGTGCGCGAAGCGGAGGGAACAACGTTTCAGACTGCCATGAACAAGATCACGAAACGGCAGCTGGCAACCGTCGATACCCTCTATTCGAGCGGAGACCAATTGGAAGGCGCGCGGGCTTTCGCGGAGAAGCGAACCCCAATGTGGAAAGGAAAGTGACGAGGCGGCGGCAACCGCCATTTTCCCGCATGATCTCGGGCGGCGCAGGCGGAAGAGGAAACCGCATGCCGCCAATTGCCCGAAAGTTCTGTCAACGCATCAAGAAGAAGGAACAGGGGAATGAACGGCTATACGAAATATCTCACAAGTCGCGTAACTGCCGGTGGACTGAGCCGCCGTGAATTCATCGGACGTGCCATGGCAGCAGGCATCACGCTGGCGGTTGCCGATAAACTCTTTACTGAAAGCGCACAGGCGGCGGAGCCGAAGCGTGGCGGTCATCTGAAGCTCGGCCTCGAAGGTGGGGCAGCAACCGATTCCAAGGATCCGGCAAAATTCCTGTCGCAGTTCATGTTCTGCGTCGGCCGCTGCTGGGGCGATATGCTCGTTGAATCCGATCCGCTGACGGGGGCTGCAGTCCCTGCGCTTGCCGAATCCTGGGAGCCGTCGAAGGATGCGGCGACCTGGACCTTCAAGATCCGCAAGGGCGTCAAATTCCACGACGGCAAGGAATTGACAATCGACGACGTCGTCGCGACGCTGAAACGCCACACGGACGCCAAGTCCGAATCCGGCGCCCTTGGCGTGCTGGGATCGATCAAGGACATCAAGGCGGATGGCGGCAATCTCGTATTGACGCTGAGTGAAGGCAATGCCGATATGCCACTTTTGCTCACCGACTATCACCTGGTGATCCAGCCCAATGGCGGCAATGACGATCCGCTCGCCTCGATCGGCACCGGCCCCTACAGGCTGACGAGCTTCGAACCGGGTGTTCGCGCAACTTTCGAGAAGAACAGGGACGACTGGCGTTCCGACCGCGGTTATGTCGATTCTATCGAAATCATCGGCATGAATGATGCTACCGCCCGTATCGCAGCGCTGTCATCCGGCCAGGTACACTACATCAATCGCGTCGATCCGAAGACGGTCGATCTTTTGAAGCGCGCACCGAACGTGGAGATTCTGTCGACCTCCGGCCGCGGCCACTACGTCTTCATCATGCATTGCGATACCGCGCCGTTCGACAACAATGACCTGCGCCTTGCCCTGAAATACGCCATGGATCGTGAAGCCATGGTCAAGAAGATCCTTGGCGGTTATGGCAAGGTCGGCAACGATTTCCCGATCAACAATACCTATGCGCTGTTTCCCGAGGGCATCGAGCAACGTGCGTATGATCCCGACAAGGCGGCATTCCATTACAAGAAGTCCGGTCACAGTGGCTCTGTTCTGTTGCGCACCTCCGAGGTGGCCTTCCCGGGTGGAGTCGATGCGGCCGTTCTCTATCAGGAAAGCTGCAAGAAGGCGGGCATCGAGATCGAGGTCAAGCGCGAGCCCGGCGACGGTTATTGGACCAACGTCTGGAACGTCCAGCCCTTCTCGACGTCTTATTGGGGCGGGCGGCCGACGCAGGACCAGATGTATTCCACCGCCTATCTGTCGACAGCCGACTGGAACGACACACGCTTCAAGCGACCGGATTTCGACAAGCTGCTGTTACAGGCGCGCGCCGAACTCGATGAGACCAAGCGCAAGGACATGTACCGGACGATGGCGATGATGGTGCGTGACGAAGGCGGGCTCATCCTGCCGATGTTCAACGACTTCGTGAATGCTTCCACCAAGCAGGTAAAAGGCTATGTTCACGATATCGGCAACGACATGTCGAACGGTTACGTCGCGACCCGCGTCTGGCTGGAGGCCTAGCACGTGAAGGGGTTAACGCCCCTCATCTCTAACGCAGCCAGGACCGTGGGAATGCTCCCCGCGGTCCTCCCGACGTTTCAGCACGAGGCCTTTGCCATGTCCAATCCTCCGTCAGGTCACATCTTGCCCGGCCTGAGGTTCAAGCAGCGTTTTCCTCTGCTTGCCCTTATTCTCGAGCGCTTCGTGCTCAGCATCATCCTGCTCTTTGCCGTCTCCGTCGTGATCTTCGGAGGCCTGGAAGCACTGCCCGGCGATTTCGCGACAACCTATCTCGGCCAGTCCGCAACCCCTCAAGCCGTCGCCAATATCCGTCAGGAACTCGGGCTGAACCGTCCGGTAACGACGCGCTATTTCGAGTGGCTCGGCGATGCCCTACGGGGTGACTTCGGCTCGTCGTGGGCCAGTAAAAATTCCGTCGGCGAGCAGATCGGCAAGCGTCTTGGCAATTCACTCTTCCTTGCGGGCTTCGCTGCCGTCATCTCGGTACCGCTTGCCGTCGGTCTCGGTATGCTCGCCGTCCATTTCCGCAATCGTCTGCCGGACAAGATCATCAACATCATCTCACTGGCGGCGATTTCGCTGCCTGAATTCTTCATCGGCTATCTCCTGATCCTTTTCTTCGCCGTCAAACTCGGTGTCGCGACCTTTCCGGCGACCGTCTATGAAAGCATGGGCCTCGTCGACCGACTGAAGGCGATCGCCCTACCCACGGCAACCCTCGTTCTCGTCGTCCTGGCGCATATGATGCGAATGACGCGCGCTGCCATCCTTTCCGTTATGTCTTCAGCCTATATGGAAACTGCCGAGCTCAAGGGGCTCGGTGCCTTCCGATCAATCGTCAAGCACGCAGCCCCCAACGCGCTGGCGCCGATCATCAATGTGGTGGCGCTCAACCTTGCCTATCTCGTCGTCGGCGTCGTAGTTGTCGAGGTCGTCTTCGTCTATCCCGGCATGGGTCAGTATATGGTCGACGCTGTCACGGTTCGCGACATGCCGGTCGTGCAGGCCTGCGGTCTCATCTTCGCTGCCGTCTATATCTTCCTGAACATGGTGGCCGACATCCTCGCCATCATCGCCAATCCGCGACTGAGGCACCCGCGATGAGATTGCAAAATGTTCCCCTCACGGCCTGGATCGGTATGTTCGGCATTGCAGCCGCCTTCATCTGCGCGATCTTTGCGCCCTTGCTTGCCCCCTATGGCGAAACGGAAGTGGTCGGCAACGTCTGGCAGATAGCCGATGGCCAGTATTTCTTTGGGCTCGACAATCTCGGACGCGACATCCTCTCACGTCTGATCTTTGGCGCCCGCACGACGCTGTTTGTCGCCCTTGCCGCGACGATCATCTCCTTTTCGCTCGGCATCATCTTGAGCTTCACAGCGGCCGTCTCGCGCGGATGGATCGATATGGTCTTCTCACGATTCAACGATCTGATGATGTCGATCCCGACGCTGATCTTCGCGCTCGTCGTTCTCGCCGTGTTGCCACAAAACCTGATCGTGCTGGTTCTCGTGATGGCGATTCTCGATTCCACCCGCGTTTACCGTCTCGGTCGGGCGGTCGCGCTTGATGTCGCCGTCATGGAGTTCGTCGAAGCCGCGAAACTGCGCGGCGAAGGCAAGACCTGGATCATCTTCCGCGAGATCCTGCCAAATACGCTGACACCACTGCTTGCCGAATTTGGCTTGCGCTTCGCCTTCTCGATCCTGTTCTTGTCGACGCTTTCTTTCCTCGGTCTCGGCATTCAGCCGCCAGCCGCCGATTGGGGCGGCATGGTCAAGGATAACAAGGACGGCATCATCTTCGGAATTTCCGCAGCCCTTGTTCCCGGTTCGGCGATCGCAGCCCTTGCCGTCTGCGTCAATCTCGTGGTGGACTGGCTGTTGAAACGTACGTCCAGCCTCAAGGGAGGGCGCGGCGATGCCTGAGCTTCTTTGCGTCCGCAATCTGAAAATCGAAGCGACCAGCTATCCCCCCGGCGAGCCGCCGAAGCGCGTGACGATCGTCGATGACGTGTCCTTCGACCTGAAAAGGGGCAAGGTTCTTGGCCTCATCGGCGAATCCGGCGCAGGCAAATCGACGATCGGGCTTTCTGCCCTGGCCTATGGTCGAGGCGGTGCCGAAATTGCAGGCGGCGAGGTTCGTCTCGACGGCCAGAATATTCTCGCACTCAACAGGGACGGTATCCGCCGGATCCGCGGTGCGCGCGTCTGCTATGTCGCGCAGTCGGCGGCAGCCGCTTTCAATCCCGCACACCGGCTTGGCGATCAGGTCATCGAGGCCTCGGTGAAACATGGGCTCATGACCAAAGAGGAAGCGAAGGAAAGGGCAACGTACCTGTTTCGGGTGCTTGGCCTGCCGAACCCCGAGACCTTTGGAGATCGCTTTCCCCATCAGGTCTCCGGCGGCCAGCTGCAGCGCGCCATGACGGCCATGGCGCTCTGCCCCAATCCCGAACTCATCGTCTTTGACGAGCCGACGACAGCGCTTGACGTCACGACCCAGATCGATGTCCTTGCCGCTATCAAGCATGCGATCGAAAAGACACGCACGGCAGCACTCTATATCACCCACGATCTCGCCGTGGTTGCTCAGATTTCCGACGACATCATGGTGCTGCGCTACGGAAAGCAGGTTGAGTATGGCAGCGTGCAGCAGATCATCGAGGCGCCGCGGCAAGAGTATACGCGTGCCCTCGTCAATGTGCGTCAGGCTGTTCGAGAAGAAGCACCCGACCAGTCCGATACGCTCTTGAAGGTCGACCATGTCAGCGCTGAATATTCCAACGGCCTCAAGGTACTGCACGATGTCTCGCTGCATGTTCCAAGGGGCCAGACGCTTGCCGTCGTCGGCGAATCCGGTTCCGGAAAGTCGACGCTTGCGCGCGTCATCACCGGTCTTCTGCCGCCGAGCGAGGGCAAGGTGTTTTTCAACGGCAATCCTTTGACGTCGAATGTCAAAAGTCGCTCGCATGACGATCTGAGGCGCATCCAGCTAATCTACCAGATGGCCGACACGGCGATGAACCCGCGCCAGACCGTGCGCGACATCATCGGCCGGCCACTTACGTTCTATTACGGCCTGCGCGGGGCAGCCAAGACCGCTCGGGTCAAGGAACTGCTCGATCAGATCGAGATGGGCAACGGCTTCATCGATCGCTACCCGGCGGAGCTTTCAGGGGGGCAGAAGCAACGTGTCGCCATTGCGCGGGCACTTGCCGCGAAACCGCAACTCATTCTCTGCGACGAACCCACTTCAGCGCTCGATCCACTGGTCGCAGAAGGCATCCTGAACCTTCTTCTGCGGCTGCAGGAAGATACGCAGCTTTCCTACATCTTCATCACGCACGATATCGCCATCGTGCGGGCGATCGCCGACAGCGTTGCAGTGATGCATCGCGGCAAGCTCGTCCGCTTCGGACCAAAATCCAAGGTGCTCTCCCCGCCATTCGACGACTATACCGATCTCTTGCTCAAATCCGTGCCCGAGATGGAGATCGGCTGGCTTGAGCGGGTGCTCACCACACGTAGGATGGAGAGCGCCGGCAACTGAATTCAGGGGGCGGATTTTCCCATCGGTCCGCTATTCCTCCGCATTTGCTGACCAGGACACCATGACCGAACGCGGCTTCACGACCATCGAAAACCATTGGATCGCCCTCAAAGACGGTACGCAGCTTGCAGCGCGCATCTGGATGCCTGACGACGCGGTGGCCGATCCCGTCCCGGCGGTCTTCGAGTTCTTGCCTTACCGCAAGCGCGACGGAACCAGCCTTCGTGATGAATCGACCTATCCC
This sequence comes from Rhizobium sp. 007, assembly GCF_015353075.1. Classification (NCBI taxonomy): domain Bacteria; kingdom Pseudomonadati; phylum Pseudomonadota; class Alphaproteobacteria; order Hyphomicrobiales; family Rhizobiaceae; genus Rhizobium; species Rhizobium sp. 007. The sequence continues at coordinate 422,957 of NZ_CP064188.1, read as the reverse complement.
GTCTTCGCCGCTGCGGGGATTGCAGGGGTGCGCGTAGACATCAGAGGGTCAGGCGAATCCGACGATGTCATTGACGGCGAATATACCGAGCTCGAACTCGCCAACGCCTGCGAACTGATCGCCTGGATCGCTGCTCAGCCCTGGTCGAACGGTTCTGTCGGCATGATGGGTATCTCCTGGGGCGGTTTCAACAGTCTTCAGGTCGCAGCCCTTCGCCCGCCGGCTCTTAAAGCGATCATCTCCATCGCTTCGACGGTCGATCGTTTTAACGATGACATCCATTACAAAAACGGATGCCATCTTTCGGCTCAGCTTTCCTGGGCTGCAACCATGCTCGGTTATCAATCACGCCCGCCGGACCCTGCAATCGTCGGCGACCGCTGGAAGGAAATGTGGCTGCAGCGCCTTAAGCGCGAACCCTTCTTCATGGAAGAGTGGCTCAAGCATCAGCGCAAGGATGACTTCTGGCGTCATGGCTCGATTTCGGAAGATTTTTCCCGCGTCGACATTCCCGCACTTGTCATCGCCGGTTGGGCCGATGGCTACCGCAATACGCCGCTGATGGCGGTGGAAGGCCTTGGCGGCAAGGCGAAGGCGCTCCTCGGGCCCTGGGTTCACAAATACCCGCATTTCGCCTGGCCAAAGCCACGCACCGACTTTCACGGGGAGGCAATCACCTGGTGGAACCGCTGGCTGCGTGGCGACAAAAACGGCGCCGATGCGCTGCCGCAGGTGCGCGCCTATATCCTCGACGCCATCCGGCCGGCACCGCGCCGCGATTTCGACCCCGGCTTCTGGATCGCCAAGGATGTCTGGGAGCCGCCGAAGATGCAGTGCTTTTATATCGAGCAGTTCGGCCGGCTGACTGAGGGGATGCCAATCCCCCAGGCGCCGGAGCATCGCCTCTATCTCCGTTCACCGCTCGATACCGGGACTGCGTCGGGCGAATATTTCACGCTGAAGCCGGATGCGGAGATGGCTCTCGACCAGCGCGGCGACGATGCGGGGTCTCTCGTTTTCGACACCGTGCCGATTGCCGAAGACCATGACTATCTCGGCCGGCCGGAACTCACTCTCTCTCTTCGCTCAGAGGCGGCGACCGCCAATCTTTGCGTGCGTCTGGTCGATGTTCATCCTGATGGGACAGCGACACGCATCTCCTTCGGCGTGCTCAACCTTGCTCATCGCGACAGCAATGCCGCGCCGGAACCGCTGAAGACGGGAGAACGAACCACGGTGCGCATCGTCCTTGATGCCTGCGGCTATCGCGTCCGCCGCGGTCACCGCATCCGCCTTTCACTCTCGACTGCCTATTGGCCGCTGATACTGCCGCCTCCGGAAGACGCTGGCGTGAGCATCGATATAGCCTCGATCGGCCTTGCGCTTCCCAAACTCGGCGACCATCAACAGATCGAGATGAAGGCGCCTGAGCATCCTGATCCTCTGCCGAAGTATATCGAGCACGCTCCTGCTGCCACGAAAAGACAGGTCGTCCGTGATCTGTGCGGCAATTTTACCCATTATCAGATCCATGAGGACACCGGTCTTTTCGAGCATCCCGAGACTGGGCTTTCGACACGGCAGCTGAGGCAAGAAGTCTGGTCGATCGCACCCGACGATCCTCTCTCGATGACCGGCACTTCGACGTGGACATGCGACATGCAGCGCCCCGGCTGGTCTATCCGCACCGTGTCGACGGCCTGGATCTCCTGCACTAAGACGAGTTGGATGACCAGCGCCGTTGTCACGGCCTATGAAGGCGAGACTCAGGTCTTTGAAAAGATCTTCGCAGAAAAGCAGATCCCGCGGGACCTGATGTAATGTCATGGTCCAGCAAAGCGGCTGGCGGCCTCGCACACTGCCCGAAAGCCGATGCGAGCTCCATCGCTCATATGACGCGCTCTTAGCCAGGCGTGCACCAATTGCGGCTCTTCGCGGAACCAGACCTCCACACCGGCCTTCGCAAGCTTGGCCGCGTAGTGGCGGCCATCGTCGCGCAGCGGATCGAAATGAGCAACGGTGATGAAGGCGGGCGGCAGCTCCGCAAATGAGGCGGCGGCAAGGGGTTCGGCGACGGGATCGCCTGGCGGAGCCTTCAGGCTTGCGCGGTAATAGGCGACGTCCGACGTTTTCAACCCCGGTGCATTTTCCATTTCACTGTAGGACCCGGATACAAGATCTCCACCAAGCGTCGGATAGATCAGCACCTGGCCAGCAATGCCGAGCAATCGCTGCTGCTGCGCTCTGATCGCCAATCCAGCGGCAAGATTGCCGCCAGCACTGTCGCCGATCAGCACGGCCTGCCTGCCTGAGACGAGCAGGTGTTTCAACACCTCGAAACAATCATCCGTTTGCGCCGGCCATCGATATTCGGGCGCAAGGCGATAATCGACCGAAATGAGCTCGGCACCGGCAAAATCGGCAATCTCGGCGCAGATCGCGTGATGGCTCTCAAGCGATCCCACGACAAAGCCGCCGCCATGCAGATAAAGCAGGACAGTTTCTGTCCTGATCGCCTTCGGCCGATAATGCCGTGTTGCTATCCTGTCGAGAACGAGGGCATCCTCAGTCGTCAGTCCCTCCGGCAGGGGCTGGTCGAAACGCGCACAAAGAGCATCGTACCATTGCCTTTGCTGGGAAATGGGAGCAGCCACCGCATCAGCGGGATAGAAGCTGTCACAAATTGCAAGGAACTGCCGAATCCCTGTCTCTGTCGGCATCGGATGATGCAAAGGCGTACCTCTTTTTGGTCGACGTTGCGTCCGTTTATTTCCTCGTAAAATCCGCTGGGTCGGCTTTGTGCTGGAATTCCTAAACCTGCTGGATCAGCGTGCGCCCGATGAATTTCGGCGGCTCGCCGCGCAAGACGAGGGACGTTGTTACGGCCCCGAACCTCGCGATCGAATCCACGATCGTCTCGAGGTCTCCCGGTGACGGGACCAGAACCTTCAAGAAAAAGCAGTCCTCTCCCGTCAGCCGCAGCACTTCTATGACATGCGGCATTTCGGAAAATTGCTTCAAACATGCACGGATGTGCTCGTGCGTCGTGCGAAGGCGCACGACCGCCATCATTCCCAATCCTAGTCGGGTGGCATCGATACGTGCTCCGTATCCAGCGATGATGCCACGTTCTTCCAGCCGCTTTACCCTCTCCGACGTCGCCGGTTGAGACAATCCAATCTTGCGCCCAAGTTCCGAAATCGCAATCCGTCCGTCCTCCTGCAATGCTTCAATGATGGCGATATCGGTCGGATCGAGCAGGAAGCGGCCGTTTTGGGCAGGTGTCATGCTTTGACCTTTAGTTCATCGGAAATCGGATGTGTTTTCCGATGATTGCCTATTCCAGAGACAGATGGAAGACGCCATTTTCCCGACGTGAAAGGAGAAAGCATGGCCGACATCATCATTCTGCCCGGTATTGGAGGATCAGGGGAGACACATTGGCAAACGCATTGGGAGCGGACAAATCCCCGAGCGATCCGTTTTCAACCGAAGAGCTGGGATAGGCCGGATTTACCGGACTGGGCCGCAGCGCTGGAGCGAACCGTCGCCGCCACGAAAAATGCGCCGCTGCTGGTGGCGCACAGCCTGGCGTGCCTTCTGGTCGTCCATTGGCAGCGCATTTCTTCTCTTCCCGTCGCAGGCGCCTTCCTTGTGGCGGTTCCCGATCCACGGTCCGAGGCCTATCCGCCTAAGGCTGCCGGTTTCGCCGACCCGCCGGAAGGCAAGCTCCGTTTTCCCTCTGTCGTCATTGCAAGTTCTAACGATCCTTATGGCAAGATTGAATATGCCCGCATGCGGGCGGCCGAATGGGGCAGCCACATTGTCGAGGTCGGAGCACTCGGCCATATCAACGGCCGCAGTGGGCTTGAGGACTGGCCGAGTGGGCTAGCCTTGTTCCAGGCCTTTGCCGAAAGCATTTCCAAGAGAACATGAGCAAGCGACTGCTGCCGAGCGGCGGCGCGAACGAACCTTCATCCGGAAAGCCGCTCGGATATCCGTAGTGATGGAGCCGCGTGAGTGAACTACTTCGTGTAGAGCGCCCGCGAGCGTTCGAGATGCTTCAGAACCGCTGCCTCGGCACCATCGGCGTCGTTTGCGGCAAGCCGCTCAAGAATTTCCTCGTGCTCGACCAGTGTAAGCTTTTCCTTGCCGGTCCAGATGAGCATTTCGGTGTGATATTCCTTCAGCCATGCGAGCATTGCCTCACTCACTGCGACGAATATCGGATTGCCGGAAATCTGAGCGATGCGCGTATGAAACTGCATATCCGCGGCGATGAATTCTTCTGCGTGTCCCAATGCGCGGCGCTGGCGGTCGATAATGTCGCGAAGCGCGTCGACGTCGCTCTGCTTGGTACGCTGGGCGGCCTCCCGCGCCATGCCCCGTTCGAAGAAAATTCGGGCGCTCTTCAGATGCTCCAGAGAATCGGCCGACTGGGACAGCATGATCTTCGCTGTCAAATCGACCTGACGGAAGATCGATTGAGCCGTCAGTTGCAGTACCTTGGCACGTTCACCATGGGAAATGTTCACGAGCCCCTTATTGGCAAGTGACTGCATCGCTTCGCGGATTGCAGGACGACCAACGCCAAAGCGCTCCATGAGAACGCGTTCGGACGGCATTTCATCGCCAGGCTGAAGTTCGCCTGACGTAATCATCCGCTCGAGTCGATCAAACACTTCGTCGGACAGTTTCCGGCGGACGATTTGTTCGATGGGTTGTGTCATAAGATCTCGCTGGCTCAAAATGTCTCCTCCTACCATCTTCCATGCCGAGAACAAAGCTCAGCCCGAAATGCGCGCATCGAAAGATTCCACTTTTCATCGATTGGAATACTGATTATACCAGATCATAAGTTGACGCCATGACAATCTTTCGTGGCGACAGGAGCAACCTGCACGTCATGATGATTACGCTGACCTACCGCATCGAGACGCCTGGGAGCGTCGAATCAATGGCGGACAAGATCGCAAGCGACCAGTCGACCGGAACCTTCGTGCCCGTTCCGGGTGAAACCGAGGAGCTGAAATCGCGTGTCGCCGCCCGAGTGCTGGCGATCCGCCGCCTCGGCGATGCAGGTCGTCCAACATGGCCGGAGGTTGGGCCCGGCACTCTGCTCCACCGCGCCGATGTCGACATCGCCTTTCCGCTGGACGCGATCGGCACAGATCTTTCGGCCCTGATGACCATCGCGATCGGGGGCGTCTACTCCATCAAGGGCATGACCGGCATTCGCATCGTCGACATGAAGCTGCCGGACGCATTCAAGGGTGCTCATCCGGGACCGCAGTTCGGCATTCCCGGAAGTCGCCGCCTGACCGGGGTAGAGGCCCGTCCGATCATCGGAACGATCGTCAAGCCGGCCCTTGGCCTGCGGCCGCATGAAACGGCGGAGCTTGTCGGCGAACTCATCAAGTCCGGCGTCGACTTCATCAAGGATGACGAGAAGCTGATGAGCCCTTCCTATTCGCCGCTCGAGGAGCGTGTCGCAGCGATCATGCCGCGCATTCTGGACCACGAACAAAAGACCGGCAAGAAGGTCATGTATGCGTTCGGCATCTCGCATGCCGACCCCGACGAAATGATGCGCAACCACGACATCGTCGCCAAGGCCGGCGGCAACTGCGCCGTCGTCAACATCAACTCGATCGGCTTCGGCGGTATGAGTTTTCTTCGAAAGCGTTCCAATCTGGTGCTGCATGCGCATCGCAACGGTTGGGACCTGCTGACGCGCGACCCTGGCGCCGGCATGGACTTCAAGGTCTATCAGCAATTTTGGCGGCTGCTAGGCGTCGACCAGCTCCAGATCAACGGCATCCGGGTAAAATACTGGGAACCGGACGAAAGCTTCATCGCATCGTTCAAGGCCGTCACCACGCCGCTCTTCGACGCCTCCGACTGCCCGCTTCCGGTTGCGGGATCCGGTCAGTGGGGAGGACAGGCCCCGGAGACCTACCAACGAACCGGCCGTACCACCGACCTTCTCTACCTTTGCGGCGGCGGCATCGTCAGTCATCCCGGCGGACCGGCCGCCGGCGTTCGGGCGGTACAGCAGGCCTGGCAGGCCGCAGTCGCCGGCATACCATTGGAGGCCTACGCTAAGGATCATCCGGAGCTTGCGGCTTCCATTGCAAAGTTCAGCGACGGAAAAGGCGCCTGATCGCGATGGACAAGCTTCTCGTCAGCTACTACGGCGATGACTTTACCGGCTCCACCGATGTCATGGAGGCCTTGGCGTCGAACGGCATTGCGACTGCGCTCTTTCTCGACATCCCTACGCCCGAAATTCTCGCCCGCTTCAAGGGTTGCCAGGCGATCGGTATTGCGGGAACAAGCCGCAGCGAGACACCCGCATGGATGCAACAGCACCTGACGCCCGCTTTCGAATGGCTGAAGTCGCTGGGCGCCGAGATATGCCACTACAAGGTCTGCTCGACCTTCGATTCCAGTGCTGAGATCGGCAGCATCGGCAAGGCGATCGAAATCGGCCGGACGACGTTCGCTCAGTCCATCGTGCCTGTCATCGTTGGTGCGCCGCAATTGAAGCGTTATACCGCCTTCGGCAACCTCTTTGCCGCCTACCAGGGCCGTATCTATCGCATCGACCGGCACCCGGTGATGCGCTGCCATCCGGTAACTCCGATGGATGAGGCCGACCTTGCCGTCCACCTGGCAAAGCAGACCCGCGTTCCCGTTGCAGTCGCCGACCTTGTTGCGCTCACATCCGCAAACGCCGACGCGCGTATCGACGAACTCGCGTCGATTTCAGACGGGATTGTGCTCATCGATGTCGAATCCGAGGCGACGCAGGTGGCTGCAGGTAAACAGCTACTCCGTCTTACCAGCAAATCCTCGAGTTTCGTTGCCGGCTCGTCGGGGGTCGAATACGCGCTTCTCAGTGCCTGGCGGCGAAACGGCATTATCGGCGAAAGCAGCATCGAGTTTGCCGATGTCGGCCCGGTTGACCGCCTCGCCGTCGTCTCCGGCAGCGTATCTCCGACGACCGAGCGTCAAATCCGAAATGCGGTCCATGACGGCTTTGAAAGCATTGCACTCGACCCTCTTGCACTGGTGTCGGAGGATAGCGAACGCTCGGCGGATGAGGCGGTACAGGCCGGCACCCGAAAGCTGAAGGAGGGAAAGAGCGTCATTTTCTATACCGCCCTTGGCCCATCGGCGGACGTTGGCGTCCACATCGACATGGTCCCGGGCGCTCGTCACAAGCTCGGAAGCGTGCTCGGCTCGGTCTTGCGCCGTTTGATCGAGAGCGAAGGGCTTTCGCGGGCCGTCATTGCCGGTGGCGATACCTCCAGTCATGCACTCAGGCAGTTGAAGATCGACGCTCTGACGACGCTACTTCCGCTTCCCCACACACCGGGTTCTCCGCTTTGCCTCGCGCATGGCAGCTATGAGCCGACGAATGGCCTGCAGATCGCTCTTAAGGGTGGCCAGGTTGGATCCGACGGCTATTTCGCGCAGATCCGCGATGGAAGGAAGAACTGAGATGAGCTTCTGGGTCGGCACCATAAGACCGTCGACGAAGTGCTCGCCTTCGCGCACCCTGCGCGGATGCCGACCGTGAACGTGACATTCGCATCCAGCGGTTCGTCATCCCTTCCTTCATCGCTATTTCCAAAGTCGGCGCCTAGAACATGCACCGGGAGGTCTCCGGCGCGTGGACGGGCGAAGTCTCGCCGATGATGGCGCGAGCATTTCGGGGAGACCGATAAAACGTCGGAATTCGATCCTTCTGGCCCTTCGGCTGAAAATGTGCGGGCGATTGATCGGCTTGACGAAGAAAACCATGCATCGTGATCTTTTTAGTGATATAGTGATTGACTCATTATACCAGTATATGATCCTATCGGACTGAGAAAAGGTGAGGGAAATATGACTAGAATTGCCCTATTCGGCGCAGGCGGAAAAATGGGATATCGGCTTGCCAAGAACCTCAAGGGTTCGCGTTTCGACGTGCGCCATGTCGAGGTTAGCGACGCCGGCAAAGTCCGACTGAAGAATGACCTCAACCTCGAATGCATGCCGGTCGATGCCGCCCTTGATGGCGCGGAAGTGGTCATCCTTGCCGTGCCGGACACGGCGATCGGAAAAGTCGCGGCAGGCATCGTCGACAAGCTCAAGCCCGCCACCATGGTCGTGGCCCTGGACGCTGCGGCTCCCTTTGCCGGTCATCTGCCAAAGCGCGACGATCTCACCTATTTTGTCACCCATCCCTGCCATCCGCCAATCTTCAATGACGAGACGGAGATGCAGGCGAAGAAGGACCATTTCGGGGGGGTGTTCGCCAAGCAGCACATTGTTTCGGCGCTGATGCAGGGACCAGAAAGCGCATACGCGCTCGGCGAGGAGATCGCCAAGGTCATCTGGGCGCCCGTCATGCGCTCGCACCGGGTTACGGTCGACCAACTTGCAATGCTCGAACCTGGCTTGTCGGAAACCGTCTGCGCATCGCTCCTCGTCGTCATGCGACAGGCCATGGACGAATGCGTCGCGCGCGGCGTGCCTGAGGAAGCGGCCCGCGACTTCCTGCTCGGCCATATGAACGTGCTCGGCGCGGTCATCTTCAAGGAAGTTGACGGCGTGTTTTCGGATGCCTGCAACAAGGCGATCGAGTTCGGCATCCCTGCGCTGATGCGCGAAGATTGGAAGAAGGTATTCGAACCACAGGAGATCGCCGAAAGCATCCGGCGTATCACCTGAACTGACCTGGGGAGGCAACGCCTCCCCTCAACCGCCCCAAGGGAGACGGGGCGCTATTTACATTCACACCCGGGAGGAGAAAATGAGACTAACACGTAAATTGACAATTGCGGCCTTCGCCGGCGCAATGGCGCTCGCAACGGCCATTCCGGCATATTCGGCCGACCTTATCGCCATCATCACGCCGGCCCATGACAATCCCTTCTTCAAGGCCGAAGCCGTCGGTGCCGAGGCCAAGGCGAAGGAACTTGGCTACGAAGCCCTCGTCATGACGCATGACGATGACGCCAACAAGCAGTCCGAAATGATCGACACCGCAATCGGAAGGGGCGCCAAGGCCATCATCCTCGATAATGCCGGTGCAGACGCCTCTGTCGCGGCCGTCAAGAAGGCCAAGGATGCGGGCATCCCCTCTTTCCTGATCGACCGCGAAATCAATGCGACGGGGGTCGCCGTTGCCCAGATCGTTTCCAACAACTACCAGGGTGCCCAGCTTGGCGCGCAGGAGTTCGTCAAGTTGATGGGTGAAAAGGGCAATTATGTCGAGCTAGTGGGCAAGGAGTCCGACACCAATGCCGGCATCCGCTCCCAGGGATACCATGACGTTATCGACGACTATCCGGACCTGAAACTGGTCGCCAAGCAGTCGGCGAACTGGAGCCAGACGGAAGCCTATTCGAAGATGGAGACAATCCTCCAGGCCAATCCCGACATCAAGGGCGTGATTTCGGGCAACGACACGATGGCCATGGGCGCGATCGCAGCCCTCCAGGCTGCCGGTCGCAAGGACGTGATCGTCGTCGGCTTTGACGGTTCCAACGATGTCCGCGACTCCATCAAATCCGGCGGCATCAAGGCGACCGTCCTGCAGCCGGCCTATGCCCAGGCGCAATTGGCCGTCGAACAGGCAGACGCCTACATCAAGAACAAGACGACACCCAAAGAAGAAAAGCAGCTCATGGACTGCGTTCTCGTTAACGCCGACAATGCTGACAAGCTCGAGACCTTCGCGCTCACTAACTAACCGCAGCCGTGTCTTGCAGAGGGCGCAGCACTGCGCCCTCTGCAGTGCATATTGTATGACGTCGAGGTTCATTGCATGTTGAGAATGAAGGGCGCTCTGCTCGCTGCAGTCGTGGCGGCGGCCTTGCCCGGTTGCAAGATCATCAAGACACCGACCGCAGAGGAAAAGGCGGCGGCAGCGGCCAAGACCGCCTTCGACCCGAATGCAAAGGTCGAGGCAATCTGGCAGCCCCAGGTCGTACCCTATTTCGAGAAGCGCGCAGGCGAGCTGAAAGAAGTCTTGCAGCTGGCCACCTCCAGCCCAGACCAGGCGGGAGAGAGATATGGCAACCCGCGCAAGCAGAGCAGCTCGCCGTGGACCTATGCGGTGAAATTCACCGGCAAGGTCATTGCGGCCGACACGGCATCGCGTGCAGCAACGCTCGATGTCGACGCCGATGGCGACGGAAAAGCCGATGCAAAGGTCCAGATCGGGCCGGCTGTGCGCGGCACGGCGTTGCGCGACACGCTCGACTTCGTCAATTTCAACGAATTCAAGAACCAGATCGAGTGGGCGCAGTTTGGCAAGGCGTTCAACGAGAAGGCCAATACGGCCTTCCTGTCCGCTATCTTCCGCGACGGCCTAGCCGGCAAAACAGTGACCGTCATCGGGGCCTTCCCTCTGCCAAACAGCGGACAGCTTCCACTTGTTACGCCTTGCCAACTGACGGTGGCATCATGACGGCGATCGCCACACCGAAGGACGACATTATCCTCCGCCTCGACGACGTGTCGAAGGTCTATTCCGGCATCGTCGCGGTCAAGCGCGCCAATCTCGAGCTGCACCGAGGTGCCGTTAACGTCCTGGTCGGCGAAAACGGCGCGGGCAAATCGACGCTCATGAAGATTATCGCCGGGGTCGAGCGCCCGACACTCGGCCGCATCATCCTGGATGGTGAGCCGGTCTCGTTCGCCAGCCCGGCCGATGCGCAAGCCTACGGAATCGGCATGATCTTTCAAGAGCTCAATCTCTTCGCCAACATGTCGGTCGCGGAGAACATCTTCGCCACTCGCGAGATCACACGCGGCCTGTTCGGCATCGACCACAAGGCACAGGCCGCGAAAGCCAATGAATTTCTGAAGCGTCTGGATGCCGGAATCGAGGCCGAAGCGATGGTCGAGGATCTGCCGATTGGCCAGCAGCAGCTCGTCGAAATCGCCAAGGCGATGTCGCTGAATGCACGCATCCTGATCATGGACGAACCAACCTCTGCCCTCTCGGCCGCCGAAGTCGAAGTCCTCTTTAAGGTGATTGCGGAGTTGAAGGCTCAGGGGGTGGCGATCGTCTACATTTCACACCGGCTTGAAGAGCTGATGCGCATCGGCGATTACATCACGGTGCTGCGCGACGGCCAGATTACCGGCCAGGCGATGGTTCGCGATATCGATACACGCTGGATCGTGCGCTCCATGATCGGCTCTGATGCTAAGGATTTCGCAAAGTCGGCAGATCACGCCATCGGAGACGAGGTCTTCCGCGCCGAAAACATCAGCCTGCCGCGACCGACGGGCGGGCTTGCGGTCGACAATGTCTCGCTTTCCGTCAAAGCGGGCGAAATTCTCGGCATCTATGGTCTCATGGGCGCCGGGCGCAGCGAATTCTTCGAATGCGTGATCGGACGTCACCTGCACTCGACGGGCAAGATCTTCATCGAAGGCAAGGAAGTACGCGCCCGCGATACCACCAGGCGTATCCGCCGCGGCCTTGCGCTCATTCCGGAAGACCGGCAGCGGGAGGGACTGGTCCAGGTGCTCTCCATCGCCTCCAACCTGACCTTGGCAAGCCTTGGTCGCTTTACCCGCCTCTTCCATATCGACAGCGGCGCCGAGAAGAACGCCATTCGCGATGCGATCCGGGACCTCTCGATCAAGGCGCCCAACCCGGATTTTGAAGTGACCTCGATGTCGGGCGGCAACCAGCAGAAGGTGGTCATCGGCAAGGCGCTGATGACCAACCCAAAAGTGCTTTTGATGGACGAGCCAAGCCGCGGCATCGATGTAGGCGCCAAGGCCGATGTCTTCCGCACCATGCGCCGGCTGGCGGCAAACGGGCTCGCCATTCTGTTTTCGACTTCTGACCTCGAAGAGGTCATGGCGCTTTCCGATCGCATCGCGGTCTTGAGCAACGGCCAACTGGTGGCCGTTTTCGATCGCAGCGAGGCAAAGGAAGAAGCCATTGTCCAGGCTTCAGCCAAGGGACATGGACATCAAGGGAAACACGCGTCATGACGGCCGCTACTTCATCCACCTCATCGCCGGCGAGCGCGAACGGCTCTTTCCTCCTGACGCTGATGAAGCTCAGAACCTTCATCGCGCTCTTCGCCGTCATCGTCTTCTTCGCGATCTTCGCACCGAACTTCACCTCGACTGCGAACATGATCCTGATGTCAAAACACGTCGCGCTCAATGCCTTCCTGGCGATGGGCATGACGTTCGTCATCATCACCGGCGGCATCGACCTGTCGGTCGGATCGATCGTCGGGCTTTGCGGCATGGTCGCCGGCGGTTTGATCCTTTACGGCATCGAGCTGCCAATCGGCTACACCATCTATTTCAACCTGTTCGAGATCGTTTTGATCACGCTCTCGATTGGCCTGATCATCGGGCTGATCAACGGGCTGCTCATTACGAAGCTCAACGTTGCCCCGTTCATTGCGACGCTCGGCACCCTGTATATCGCCCGCGGTCTCGCGCTGCTTTCCTCAGACGGTCAGACCTTTCCGAACCTTGTCGGCCGGCCTGAATATGCCACGACCGGCTTCGACTTCTTTGGCGCAGGTCGGGTGCTCGGCTTGCCGGTATCGATCTGGATCCTCATCGCGCTCGCCTTGCTTGCAGCTTATGTCGCGCGCTCGACGCCGATCGGCCGTCATATCTTCGCCGTCGGTGGCAACGAGCGCGCAGCGCGCATGTCGGGGATCCGCGTCGATCTCGTGAAGATCTTCGTTTATATGTTCTCCGGCCTTTGCGCGGCCATCGTCGGCGTCATCATCTCATCGGAACTTATGGCCTCGCACCCGGCGACGGGTGAGAGCTTCGAACTCAACGCGATCGCTGCGGCGGTTCTTGGCGGAACATCGATGTCGGGCGGCCGCGGGACGATCGGCGGAACGATTATTGGCGCCTTCGTCATAGGCATCCTGTCGGACGGGCTGGTGATGATGGGCGTCTCGTCCTTCTGGCAGATGGTCATCAAGGGACTGGTGATTATCATTGCCGTGGTTGTCGATCAGGCCCAGCGTCGACTGCAGCAACGCGTTACTCTCATGCAGATGGCAAAGGCGGGTTGAAATGACCGAATTGAAAGGTGCATTGATCGGCTGCGGCTTTTTCGCGATCAACCAGATGCACGCATGGAACGATGTCGAAGGCGCCAGGATCGTCGCGATCTGTGACCGCGATCCGGCAAGGTTGAGGGTCGTCGGAGATCAGTTCGGCATCGATCGTCGCTATAGCGATGCCGAAGCACTGTTTGCAGACGGCGGTTTCGATTTCGTCGATATTGCCACGACGGTAGAGAGCCACCGCGCCCTGGTGGAAATGGCGGCCCGGCACAAGGTACCGGCCATCTGCCAGAAGCCGTTTGCCAAGACGCTGTCGGATGCAAAGATCATGGTCGAGACGTGCCGCAATGCCGGCGTTGCGCTGATGGTGCACGAGAATTTCCGCTGGCAGACGCCGATCCAGGCGGTTCGAAAGGCGCTGGAGGCGGGCGCAATCGGCACACCCTTCTGGGGACGTTTCTCCTTCCGTTCCGGCTATGACGTCTTCTCGGGACAGCCGTATCTGGCAGAAGGTGAGCGGTTCATCATCGAGGACCTCGGCATCCATGCACTCGACATTGCGCGCTACATCCTCGGCGACGTCTCGGCAGTCACGGCCCGCACGACGCGGATCAACCCCAAGATCAAGGGCGAGGACGTCGCGACTATCCTGCTTGACCACAAAAACGGCGCCACATCGGTCGTCGACGTCAGCTATGCCACGAAACTTTCGACCGAACCGTTCCCCGAGACGTTGGTCGAGCTTGATGGATCCGAGGGCACGATCCGGCTCACCCAAGGTTACGGCCTCAAAGTGACCAACGCGCAGGGCACCACCACCACGAACGTGTCTCCGAAGCTGCTGCCATGGGCGTCACGGCCCTGGCATAACATTCAGGAGAGCGTGTACGCGATCCAGCAGCACTGGGTCGACCAGTTGAAGCGCGGCATGGAACACTCGACCTCCGGCGCCGACAATCTGAGGACATTCGCACTCGTCGAGGGAGCCTATGAAAGCGCGGCGAAGGGTCAGACGATCGATGTCGGAGCGATGCTGCAATGACGGTCGATCCATTTCTGCTCTACGGCACCCGCCTCGTCGAACCGAAGCCGGTCCGACTGCGTGCCGGAAAACTGGAGGCCGATCTTGCCAATGGCAGCCTCCGCACCATTACCTATGACGGAAGCGAGGTGCTGAGAGCAATCTCCTACCTTGTGCGCGACCGGGACTGGGGCACCTTGAGCCCGGAGATCTCCGACCACAAGATCAGCCAGAAGGACGATGGTTTCGAGGTCGGCTACCGGGCTCGGTGCGACGGACCGCAGCACACGACGCTCGTCATCGACGTTCGCATCGTTGGAAGCACCGACTGGCTCGACTTCGAGGCCGAAGCTGTCTCGGAAACAGGCTTCGAGACCAACCGCTGCGGCTTCTGTATCCTGCATCCGATCGTTGGAATAGCCGGAACGCGGGCTGCCGTCGAGCACGTCGACGGCAGGATCGTCGCGACAAGGTTTCCTGATTTGATCGAGCCGTGGCAACCGTTCAAGGAGATGCGCGCCATCAGCCATGACGTCATGCCTGCCGTCAAGGCCGAATGCAGGATGGAGGGCGACAGCTTTGAAATGGAAGACCAGAGAAACTGGTCGGATGCCTCATTCAAGACTTACGTCAGACCACTCGCCCTTCCGTGGCCTTATGCAATTCCAAAAAATCGGCCCGTCCGGCAGAAAGCATCGCTCATCATCAGGGATGGCCGCCGCGGCCAACGCCCCTCGGCTGCGGCCTTCGGCAAAACTATAAAACTCAACCTCGGGGCGCGGACCGGTACCATGCCGGCAATCGGTCTAATCATTACACCCGAGGAAGCTGATGCGACGCTCTCGGCAAAGACGATACTATCGGAAATCGCTTCCCAGGAACTCCTCTTCCATTTCGATCCTGGTTCTGGACATGGCGTCGAAGCACTCAACCGGTTCGCCGCAATCGCCGCCATTCACCGCGGACGCTCGACGCTGGAGATCGCACTTCCCTGCAAGCAATCCCCATTCTTCGAGGCGGCCGAGATTGCCCGACAGATGCAGTCGGCGGAATTCAAACCGGATGCGATCATGATCTCGCCCTCGGTCGACCGGCAATCAACACCGCCCGGCAGCAAATGGCCCGACTGCCCACCTCTTGAAGAGGTCTACGCGGGAGCCCGCTCGGCCTTTTCGGGCATTCGCATCGGCGGCGGCATGCTGAGCTATTTTACTGAACTCAACCGCAAACAGGTACCGGACGGACCCCTTGACTTCATCAACCACTGCACCAACCCGATCGTGCATGCGGCCGACGATCTCAGCGTCATGCAGACATTGGAGGCCCTGCCCTTCATCACGCGCTCCGTGCGTGCCATCTACGGCCGGAAGCCCTACCGGATCGGCCCGTCGACCATCGCGATGCGACAGAACCCCTATGGCAGCCGCACGATGGATAATCCGTCGGGTGCACGCATCCCCATGGCCAACCGCGACCCGCGGCATAACGGACGTTTCGCGGAGGCCTTTGCACTTGGTTACGCCATCCGAGTGCTGGATGCCGATCTCGAATGCCTGACGCTATCGGCGTTGACCGGTCCGTTTGGTTTGATCGCCGGTCCGACTGAACCGATCGAGGAAGGTGGCCGGCGCCCGCTATTCAATACGGTGCGGACGCTGTCTGCATTGGCTGGTTCATCCTGGCAGGAGTGCCTGTCCTCCTCCCCCGCCGAGGTCCTGGCATTTGTCGTTAACGGCACCAGAGCGGCAAGGCTTCACATTGTCAACCTGACGGGCAGCGAACAAACCATCGATCGTGGCGCGTGCACGAGAGTGTCAGGAGATGCGAGCGCAATCCTTCAACTCGCCCCGCTCGCGACAGCGGTCTTGCCACTTGCGGATTGACCTTCAGCGTCGCAACTGCATCTATGACATCGTGCCTCGATCAGGGGAGGATCGGCGTGAAGACCAAGAAGCTTATCAATTTCGGTGCAAACGTCGTCGATGAGATGCTGCAAGGTGTCCTGGCGGCTCATCCGGACCATCTTTATGCGGCCGAGGACATGCCACGGGCGATCATTGCCAAAAACGGGCCTCGCAAAGGCAAGGTCGGGCTGGTCATCGGCGGCGGATCCGGGCACGAACCGACATTCCTCGGTTTTGTCGGCAAGGGGCTCGCAGACGCTGCTGCTGTAGGCAATGTATTCGCATCGCCGCCGCCCGATCCCATTATCGCGTCTGCCAAAGCCGTCGACGGCGGTGCCGGTGTTCTTTTCATGTATGGCAATTATGCCGGCGACGTCATGAACTTCGATATGGCCGCCGAAATGCTTGCCCTGGACGACATAGAAGTGCGGACCGTTCTGACGACGGACGACGTTGCCTCGGCCCCTTCGGATCAAATGCACAAGCGACGCGGCGTGGCGGGCAACGTTTTCATATTCAAGGCCGCTGGTGCGGCATGCGATCTTCTGTATTCCCTCGACGACGTCGAGCGCGCCGCCCGGCACGCCAATTCGCGGACCTACACGATGGGCGTCGCGCTCTCGCCGTGCTCGCTGCCTCAGACGCTCAGACCGAACTTCCTGATCGGCGAAGACGAGATGGAGATCGGGATGGGAATTCACGGAGAGCCCGGCGTGGCTCGCGGGCCGCTGAAAACGGCCGACGAGGTGACCGACGAACTCATGGACAGCATTCTTCGGGAGATGAATGCCAGTCCCGGCGATCGTGTCGCAGTCCTGGTCAACTCTTTGGGTTCGACGCCGATGATGGAACTCTACATCATGATGCGTCGCGTGAAGTCCCGGCTTGATGATACCGGACTTGTCATCCACACGTCACTCGTTGGAAATTACTGCACGTCGCTTGAAATGGCCGGCGCCTCGATCACCGTCATGCACCTCGATGAGGAGCTTCAGCGCTTGATCGACCATCCCTGCGATTGCGCCATGTTTACGAGGTGACCAATGGCGATCACAACCAGGGACCTGCAGCACCTGTTTGCGCGCATCGCCGAGGAGATGGCGAAGAACCGCGACCGTCTTTGCGAGTTGGACGGTGTCATCGGCGATGGGGACCATGGCCTCGCGATGGACGCTGGTTGCCAGGCAGTCGCGAAGGCCGTTGGCGAACTCGACTCCACCCAGACTGCGCCGACGCCTGTGTTCAACACCGCCGCCAAGGCATTTTTGAACGCGGTCGGCGCTTCCTCGGGGCCCTTGTATGCCACGGCATTCATGCGCGCCGGATCTGCCGCGAAGGAAAAGCAGGCATTGAGCGACGACGACTTCCTATCTGTTGTCGCGGCGATGGTTCAAGGCATCCATGAGCGCGGCAAGGCAGAGCTCGGCGAGAAAACAATGATGGACGCCTGGGGGCCGGCGGCAAACGCTGCGCTGGATGCCCGGCGTCGGGGAGCTTCCCTTTCCCAATGCTTGGTGGCGGCCGTTCAAGCGGCGCGCGACGGCTGTGAGGCGACGAGCGGCATGATCGCGGGCAAGGGTCGCGCAGCCCGGCTGGGTGATCGGGCAGTGGGACACGTCGATCCGGGCGCGGCGTCGGCCGTCATCATGATTGAAGCGATGGCGCGGTTCGCATCTACGCGTGATGGTTAGCTCATCATTGCTCGGGATGCTCGAGATCCTGACCTAAAAGGCGAAGATGCCACTCATCCGGCATCAGCCGAACGGCCGCAATGCCCCTTCCATCTCTTTCGCTCGCGTCGGCTTGCCGGAGCCCGGCAACCCCAACCATCAGATGAAGCGTCGCCCGCTCGCAGTCGGCTCGGAGGACATTACTCTGACAAATAAAGCGGATGACCACTCTGGCACGTCGGGGCAGTTCTCGAGGCGGCGAAAAAGGATGCCGGACAACGACGCCCGAAGACGAATTCGACAGACCCGCCCATGGTTGTTCGCGTACGGCTCGCCATCGCCGGCCGTCCCAATCGCGTCGAGGAGGCGCGCCGTTCATCGAGAAGCTCCGGCGGCAACGTGGCTCTCGCCGGCGCGATGTCAGGGCTGCCTCACGATCAAAGCCGGCACATGACATTGGGTTTGGCCGGCGTCTTCTTGCGCGGGACCTACAAGGACTTGGATCTGCGCAGGCGGCCGAAGCGGAAACCGTCGGCTACGGCCGCACGAACCATCATCATTTCTCCGATCGTTTCATGCGTCAGAAGACCGATGAGATGATCGGCACCGTCCACGACCGCGATCGCCGGCACATTTCCCTGTTGCATCAAACGCAAGCTATCTTCAAGGCTTTTGCGATGATGGATTCTCGGAATGTCGGTACGCATCGCGCTTGCAACCGGCGTGTCCGGACCTTTGTCCTTCAAGGCGCGTATCATGTCGTCGCGCGTCAGCAGCCCTTCAAAGCGGCCGGCGGAATCGGTTACCGGAAATTCGCGCTGGGTTGTCGCAAGCAGCATCTCGATCGCCTCGTCGATACTTGCCGAGCGTTCAAGTTCTACGAATTTAGTGACCATCACGTCGCTGATGAGAACTCTGCTGGAGAGCTCGCGGATCTGCGCATTCTGCGCTTCAGCCGTTGCTGCGAGGTAGACGAAGATGCCGATGAAAATCAGCAGTGGATTGTAAAGAAGGCCGACGAAACCAAAAACAAAGGCTAGGCCTTGGCCGATCGTAGCGGCTATCTGCGTCGCGCGTGACCAGGTGAAGCGCGATGCGAGGGCAGCCCGCAGCACCCGTCCTCCATCCATCGGGAAGGCGGGGATCATGTTGAAAAGTACGAGGAAGATATTGACGCCGGCAAGCCTAGCCAGGAAACCGCCCCCAGGATCCTCGACATCGGCCATCTGCTCGATGCCCGCTGACGCGCCGATGGCAAGAATGATCAGCGCCGCAATCGCGACGTTGACGAGCGGGCCGGCGATGGCAATCAGCAGCTCCTGATGAGGCACCTCGGGCATGCGTTCAAGACGGGCGACGCCGCCGATCGGTAGCAGTGTGATATCAGGCGTCTTGATCCCGAAGTAGCGCGCAACGGCAATGTGACCGAACTCGTGCAGCACGACGCAGACGAAGACGGCGATGATGAAGGCGATGCCGCCCCAGGCCGCCTGCATGCCTCCGATCCGGTAATGCGTCATCCAAATCCAGACGAGCAGCAGCGCAAAGGTAATGTGAACCCGTACGGCCGTGCCGGCGATCGTACCCATCTTGAAGGACCAACCCATCGATCATCCCCTTGAGCTTTGCGAAGCTTGGGCCGATTTTAACGGCATCAGATTGCCGAGCTCCATCGGAAAAGGAAATATGATCGTCGAGGTCTTCTCGCCAGCGATCACGTTCAGCGTACTTAGATAGCGAAGCTGCATGGCCTCCGGCTGCCTGGCGAGGATTTCGGCGGCTTCAAGCAGCTTTGCTGCAGCCTGCTGCTCACCTTCGGCATTGATGACCTTGGCGCGCCGTTCGCGTTCAGCCTCCGCCTGCCGGGCGATCGCACGGACCATGGATTCATTGATGTCCACATGCTTGATCTCGACATTGGCGACCTTGATGCCCCATGCGTCGGTCTGCGCATCCAGGATTTCCTGAATGTCGCTGTTGAGCTTGTCGCGTTCGGCCAGCATCTCGTCAAGATCATGCTTGCCGAGGACCGAACGCAGCGTTGTTTGAGCGAGCTGGCTCGTTGCCGCCATGAAGTCCTCGACCTGGATCGTCGATCTTTCCGGATCGATGACCCTGAAATAAATGACAGCGCTGACGCGGACAGAGACATTGTCATGTGAGATAACGTCCTGACCGGGCACATCGAGCACCCGCGTGCGCAAGTCCACCCGGATCATTTGCTGGACATAGGGGATCAACAGGATCAAGCCGGGGCCTTTGACGCCGGTGAAGCGGCCGAGCGTGAACACGACGCCGCGCTCATATTCGCGCAGGATTTTGATCGCCGATGCGATCACGAGCAGCAAAACGAGGATGACCACAAGATAAAATGCGAGTTCTGCAAAAATGCCCATGACGCTTCCTCCTGCTTTCTGAAAGCCGCTAAGTCTCCTGCGCCCGGCGGACGACGTCTAAAGTCAGCCCGTTTCGACCGGTCACCCTAACGCTATCGCCGGCGACTAGCGGTTCGCTGGAGGTTGCCCTCCAGCGTTCGCCATGCGCGATGACATATCCCGAGGCGCCCTTCCAACTGTCGACTTTGCCCGAAATACCGATCATCTGCTCGGTGCCGGTGCCGACGTTGCGCCGATGCGAAACGATTGCGAGCCGGGCAACGATGAGACTGAAAGCGAAACAGGCAATGGCGATGCCGGCCAGTACGGACGAGGAGACTTCGAGCTCGGGGAGATCCGTGTCGAACAGAAGAGCCGCGCCGAGCACCAGTGCAATCCCGCCGCTGATGCCGAGGGCACCAAAAGAGGGCGCGTGCGCCTCGGCCACTGTCAAGCCGGCACCAAGGGCGAGCAATCCAACGCCGGCGTAGCTGACCGGCAGCAATGCCAGGGCATAGAGTCCAAGCAGCAGGCAGATACTGCCGATTGTACCGGGCATCAGTGTTCCCGGGGCAAGAAATTCGAAGATCAGCCCGTATATGCCAACCACCATGAGGATAAGGGCAATGTTCGGATCGGTAATCACGGAAAGCAGACGCGTTCGCCAATCCGGTTCGAGTACGTGAACAGCAAGCCCGGCGGTTTCGAGCAGGATATCCCTTTGGCCGACCCGCACCATGCGCCCTTGAGCCTGCCTCAGGAGATCCTCGATGGTGGCTGCGGTATAGTCGATTACATGCTCTCGTGCGGCGGCGGCTGATGAAAGGCTTGCAGCTTCGCGCACGGCGCGCTCTGCCCAGTCGGCATTGCGATTGCGCAGTTCGGCAAGTCCGCGAATATAGGCGACAGCATCGTTGACGGCTTTCGCTTCACTGGCATTACGTGGTGACTGCGGCTGCCTGCCCGGCTCCTTCGGTTCATCCTTGCCCGGTTCCGTGTCGCCATCGAAAGGGCTTCCGCCAAGCGAAATCGGTGTCGCTGCGCCCAGATTGGTGCCCGGGGCCATGGCTGCAATGTGGCTGGCGTAGAGAATATAAGTACCGGCACTGGCAGCACGTGCGCCACTCGGTGCCACAAAACTTGCCACGGGCACTGGCGAGGCGATGATCGCGCGGATGATGTCCCGCATCGAAGTGTCGAGGCCGCCCGGCGTGTCGATCTGCAGGACGACCAGGCTCGCACTGATTTCATCGGCATGTTGAAGACCGCGTTTCACATAGTCAGCCATCGCTGGTCCGACAGCACCGTTCAACTTCAGCACGATGGCAACGCGCTCTGCTGCAAACGCAGAAGCTGCGGAAGCGAACGGCGAAATCAGGATCAACGACAAGGCGAGTATCGACGACATTCGCCGCCAAATCCCTAAGCGCCTTGGCCTCTTCCATAGGATATTCATATTCGAGAATATATGGCGCGGCGGCCAAATGGTAAGGCGAACCTCGTTTCCGCCACGCACGAAGCTAACGACGGGTCCTAGGCTCCGTTCGTCTCATTTTGCTTAGCTGAACTCGCTTGCGACAGAACAGTATCGACACAAAAGCTCCGCGAAGTCATTTTGGCGCCTCTGTTAAAGTTTGTTATTCCAGCTGACACAGCATTGACAGCTATATTGCCCGATCTTAGCCGTCCTGGGTCCTGGGACGTCGGACACCGAACGATGAAAGCCAAGATATCGCTGGAAACTCACGGCGCGCGTAAGGGTGGACGGCTGGTCCATGTCGGGAGCGTCACGGGCGGCTTCAAGGAGGGCGTGGCATGGCAAATTGCAGGCTGGGTTCAACCGCTTTACGGTGAGAAAACCACCCGTCGAATACACCGATCGGCTCAAGGGCATTGTCTGGGTGAGGCCGACGCCGATTGCCGAAATCGAATCTCGGGCATGGACGCATGATGGGAAGCTACGGCAACCGCCATCAAGGGACTGCGCGAGATGCAGGAAACGCCGCATCATCCAACGGGCGCGTTGAAGCCATACGCCTCACGCACATTAGGTTCCCATATTTGGACGTTCATGCAACCTTTCTAAAGCATTAAGTATGGCGTCAAACAACGCCCAACAGTAGGGAGCGCGATTAATTGAGCGAGTTCGAGTGTACGCGTGGCAACAGTGCGTTGCGAACCTTATCGAGCAAAATTTGTTACCTGATCATTGCTGTCATTTTGCTGGCCTTGTGGGGAGGGACGGCTAAAAGGCACGAGGCGCATCAGTCGGCAGTTGCTGAGATTAACGGTCAACGGAACTAGGGGGCGGATCATTCGGTCCGGCCGAGAACGTTGAAAGGCAGAAGTACCTTCGTCGATCATCTTGCTGATATCGGCGTAGACCGCGTCCTGATTGGCGGAGAGTCATCCGGTGCGCATCTCGGATGTGAAGCGCTCCTTCATCTGCGGTTGGTCGGGAAGATCAGCCGCGTTGCCGGGTTCTACCTAATGTGCGGCGGTTTTGACCTGGATGCTGCGCGGAGTCTGCGCAAGGCGTCTCGCTCTGTTGCGAAAACCACACCGAAACCTAATGCTACCCATGTCAGCGCGGTTAGGATGTCTCCCAGAAATGCTTTGTCGCGCTCCGTCATGGGCGCCTTGCCATGACCAAACCCGCAGCCACCATCGCCGCGCCCCACGCCAAAAAGCCGATATCCCAGTATAGCCATGCTTCCCGGTCGACCGTCTCGTTGACGTGATGAATGCCTAGGACCTGGTGGTTCACAAGCCCCTCGATCACGTTGAACAGTCCGAAGCCGATCAACATTGTTGCGATCAGCACCTTCGTCGACCAGCGGAAGTGCGCGAGCCGGGCCGATCGCCATAGGATGAACAGTGCGCTGAGCACGAAAAGGTAGGTCGCCGAGTGGAAGACGCCGTCCCACAAAGTATTCAGCTCGAGGTTCTCAATCGAAGTGATCGGATACCAGGAGCTGAGCATGTGATGCCATTGCAGGATTTGATGTAGGACGATGCCGTCAAAGAAGCCACCAAGGCCGAGGCCGAACATAATGCCTGCCGTCCAGGGGAAGCTTTGGCCGGCTTTTGAACTGACCATCGTCACGCGGCTAGCAGGATAGCAGCCATCGCGACCGCGGAGATGACGCCAACAAGATTGAGGCCCAGCGAGACGAGCTCGCTTATTCGCTGCTTATCGTGCTGGCCAAGTCCATCGCCTGTACCCAAGACGGCCACTGCGCCTGCAACGATCCAACATGTCAACGTCAGCGAGCCGAGAAGGAGCGCCAAATTTGTCGCGTCATTCATTCGAGCTTCCTCATTTGGTGCTTCCCCAACCGCATCAGCATCCAATTGTTCCGGCCCCCTCAAAGAAAGGAGTCACCGGCGGCACTGGCCTCGCGAGTTGCCTTGAATGCCGCAATCTCGTGCTGCACGATGCCGACGGCTTGATGGTCGCTCGCAGCAGCGCATTGGCCTTTCGTCTGGCGTGACTTATCGGGAGTTTCCTTCAAGGCACGCGGATCATCACATACACGGTGCGGTGCTTCGAGGACTGCGGACGCGGCCTTGTGCCGGTCGTTGTCTTCTTTCGCCAAGACTTCCCCCACGTCCGCGGAACGGGCGGACCGGTGCAACTGGGGCCCAGCATCCCTGTGCGGGCTGACCAAGCAGGGCTTGAAGCTCTGGGTCGGGATCGCGGTTGGGCGAAAGGGCCCGGCCGGTCTGACCGATTCGACGACCAGCCCTTCCCTTCCGTCTCCCTGCTTCTATTATCGGATTGAAAGCCACAATTTCTGACGCTATATATTGTCAGTAAGTTTGGCAGTGTGGAACGGAGGTGAGAGAAATGGGTCTTGCCCAATATGCGGATAACGGGCTGTTTGCACCGCGAAAAATCGCGGACGCTTTCCACACGACCAGAGAAGAGATCGCCCGCACGGCCGGACTCGGCAAGGACGCAATCCAGCGCAAGGACCGTATCCGCTCCGGCAAGACGCAGCGGCGTCTGCGCGAGATGATCGAGGTCGTCAACAAGGTCGAGCCGCGTTTCGGCTCAGCTCTGATGGCCTATGCCTGGTACCGCTCCGAGCCCCTGTCCGGCTTCTCGGGCCAGACGGCCATGCAGCTGGTGCGAGACGGCCGTTCGGATGAGGTGCTCGACTATATTGACGCGGTCGACGCTGGCATACATGCATAGTCCCAGCCGATGCAATATGAAGGTAAGCTCTACCGGGCGCTGAACCCGATCTATGCTCGCCAGCCACTCTCGGGTCGGGGAGCTGAACTCTATGGCGGCCGGTTCAATCCAAAGCGGATGCCGGCGCTCTACACGTCGCTATCAGTGATGACCGCGTTGCGCGAGGCCAATCAGGTCGGCAACCTGCAGCCGACGTTGCTCGTCTCCTATGACGCTTCTTTCGAGCGCGTCTTCGATGGTCGCGACGAAGATGCGCTCCAGGCCGAAGGGATGGACGCCGCCGCGATTTCAGACCCGACATGGCGCGACCAGATGAAGGCAAGCGGCGAGGCCAGAACACAGAGCTTCGCCAGGCGGCTCGCCGCCGCCGGCTATCATGGTCTGCTCGTCCGAAGCTTCGCCCCGGGCGCGACCTGGGAGGATCTGAACCTCGTCCTTTGGGAATGGACTGAGAGCGCGCCAGCGCGACTGATCCTGATCGACGATGAGCACCGCCTAGGTCGTCCGGAATAGCTCGCCCAACTCATGGGAAGCGAAGCTCACGGACCGCCACTGAGCCAGCGCCTTCGATGTCTGCTGCGAACGCCTTTCGATATCCGCCAACTGCCTGCGTTGCCTAACATGTGGCCCAACAGCAACGTTGACCGCTGAGATTCGGGAAAGCGATCTGGAACGACTGCAGAAACAGAGAAAAACAGCAGGGCGATCGGCGCCGGTCGTTGCCTCTTCTTAGGTGGAACTTCGTTTCGGATTCAGCAGGTTGCGCTTCGGCAGCTCTTTGGGCAATTGCTCGAAGAACGTCGTGGTGAACAGCATGATGAACAACGAAAGGCCGAACGCAGTCTTTAGAAGGATCACCTCCAAAAACTGTCGAGCATTCGCACAGCCTGCACCGACCGCGTGGGCGCTGCTATCCACGGCCTTCGGTGAAGGCCGTGGATGGTTGGCATTCTGCCGAGATAAGTGTGGCCAGCTATTTGGCAGCGATTGCCTGGTTGGTCTTGTCGACATCGGCGCTCATCGCCGCATAGGTTTCGTCGAGCGAGAGTTCGCCGACGATCAACTGGCTCATTCTCTGGACGATCAACTGGTAGATCGCTGAGGATCCCTTCATGCGCTCCATGTCGCGCGCTGCCTGCGGCACGTTCTTGCGGCTCGCCAGGAAGACGGCCATCGCATCCTTAGCATTGTTGCTCGCGAGCTTGTACTGCGGGTCCTTGATGTCGGCGCCTGTCAGAATGACGTAATTCTCGGCGACCTCACGCTGGATTTTTTCGGAACCCAGAAACTCGATGAAGGCGGCGACGGCCTCCGGATACTTGGTGCGCTTGAAGCCAACAATCGCGGTGCCGCCCGGCATGGCGTAGCAGCCGGCATCGCCGCACGGCGCGCTGATCGCCGTCCAATCGAAAGCATCGCCAATCTTCTGCTGGAACGGGTTCACCATCCAGTTGCCGGCAAGATAGGTCACGACGTTACCGTTGACGAATTCGTCGCCCATGTTCTTGTACTGAGATCCGCCGGCCGCTCCCCACATTTCCTTCGGGAAGGAACCGTCCTGTGTCCAGCTGTAAAGATCTGCAATGTAACGCTTGGCGGCATCGTCCGGAAACGAGAACTTGCCGTCCTTGACGTAGGTCGCTCCATACGAGAATGCAGCGCCGGAAAAGCGATGCCCCGATCGATCCATCGTAAAGGGAATTTGAGCACCTGTGGCCTTGGCAACACGCGCGGACGCTTCCACGATTTCCTTCAACGTCGCGTCGGACTTCGGGAGCGGTTCGCCTGCCTGTTCGAAAAGCGTTTTGTTTACAAACGGCAGATTGAATGTCTGCGACGCGACATATCCGTTGATCGACTGCGGATCATTGACGCCCTGGAAGCGAAGAATGTTGAGACTGTCGCCATGCAGCTTGGCGAAGCCTTCGGGGTCTTTCATGTAAGGACGCATGTCGAGGTAATATGGCGCAAGCTGCCAGTCGGAAATCTTGGCGACATCCGGCCCCTCGCCGACGGCAAGCTGCACAGGCAGTTGCTTGGAAACGGCGTCATAGCCGGACGACACAAAGTTGACCTTGACGTCGGGATGTGCGGCCTCGAATTCCTTGCTGAGTGCTTCCATTCGCTCGACGTAAGCCTGGTCGTCGTCGGTGAACAGGAAAGTAATCGTCTTGGTTTGCGCCATGGCCATGCTGGACCACGCGAAGGAACCGGCCGTCAGAGCGAGCGCGAATGCTGCCGAAAGAGAGTGCTTCATTTTCATCCTCCCATGAAAACATTTTCATAAATCGCGATTGAGATCGTCGATAAACGAATTTCATATACTTGACATTCCTGCCGTCAAGCTATTTTCTGGGGCAGTTGCGCGGATATTTGAGCAAAACTCGAAAAGAACTCGCACAAAACCGGAAATGAAAAATTTTTCATTCGATTGCGGAGGAGGCGATCTGTGAACGAAGGGCCGGGCCTCGAGGCGGCTGCATATTATGTTGGCCAAGGTCAGACCGTGACGGCTTGGGCGGTTTCTGATCTCATCGCCAGCTATTTTCCTGGCATCGCTGCGCCGGCGGAAGATCGCGTCGACTATCGTTTCATCAATGGATTTGTCGACGTTGGGGATCTGCCGTGCCGCAAGGCTTTCTGGTCAACAATGGTCGGGCGGGAACTCGTTGCCGATACGTCGTGGCCGACAAAGAGCCTCTACCTACCTGGCTCAAACCGCCGCGTCGAGTTCACCGGATTCTGGCACGTGCCGACCCATCTGCGTCGATGGCTGAGGGGCACCTTCAGGACGGCGTCGCCCCGTCTCCTGCATCTCAGGCTCAAGACCTGCGGCGGGGTTCGCATATGGGTCAATGGGCAGGAAGCGGTGCGTTTCGAACCGTTCAGGCGCAATCTGGAAAGTTCAACGGACATCGCGCTGTCGCTGGAAGCCGGCGACAACCAGATTCTCGTTCACTCCGAGGACCTTGCCGAACGCGACACGACCTGGTTCTTCGAACTTGAAGTGCTGGACAAGGAGCCGCTATGCGTGCTGTTGCCTGTGGCGCTGGATCAGGACGAAGTCCGCGAACTGGAAAACCTTGCGCGCGGCGTGCGCCCTGCACGCGACGTCTTCGTCAACCAGCCATTGGAACTGGTATTCGATACGGCGCCCCAGCGCGACGTGCCGGTGGAGCTGAAGGTCATCGGCCACGGCCATGAGCGGCCTGTTCTCGCACACTCTCTCTTGACCCTGCGTGCCCATCAAAGCCGTCTGATAGCCGAAAATGTGTGTCGCATTGCAGATGGCTATCATGGCGTGCATCTGACGATCGGCAGCGGGCCGGGATCGGTCACGCGCGTCATCGATGCCGGCTTTCTTGCAAACATTTCTCCATCGTCACTCAAGGCGACACTGAAGGATCGCAAGCGGCAAGCGCTCGAATACAGCGCCCGCTTCGGTGCTGATCGTGTGGCGCGCATCATTGCAATGATGGAAACCGGCTACCAAGACCAGGCGAGCTTTGACCGCATCATGGAAGCAACGCTCGCCTCTATCGATGCGCGTGAAGATTGCTCGGATTTCATCATGGTGCCGCTTCTTTGGCTGCTTGGCGCCTATGCCGCTCAAATGCCGGCCGGCACCGTCGATCGCATAAAGCACTCCGTTCTGTCTTACCGCTATTGGGTCGACGAGCCGGGCAATGACGCAATGTGGTTTTGGAGCGAAAACCACGTGCTGTGCTTTCACACAAGCCAACTGTTGGCGGGGCTTTTCTTGCCGGAGAAGATCTTTTCAGCTTCGGGCAGGACAGGAAGACAGCAGGCAGAGCTCGCCGCCGCGCGCCTGGCGCACTGGTTCGACAGTGTGGAAGCACACGGCCTTGCGGAATGGAATTCGGCTGCATACTACCCGGTCGACTTCATCGGGCTGCTGGCGCTGGAGCGCTGGGCTGAGGCGTCCATTGCCGAGCGCGCGCGTGCGCAGCTCGATCTCATTTTCCGGATGATCGCTCTGCACACGCTTTCGGGTGTTCCGGCCGGATCGCAGGGCCGCGCCTATGACAAAGAGCTGCGCGCCGGCCCTCTGACCGAGCTCGCACCCTTCGCACAAGTCGCTTTCGGAACTGGTTGGCTCAACAGTGGGGTGGCGTCGTTGCCGTTGTTTTGCGCGGGCAGCTACGAACCGCCTGCCGATCTCGCCGATCTTGCAAACCTGGGTCCGGGCAGAAGCGTGGAGGCTCGCTATAGTCAGGGCCTGGAGAGCGCAAAGCTCGTCCTCTTCAAGAACGAAGCGGCACAGCTTTCGACCGTCATTGATCACAAGACCGGGCAGAAGGGACATCAGCAGCATGTCATCGATGTGCGCCTGGCTGGCCATCCCATGGCAAGGCTCTGGATCAACCATCCTGGCGAGGATGATCCATGGGGCAATCAAAGGCCGTCCTATTGGGCCGGCAACGGCATTCTGCCGCGCGTCGCCCAGCATCGTGACGTCGCCCTTCTGATTGAGGAAACCCGCGACGCACGGCATGCATGGACGCACGCCTATATCGGCCGCGACGGTCTGGACGATCTCGTCATCGACGCCAATTGGCTGATGGCGCGCTCGGGCAACGGTTTTTCTGCCATCTACGCATCAAACGGTCTGGACCTGATCTCGGACGGTCCAACGGCTGGCCGCGAAGTGCGTTCCTATGGGTCGCTTTGTGGCTGGGCAGCAATTGTCGGATGCGGCGATGGCGACGCGTTCACCACCTTCGTCGAGCGCATCCGTCAGACGGCGGTCTCCTTCGACCGCGAGCGTCGACGTCTTGTGCTGACGCCAGGGGGCGGTCCGGCCATCAGTTTGTCTTATGCCGACGGGCTGTCGCTCGGTGGGCAGGCCAGGCCCTTCGCTTACGATCAACCGCACCCAATCCTTACCTACGACAGTGCAGCATCCGACGCTGACACTGAAAGACCGTTCTACTCTTGAATATAGGTGCCAGCATGAACCCAACCTCTGTCGACAATACCGCCCTTCTTTCGACCATCGATCGGGTCGCGATGGCTTTCAGCCGTCTCAAGGGCATCAGGGAAGGCCTGGCGACCGCCGAGTCCACCTCGGGGATCCAGTTCGACGAATGGGATTGGGAAGTCGGCGTTGGTCTTTACGGCTTCCTAAGACGCGCGATTTCCACCAATGATCAAAAAGCGCTTCAGGACCTTGTGGCCTGGTACAGCAGCCAGATCGAGCGGGGCCTACCGCCACGCCAGATCAACAGCACGGCCCCGATGCTGCCGCTTGCCATCCTCGTTCAGCATGTCGATCGTCCCGATTTTGTCGCCCTTGTCGAAGACTGGGCCGAATGGTTGGTAAAGGAACTGCCCAAAACCGAGGACGGTGGCTTTCAACACGTTGTCAAGGAACGCCTCAACGAGGGCGAGCTTTGGGACGACACGCTGTTCATGGCCTGCCTCTTTCTCGCGCGCGCTGGCGTGCTTTGCAAACGCGACGAATGGATCGACGAAGCCGTCTATCAGTTCGTGATCCACACGCGCTACCTGTCGGATCCGGTGAGTGGGCTATGGTATCATGGCTGGACCTTCAATGGACGGCACAATTTTGCCAATGCCTTTTGGGCTCGCGGCAATGCCTGGATCACGGTGGCCATCCCGGAGCTGTTCGAGCTTGTGCCGATGCTGGGGGAGAAGGACCGGCGTTACCTTTCCAATGTTCTTGCGAGCCAGGTACGCTCGCTCAAGGCGTGCCAGAGGCCGGATGGAATGTTCACAACCTTGTTGGACGACCCCTCGTCGCCACTGGAGACGTCAGCCACCGCCGGAATTGCCTACGGCATCCTGCGTGGCGTAGATGCCGGCATTCTGGATAGCAGCGACCGGATCTACGCCGAGCGGGCGCTTTCGGCCGTGCTGGCACGCATCGACGAGGAAGGCGTGGTCCATGGTGTTTCGGACGGCACACCGATGGGCCACGACCTCGATTTCTATAGGCGCATACCGAATGTGCCGACGCCTTACGGCCAGGCGCTCACCATGCTGCTCCTGACGGAAGTCCTTATGGAGCGCGGTCACCTGCAATGAGCGCGGCGTCTCCAATCTCGATCGATGCGGCCGGCAGCGACGATACCGCTCGATTGCAAGCAGCGATCGACCAAGCGTCGGCTTCAGGCGGCGGGCGCGTGGTACTTGAGGCGGGTATCCATTTTTGCCGGGGGCTCCAGCTCAAATCCGACGTCGATCTTCATCTGGCCACCGGCGCGATCCTGCGTCCGGTCCCGGACTATGACGCGTATGCACATACGACCGTTTCGGTCATTGCCGAAAAATCAAACCGCGGCATGATCGTCGCCAAAAATGCGCGGCGGATAAGCCTGACGGGCTTCGGCCGCCTCGAAGCCGGTTGCGACGACTTCATCGTCGGTGACGACAAGACGGTAGGGACATTCATCCCGGCCGATTTTCGACCGCGCGTTGTCGTTTTCGAGGCGTGTGACGGGGTTGAGATCAGTTCCATCCATATATCCCGCTCGCCGATGTGGACGCTGCATTTTGTCGACTGCACGGATGTTGCGGTCAGGGGAGTGAGGATCGAGAACGACCATCGTCTTCCCAATACGGACGGTATCGTTCTCGATGCATGCCGCGGCGCCATCATCGAAGATTGCCTGATATCGACCGCTGACGACGGCGTTTGCCTGAAGACGAGTATGGGTCCGGCGGGTGGCGCCATAGGGCAATGCGAAAATATTCTCGTCCGCCGATGCTCGATCCAAAGCTTGAGTTGCGCCCTTAAGATCGGAACGGAAACGCATGGCGATATCACAAATGCCGTATTCGAGGATTGCAATGTCTCGGCCTCCAACCGTGCGCTCGGAGTTTTCTCGCGCGACGGCGGTCGGATATCGAACGTCAGATTTTCGAGAATTAGAGTAGAGTGCCACGAAACGCTCGACGGCTTCTGGGGTTCGGGAGAAGCGTTGACGATCAATGTCGTCGACCGCGTCGCGGCGCGGACTGCCGGGGCGATCGAGAACCTGATCGTCGAAGACATAACCGGCCGAATGGAGGGGGCGATCAGTTTGATTTCGACGTCTTCCGCCGGCATTCGAAACATCCGGATGGCGCGCATAAACCTGGTCCAGCAGCCCGGGCAACTGGGCACAGGACAATTCTATGACCTGCGCCCGACGAATGCGGATTTGGCGCCGCGTGCCGATGGAGGCGGCCGCGCCAATGCCTGGACGCGCGGTTCAGACGGACGGGTGATCGGTCTTGAGCGCTATCCGGGAGGAATGCCAGCCGCCTACGTGGCCGGGGTCACGGGTATCTTTCTGGAAGAGGTGCTGATTAAAAGGCCAGCACCCCTGCCGCAGGGATGGAACAAGATAGACGTCGCCTTCGAAACGGCGACACCTGATGGGAGCAGGGCATGGCAGAACTGAAGCTTTCCACCGTCAACAAGTCATATGGCGCCATCAAGGTCCTGCATGATGTCGAACTTGATATCAAGGATGGCGAGTTCGTCGTTTTTGTTGGTCCCTCCGGATGCGGCAAGTCGACCTTGCTGCGCATCATCGCGGGTCTCGAAGACATAACATCCGGCGCAATCTCTATCGGAGGGCGGGATGTAGGCCAGCTTTCGCCCGCCGAACGCAAGATCGCCATGGTCTTCCAGTCCTACGCGCTTTATCCGCATATGAGCGTTCGCAAGAACCTCGCTTTCGGCTTGGAGAACCTCAAGTTCAAGCGCGCCGAGATCGAGGCGCGGATTGCCGAAGCGGCCAGGATGCTGGCAATCGAGCCCTATCTCGACCGGCGTCCGAAGCAACTTTCAGGCGGGCAGCGCCAGCGCGTGGCGATCGGCCGGGCAATCGTGCGCGAACCGGATATCTTTCTCTTCGACGAGCCGCTTTCGAACCTCGACGCCGCACTGCGCGTCCAGACGCGAGCCGAAATCACAAAACTCCATCGTGAGATCAAAACCACGATGATCTACGTCACCCATGACCAGGTCGAGGCGATGACAATGGCGGACAAGATCGTCGTGCTGCGCAGCGGACAGGTAGAGCAGGTGGGCGCTCCGCTTGAATTGTTTGATTACCCGCGAAATCTTTTTGTGGCAGGCTTTCTCGGTTCTCCACGCATGAACATCATAAAGGGTAAAGTCGCCGGTATCGGTGAAAGCGGCGTTATCGTCGACGTCGGCAACGGCGGCAAGCTGATCAGTGACGTGGATCTTTCCGGAATTCAGGTTGGCCAGGCAGTGCTTGCCGGCGTCAGGCCTGCGCACTTTTCACGCTCCGGTCAAGATGGGTTGCCGTTCGTCGTCCAGTATCATGAGGGGCTTGGAACCGAAACCTATGTCTACGGCAACCTGGAGGGGCAGGACGAGCAGATCATCATTCACGAGCCAGGTCATTTCGCGCCGTCACCAGGTGACCGCGTCCTGATCAACTCTGTGCCTGTGCGCGTTCATCTCTTCGATCCCGAAAGCGGCCTGGCGTTTGGCCGGCGGCAAGGCCAAGGGAGGCTCTGATATGACGACGCTCAAGAAAGGTGCGGTCCTTTATCAGGCAGGCGAAACGATCATGCGAGTGGTCGAGGCCCCCGTGAACGGGATGGAGCGCGTCCTCGGCCGGAAACGCATGCCATGGCTGTTTCTGGCACCGAATTTGGTTCTGTTCGGCATATTCACGTTCCTCCCCATCGCAATCGCCGTGGGTTACGCCTTTACGGGCGGGACGAACCTTTTCGTGTCGGACCGGCCGTTTGTCGGCTTGGACAATTTTCGCACCCTGCTTGCCTGCGATGACTATCTGAGGCCCGGAACTTGCCGGGAATCGCTTTTCTGGACGGCTGTGTGGAATACGCTTTGGTTCGTGGCATTCAACGTCGTCGCCACATTGCTCGTCGCCCTGATCACCGCACTGATACTTAATCGAGCAATTGCCGCGCGAGGCTTCTTCAGAGCAATCTTCTTCTATCCGGTATTGCTGTCTCCCGTCGTTATCGGCCTGATCTGGAAATGGTTCCTTGATCGAAATGGTCTGCTTAACGCCTTCCTGCAGATGCTCGGCGTACCCCCGGAAATCTTCCTTCTGGATGTCGGTTGGTCGCGCTTCTTCGTCGTGGTCGTCTCCGTTTGGTTTCACATGGGTTTTTACACCCTCATCCTCCTGGCCGGTCTCCAGGCCATCCCGAAGGAGCTTTATGAAGCCGCGTCAATCGATGCAGCCTCGCCTCGCCGCACGCTTTTCAGGATCACGCTGCCCCTGTTGGGGCCGAACCTTCTGGTCGTTCTGATTCTTCTGATGATCCGGTCCGTCCAGATCTTCGACGAAGCCTGGGTTCTTACGAACGGCGGTGGCCCGGGCACAGCCAACAGCTTTATCGTGCAATACATCTACCAGATGGCTTTCAGCAGCGATCTGCGTCTCTTCGGCCTTGCATCCGCGGCATCGGTTCTCATGGGATTGGTGCTCTTGGTACTGACGTTGATACAGCTGCGCCTTGGCCGGCGAATGGAGTCATAAAATGAATAACCTTATGAACCCCATCAGGTTTCTCACGCGCACGCGCCGGGCCGGACGCATCGATATGACCGACATATTGTCATGGATCTGGCTATTTGCCGGAACCCTTGCGGTGCTTGTTCCCGTTGTCTGGGCGGGCCTTTCCTCGCTGAAGCCGGCGGCTGAAATCACCCGGTTTCCGCCGACGCTGCTTCCCCGCGCTGCCGTCGAGCAGACTGTACCCGGATTCGACAAGCCGCTTAGCCTTTGGCAGGTCACCATTGATGGTGAGAAGCGCGAAATGGCGATGGTCCGCCGTATCGGCCTCAAAGCCCAAATGGTTGACCCTGTCAGTCCGGAAAAGCCCGTCAGCGTCGATGTAAAGAGTATCACACCCGTGCAGCGGTTGACCGTGGCCACACAAAACTACGCCGATCCATTGACGCGTTTCAACTTCCTGACCTTCCTCAAGAACTCGGTGTTTGTCACGTTCGTCGCAACGGTTTTGACACTCCTGGTCAATGCCATGGCAGCTTTCGCATTGTCGAAATACCGGTTTCGCGGGGACAAGACGGTTTTCGTGATCATCATTTCAACCTTGATGATCCCGCTCGCCGTCGTCATGGTCCCGGCATATCTGGTGGTCGTTGGCGTTGGTCTTGCCGACAACCTCTGGGGCGTCATCCTTCCGACGATCGCCTCTCCGACAGCCGTGTTTTTGCTGCGACAATATATGCTGACGATTCCCGATGAACTCATTGAGGCTGCACGCGTTGATGCGGCCAGCGAATTTTGCATCTTCTGGCGTATCATTCTGCCGCTGACGGCGCCTGCCTTGGCGGTGCTGGCGATCTTCTCCGTCCTTTGGCGCTGGAATGATTTCCTCTGGCCGCTTATCGTCCTCAACAGCCGCGAGAATTTTACGCTGCAGGTCGGCCTGAATGCATTTCAGGGAGAATTCTCGGTGCAGTGGCATTACATCCTTGCGATGACTTTTCTCAGCCTGCTGCCTGTGACGATCGTGTTCGTGTTTCTGCAGAAATACATCACCACAGGTATCGCCGGAACCGGGATGAAGTGATCCCGGTCAGCGTGGCGGGGCAATGCTGCCACGCAAAACGAGATGGCATCCCAGTTCCAGGCGGTGGGCCGGCCGGTGCGGATCATTGGCGATCAGCCGCTGTTCGATCAGGGACAAGGCAGCAGCGCCGAGCCTGTCGGCCGGAACACTGATTGTCGACAATGGTGGACGGCTGAACTCGCCTCGGACGATATCATCGAATCCCAGCACGGAAATCGCCTCCGGCACGCGAATGTCGCGATCAGCCAATGCCTTCAGGCATCCAAGCGCCAGGTTGTCGGCGGCGCAAAAGATGGCGGTCGCCCCTCGCATTTCAGGATCCTGATCAAGCAGCGCATTGATGGCAGCCTCGCCATGTCTGGGTTCATATCCTTCAGCCTCAAGGATCATGCCGTCCAGAACAGGAAGCTGCGCGGCAAGAAACGCGTCGGAAAAGCCGTCATATCGGCGCTGGATCGTCGTTCGCCCCTTCCAGGTCAGGTGCAGAATTTGACGATGTCCGAGCGCCAGCAGATGTTCGATACCCAACCGCGCTCCGAAGCGGTTTTCCGGCGTCACCGTATCGACCAGCATGGCCGGATCTTCGCCGTTTATGATGACGACGGGCATGCCGGCAGAAGCAAGACTTCGGATGAGTTCCGGCTGATCGTCATTCAAGATCACGATACCATCAGCGCGCTCCGAAAGCGCAATCTGCCTTACCTGATTACCATCGATTCTCCGGCCGGTGCTGACGAAGGGTACGGTTCTTATCCCGCGTCGCTCACATTCCTTCCGAAGGCCGTTGAGGATCGTCCAGCTCACCAAGTTGAGGTCACTTTGCGGAGCGGCATCGTCGGGAATTGCAAGCAGCAAGACACGCAACGCCGCAATTGTCGCCCTCTTCCTTCGGCGCTCGAGATAACCCAGACGTTTTGCTGAATTCAAAACCCTCTCACGTACTTCGATCGTGAGTGGGGCGGTTCCGTTCAGGGCGTGCGAGGCCGTGCTGAGGGACACATCCGCATCGCGCGCGACATCTTTGAGATTGACTTTGCGTTCCACTTTTCCGTCACGAGTTCTAATCGCGCCTTCGAAGGCATGTGAGCTAACTCGATGTTTTTACATAAAAACTTTCAAAACGCCATGTGTATTATGCCAATAATTTGCGAGATCTTCGCCGAAGATCGACCGCAAAGCTGCCGCAACGGATCTCTGGTCGCGGCGGCCTTTGCGAAAAGACGTCATTCCGTCGACAAGACTGCCCTGATTTCCTCCCAGCTGCTCAGGTCCGGCGCCAGCAGCAGCCGACCCTTCGACATCCCCGGGCGATACGGCTCGCGGTTCAGCAAAGCCCCATAGCCGCCCGCTTCGCGGTGGATCAGAACGCCTGCCGCATGGTCCCAGGGCTTCAATTCCGCATTCAGGGAGAAGCTCATCGCGCCAGTGGCGACCATCCGGTATTCGAAAGCCGAGCAGCGCCACGTGGTCGTGCGGCCGAAATGGCGCAGGCGCGGAGCCAAAGCCCCCTGCTCCTCAGGCAAGAACACATGCAGCGGCACGAATCCATGCATTTCGCCGACAGGACCGGGCGCGGCAACGCTGAGGCGGGTCGGCCTTCCGTTCCGAGCGACATGCCAGGCACCTTTGCCTGGCCGCGCGACAAGAAAGTCGCCGGTCAGGGGATAGTGGATCAGCCCGGCCACGGTTTCGCCGCCGGAAACGATGGCAACGATCATGCCGAACAAAGGGACGCCATGGGCGAAATTCCATGTTCCGTCGACAGGGTCGATGATCACGGCGAGATCAGTATTCGTCAGGCGCGCAAGCAGCTCCGGATCGGCCGAAACCGCCTCTTCGCCCACCAGCAGTGCCTCAGGGAAGTGTGCCGAAAACGCCTCGGACAATCGGCGTTCCGCTCCGATATCGGCATCTGTTACCAGATCGTCCGGTGCAGTCTTCGTGCGGATGCCATCTGCGGTCACGCCGAGAAACCTGGGCAGGATCTCCGCCTCGCCTGCCTGGCGCATATCCTCCATCAGAACGGAGATCACGGCATCGGAAATCATGGTCATGCCTTGCGAACTTCCAGGTAAGATTTCAGGGCGGCGGGCTGGTCGGTCTGGATAACGCTGATGCCGGCGTCGATCAACCGGCCCCAGATAGAATCCGGATCGGCAAGCGCAGCGCTATCGGTCCATTCGCCGCTACCCGGCTGATCGAGCGTGTTGACCCAAAGCGCCATGCCCGCTTTGACGAAGGATTCGCGGTTGCGTGCGATCGTCTCCAGGCTGTCGAAGCGGATCTCGCACATGAAGGGCGAAAGTTCGGCGAGCACAGCAAGCGTGTCTTTCGTGCCTTCGGCGGTAAAGAGCGCCATGCCCATGAACGGTACGCCGTCGAGATTTTGGGCACGAACCCATGCGACATCGGCGCTGGTGTGTATCGTGGTCTTCAGATCGACATCGTTACTCGCAGCCTCTGCGCGCGCCAAGGCCGCGACTTCCGGAAAAAGCGCCCTGTCCTTGAGGTCGAGGTCGGCGAAGATGCGGCCGCGGACGACCTCCAAAGCCTGTTTCAGCGTGGGAATGCGCTGATCCGTGAGCGCACGGATTTCACCGCCGTCTCCATCACGCAAGGCAATCGACCGGAGTTCCGCCATCGTGAGACTCTCGGCCACCCGGTCGATACCGGCCATGCGCTCGAGGGTATCGTCATGCATCAGGAAAAGCTCGCCATCAGCACTTTTGCGGACATCGAGTTCCACTATTTCACAGCCGAGCGCGATGGCCTTTTCGATGGCAGCCAGACTGTTTTCCGGCGCACCATGCCAGGCACCGCGGTGAGCAACGACGGCACAGGAACGCGCCGGATCGGCGATAAAGTCTTTGTAGGTCATGAGGCTTTCTTTCTTTAGGCGCCGAAGACACCGGCTATGGCCCGGCCTGTCTGCGCATCGAAAAGATGCAGCCGGGAAGGAGGGAAATTCAGGGAGAGCTCAACGAGGTCGGCAGTGTCGACGCCGAAGGGTGTCGCGATGCGGACTACCAATCCGGCCAGCTCGGCCGCCAGTACCGAATGGGAGCCAAGGTCTTCGCGAAAACGCAGCATTGCCTTGCAAAGCCGTCCGGCGCCGTGGCCACTGGCGACGATGTCTTCTGGACGAATGCCAAGCTGATAATTGCCGGTCAAAGAGGCTTCGGCCACGACTTGCCCGTCAGCCAGCCGCAATGCGGAACCATCGCCGGTCACCGGCAGAATATTCATTGGCGGAGCGCCGATGAATTTTGCGACAAAGACCGAAGCTGGATGGTGGTAAATAGCCTTCGGTGTATCAAATTGTTCGATGCGCCCTCTGTTGAGGATCAGGATGCGGTCGGCGAGTGTCATCGCTTCCACCTGGTCATGGGTGACGAAAATGGTTGTGGCGCCGATGCGCCGATGGAGTTCGGCAAGTTCAACGCGCATATCGTGCCTGAGCTGCGCATCGAGGTTTGAAAGCGGCTCGTCGAAGAGCAGTACGCCTGGTTCGCGCACGATGGCGCGGCCGATCGCAACGCGCTGGCGCTGGCCGCCCGACAATTGCCCCGGCTTGCGATGAAGATAATCAGAAAGGCCGAGCATCTTCGCGACCGCCTCTACCCGCTCGGCACGCTCCACCTTCGGTAGGCCTGCGACTTTAAGGCTATAGGCCATATTCTCGAGCACGGTCATATGTGGATAGAGCGCGTAATTCTGGAAGACCATGGCACAGCCGCGCTGCTTCGGCTCGAGGTCCTGCACTTCCCGATCGCCGATGACGATCTTCCCTCCACTGACGCGTTCAAGCCCGGCGATCATCTGCAGAAGCGTGGATTTGCCGCAGCCGGAAGGGCCAAGCACGACGGTGAATTCGCCTGCCTTGAGTTGCACATCCATCGGCGGAATAACGACGGTCTGGGCGTCATAAGCCTTCGCAACGCCTGCGAGCTTGATATCGGCAGCTGCGGCTCGGATGGCCGTATCGATGGCGTTCATTGCTATTTCTCCGAAAGGACGAGACCCTGCACGAGATAGCGTTGCAGAAGCGCGATCATTGCGAGGGGAATGATGGAAACGATCACGGCACCGGCCATGATCATCGGAAAGTCCGGCACGGTGCCCTCGGCGTCCGGGACGAGCCGCGCAAGCCCCACCACGGCAGTCTGCATGTCAGGTGTCGATGCACCGACGAGCGGCCACAGATATTGCGTCCAGCCGCTGAGGAACGTCAGTACGAAAAGTGCTGCGAAGCTGGTGCGTGATAGAGGCAGAATAATATCGAAGAGAAACCGGATCGGCCCGGCGCCGTCCATGCGTGCAGCCTTGAACAGATCCGTCGGCAACGTGCGGAAGAACTGCCGGAAGAGGAAGGTTCCTGTGCCATGGGCGACAAGCGGCGCGATCAGGCCAAAATGTGTGTTGAGCACGCTCCATTCGAGATGAACGGGAGCTCCGGCGATTTGTGCGATCAGATCGTTGAGACCGGTGACGTCAAGCAACCCGTTCAGCGGGGAAAAGACGTTCGACGCCACCTGATAGGTGGTGATGACGCGGATCTCCAGCGGCAGCATGATTGTGGCAAGGATCAGCGCGAAGGCAACACCGGCCCATCGCACCCGGAAATAGACGATCGCATAGGCAGACAGAAGCGACAGGACACAGGTCGCCGCCGCATTGCCGAGCGCCACCAGAAAGCTGTTGAGCATCTGGATCGGGATGTGCGTCTCCGAAAAGACGCGCGCCATATTGGCAAGAAGCTCGTCGCCCGGGTACCAGGCAAGTCCGTTGCGCAGCATGAATTCGTAGGAATGCGAGGCTGTCGCAAGCGTCATATAGAGCGGCCCGGATATATAGAGTATGCCGATCAAAAGGATGAGGCTGGCAGCGAAATTGAGCGAACGCGCGTCTTCAACCATGGCTCACCTCTCGTAATTGATGCGCCGGCCGACAAACATGAACTGGGCGGCAGTAAGGGCGATGACGAAGACCATCAGGATCGCGGTCTGCGTCGAGGCGCCGGAAAGATCGTATCCACTGAAACCGTCCACATAGATCTTGTAGACGAGCAGCGTGGTCGCCCCGCCCGGACCGCCATCGGTGATCGTATCGATGAGTGCGAAGGCAGACGTTACGCTTTCGGTGAACTCCAGAACCAGCGTCAGGAAAAGCTGCGGCATGATCAGGGGCAGTTGCACGTCGAGGATGCGCCGCCAGGGCCCTGCCCCGTCCATCGCCGCAGCCTGGTGCATGGTGCGTGGGATTGATTGCAATCCTGCCAGGATGATGACGAAGTTGAACGGAATGCCGCCCCAGACATGCGCGGCGACAAGCGTGATGAAGGCGTC
The DNA here is from genome assembly GCF_015353075.1 of Rhizobium sp. 007. Classification (NCBI taxonomy): domain Bacteria; kingdom Pseudomonadati; phylum Pseudomonadota; class Alphaproteobacteria; order Hyphomicrobiales; family Rhizobiaceae; genus Rhizobium; species Rhizobium sp. 007. The sequence goes on along the minus strand of NZ_CP064188.1, from coordinate 382,793 downwards.
CGTACCGTCTATGCCGGGCGCCCAGATGCCTGCAGCCGCCAGCGTCGAAATCTTCATAATCGCTCTCACCTGTCCTGAAAAATACGGTCGAACTTAATCCAGACCATGAACGTGCCGATTTCTACACTTTGCGTGTAACAATTGGATGACGGTTTTGAAAAGCTTGCCGCAGCCGATATTTCTCGATATTGCAAGATGCAACTGAGCCATTTCGACGTTGAGACAGGCCAGAATTATTACACATGCATAGTAATTACCGACCGGTTTGTAAGAGATGCCCTATTTCCCCGAAGCGATCATTGCCCGCCGATTTCTAAGGGCCACTGAGGAAGGCGTCGTCTCGCCCAACGAGCGCAATCTCCTGCGACTTATCTGGCGCCATCCTGGACTGTCGCGCTCGGAAGTGACGGCTCATACCGATCTTACCCAACAATCGGTATACCGCATCATCGACCAGCTGGCAGAACGCGGTATCGTCGGCTTCGGCTCTCCGAAACCCGGTGTCGGCCGCGGTCAGCCGAGCCCCACACTGAGGCTGGAAGGCCGCTATGCCTATTCGTGCGGGATATCCGTCAATACCGACGTCATCGGCCTCTGTTTGATGGATCTGGCAGGCAATATCCTCGCCGAGACCAGCGTGACGCTGCGCGAACACACGATGGCGCAGTCTCTCGACCTGATCCGTGAGCAGCTTGCCGAACAGCAGAAAATCAAGGAATTGTCGCCGGACGCATTCTTCGGCATCGGTTTTGCCATTGCCGGCTATCACGTGGGGGGAACCCGTTATAATGCGCCGCTGCCGCTCCACGAATGGTCGCTGATCGAACTTGGGCCACTGCTTGCCGAATTCTTCGGTAAGCCGGTCTGGGTGCATAACGGCGCCAATACCGGTGCTGTCGCCGAATCCATGTTCGGCGTCGGCCGTTACATCAAGCACTTCGCCTATCTAAGCTTCAACTACGGCTTCGGCGGCGGATTGATCAGCGACGGAGAACTGCTTCTGGGCGGAAATGGCAATGCCGGAGAGTTCTCCGGCATCTATGACAATCAAGAAAACCAGCGCCGGCCGGCTCTGCAGCTTCTGATCGAACGGCTCAGCCGGAACGGCATCCATGTCCCTTCCATCACCTACATGCGCAAATATTTCAATCCGCAATGGCCGGGCGTCGTCGAATGGGTGGATGAGATTACCCCGGCCTACAACCGCCTCGTCAACGCAATATGGGCGATCTTCGACCCCCAGGCGATCGTCTTCGGCGGACAGGTCCCCTCGGACCTGGCCCAGATGATGATCGATCGCACCGAGTTGTTTGGCCGCCCGCGTTATGGTGTGGATCGTCCGCGCCCAAAACTCATTGTTTCTGAGATCGGCAGCGACGCCTCGGCCATGGGGGCTGCGATTACGCCTTTTCGATCAACCTTTTACTAGACAACAGGCAACTTCATCGTCAAACAATTTTTCCACGCGCGACGACGGGCCAGATTTCCGCTCCAGTCCGATCGCCACTCGTCACCATGACCGCGTCAACCATATTGGTGACGACGCAGACATGATTTGGCACGATCCGCACCTTGTCCCCGACCGTAAGGCCGATCGCGCCCGTGCTGACCAGCCTTCCATGCTCTTCCGAAAGCTGGTCGATCGTAACGTCGTCGCGTCCGAGCACATGACCGTAACCCACAAGGCCGAGCAAGTCTGAGGTCAGCGTCTTGGATCCGGCGTCGATCACAGCTCGATCCGGTGCGGGAACGGAGACGACGGTGGCGAGCACGTTCAGTGCACAGTCCTCCCAGCCGCAGACGCCGCGCGCCACGAGCGATCGGTCATTGTAGACATAGGTTCCGGGACGATACTCCGTCGTTATCGGGGACTCGGCCGCATGCATCATGGACGGCGTACCGCCTGAGGAAACAACCGGAACGGTGAGTCCCCGCGCATTGATGCGGGTAGTGGCCTGCCTCATGAAACGTTCGACCTGCGCCTCGCCGCCTGCCGGCGGATAGGTCATTAGCCCGCCGAAAACGAGGCCGGGTGCCGCCTGGATCGCGACAGCCAAGTTCTCGGCCTCCTCGACCGTCGCGACGCCGCAGCGGTTCGCGCCCGTATTACATTCCACGAGCACCGCCAACGGCGCAGGCGCGGCATGGAAAGCCGCCGACAGCCCGTCGACGACCGCGCGGCTATCGGCGACGACCGACAGATTTACTTTTCCGGCCAACGCCTTTAGGCGCTCCAGCTTGGCAGCACCCATGATGTTGTAGGTGATCAGTACGTCGCGTATGGCGTTGCTGCCGGAAACCATCGCCTCGGCTTCCGAAACCTTCTGGCAGGTGACGCCGATTGCGCCCGCTGCAAGCTGCATCTCTGCGACGGCTGGCAGCTTGTGTGTCTTGATGTGCGGGCGCACACGGAGACCGTGCCTGTCTGCATAATCCTGGAAGCGCTGGATGTTCCGCTTCGCGATGTCGAGATCGATAAGCACCGCCGGCGTGTCGATCGCCGTCAAATCTTTAGATGAGAAGGGCATGGGAGCCTCTGAAAACGGTATGGGGAATGCTGCACCGCCGGAAACCTGTCGTCAATCGACGCTGCATCTTTATGGCAGAGCCTATTGACAAGTCATTCCTCATACCTCTTGATATGTCAATCCAATAACACAGACATATGTCCGCTATATTGGATTATCAGAAAAACGGTCAATCAAGGGGAACACGATGACCAATTCCTTCCTCGCCGGCACGATGTCGCTGGCCGTCGCCACAGCTCTGTTTTCTACGCCCGTCCTCGCCGATGGCAGCAAGCTCGACGAAGTGCTTGCCCGCGGCCATCTCGTCCTTGGCACAGGCAGCACCAATGCGCCCTGGCACTTCAAGAGCGCAGACGACAAGCTTCAGGGCTTCGACGTCGATATGGGTCATATCATCGCCAAGGCACTCTTCGGCGATCCCGAAAAAATTGAGTATGTGAACCAGTCCTCCGACGCCCGCATCCCAAACATAACGACGGGCAAGGTCGACATCACCTGCCAATTCATGACCGTTACTGGCGAACGCGCTCAGCAGGTTGCCTTCACCATTCCTTACTATCGCGAAGGTGTGGGTCTGATGCTCAAAGCGGACGGAAAATATGCCGATTATGCCGCACTGAAGGCGGCTGGCTCGTCCGTCACCGTCTCGGTCCTGCAAAATGTCTATGCCGAGGCCATGGTGCATGCTGCGCTGCCGGAGGCGAAGGTGGATCAGTATGAATCCGTCGACCTCATTTATCAGGCGCTGGAATCTGGACGCGCTGATACAGTTGCGACAGACCAGTCGTCGCTCGCCTGGTACATGACGCAGAGCCCGGGCCGCTACAAGGATGCCGGCTACGGCTGGAACCCGCAAACCTACGCCTGCGGCGTCAAGCGCGGCGATCAGGATTGGCTGAACTTCGTCAACACCGCTCTGCACGAAGCCATGACCGGCGTTGAGTTCGACACCTACGCCAAATCTTTCAAAACCTGGTTCGGCAAAGATCTAACCCCGCCTCAGATCGGCTTCCCAGTCGAATTCAAATAACAGCCGTGTGGAGCGGGACCTGTTTTCCCGCTCCCTCAGCCTCAGGGGAAGGCACGCCATGGGTTACACTCTGAATTTCGCGGCCGTTTGGCGTAATTTCGATTTCCTGTTGAGCGGACTCGCGCTTAGCCTTGGCCTTGCGGTGATCTCGATCCTGATTGGAGCGGTGATCGGACTTTTTTCGGCCTTCGCACTGACGTCGAAGAACCGCTACGGGGTCGCAGCAGCGCAGCTCTATGTCACGGTGATCCGCAACCTGCCGATCCTCGTTCTGGTGCTATTTGCCTATTTCGCGCTGCCGCAGATGGGCGTCCGCCTCGATAAATTGGAAAGCTTCGTGCTGGTTTTATCCCTATATTCGGGTGCTTATCTCGCCGAAGTGTTTCGGGCCGGATTATTGTCAATTCCGGGAGGTCTGACGGAAGCCGGGCTCGCCATCGGCCTGACGGGGATGCAAATCCGCAGCTCCATCATCGCTCCACTGATGCTGCGTAACGTGCTGCCGTCGCTGTCTTCAACGATCATTTCGCTTTTCAAGGACACTTCGCTCGCCGCCGCCATCGCCGTGCCCGAGCTGACATTTGCGGCCCGCAAGATCAACGTCGAGAGCTTCCGCGTCGTAGAGACCTGGATGGTCACGTCCGCCCTCTATGTCGCAACCTGTTTCCTCATCGCCGCCTTGATGCGTTTCGTCGAGGGCCGTCTGGCCCTGCCGAGGTAAGCCTGGATGTCCCACACCTTTCTCGAACAACTCTGGATCGCCCGATACGTCATCATGAACGGCCTCGCCATGACTGTATCGATCTCTCTGCTGGCCATCCTCGCGGGTTCCGTACTCGGCGTTTTCGTCGGCTTGGCGCTCGTCTACGGCGGCGCAGTTTTGCGATTAACGGTCCGCGCCTATACGGACGTTATTCGCGGCACGCCGGTGCTCGTGCTCGTACTGGCGAGCTATTACGTCTCCTCCGCCGCCGGAGTTGATCTCGGGCCGTTTTCGGCAGGTGTCCTCGCACTTGCGATCTTCTGCTCCTCGCATGTCGGCGAAATCGTGCGCGGAGCCCTTCAGGCAATCCCCAAGGGACAGACCGAAGCCGCCAAGGCGATCGGCCTGACCTTCACCCAGACCTTCACTTCCGTGCTATGGCCGCAGGCCATGCGCCAGTGCTTGCCGTCGTGGGTGAACACGGCGGCCGAGATGGTAAAGGCCTCAACCCTGCTCTCTGTCATCGGTGTGGCGGAGCTTCTCCTGCGCACGCAGGAGATCATCTCCCGCAATTTCATGAGCCTGCAGTTCTATTTCCTGGCTGGCGCTCTTTATTTCATTGTCAACTACGGCATCGAGCAGTTCGGCAAATATGTCGAGCGCAAGACCGCCCTGCCGTCCTGAAGAGGCTCCCCAATGGTCAAGACCATTCTCGACATCAAGGGTCTGCGTAAGACCTACGGCATCCACGAAGTCCTCAAGGGCGTCGATTGTAGCGTCCAGGAAGGTGAAGTCATTTCTATCATCGGCTCGTCCGGCTCTGGCAAGACGACTTTGCTTCGCTGCATCAACATGCTCGAAGAATTCCAGAGCGGCACGATTAGCCTGGACGGTGAGGAGATCGGCTATCGCGTCGAAGGCGTGACCCGGCGCCGCAAGAGCGAGAAAGAAATTGCACGCCAGCGTGCGCTGACCGGCATGGCGTTTCAGCAGTTCAATCTCTTCCCCCACATGAGTGCGGCTGAAAACATTATGCTTGGCCTCGTCAAGGTGAAGAAAATGACGAAGCCGGAAGCCCGCGCCATTGCCGAAAAATGGCTCGACCGCGTTGGCCTCGCCGCTCGCATGGACCAATATCCCGGTCAGCTTTCCGGCGGCCAGCAGCAGCGCGTCGCGATCGCCCGTGCCATCGCCATGTCGCCGCGGCTGATGCTGTTTGATGAAGTGACCTCTGCGCTCGACCCCGAACTCGTGGGTGAAGTGCTCCAGGTCATCAAGGGGCTTGCCGCCGACGGCATGACCATGCTGCTCGTCACCCACGAGATGCGCTTTGCCTACGAAGTTTCGTCGCGCGTCATCTTCATGAACCAAGGCGTCATCTGCGAGGAAGGCGACCCGAAGAAAATGTTCGTCAGTCCGAAGACAGAGCGGCTCGCTGAGTTTCTCAAAACCTCAAGTTTCAACTAGAAGAGAGATCCCATGACAATCAAGCGTTACGGTGCTGGCGAAACCGGGGCCGGCGGACAACCGCTGCCCTTTGCCCGGGCGACGGAAGCAGCAGGCTGGCTCTATGTCTCGGGCCAGGTTCCTATGGAAAAGGGTGAAATCGTGCCCGGCGGTATTGTCGCACAGAGTCGCAAGGCGATCGAGAACATGATCAGTATTCTCGACGAAGCCGGCTACGGTCTGAAAGATGTCGTGCGCGTTGGGGTATGGCTCGATGACCCCCGCGATTTCTGGAGCTTCAATGGCGTCTATGCTGAATTTTTTGGCGGGAATGCACCGGCACGTGCTTGTGTTCAGTCGCGGATGATGGTCGATTGCAAGGTGGAAGTCGATTGCGTGGCCTATCGCGCCGATCGCGCCTGACAGCAACTCCGGAGAAGAACATGACCGAAGCCTCCGGCGACACGGTATCACGACGGACGCGAGGACTGGATCGCGCCTTCGAGATCCTTGAGTTCCTGCGTGTGAAGCGTCGGCCGATGCGCCCGAATGAGATCGCTGCGGAAATCGGGGCGCCGCGCTCCTCAATCTACGAACTCGTCAACCTGCTGCTCAACCACGGAATGTTGGATTATCAGGGCGGCGACGGCCGGGTCTTTCTCGGCCGCCGCCTCTATTTCCTCGGCACCGCATATGCCGAGCAGTTCGACCTTATGCGCGAGTGCGACCGTATGCTGGTCCATCTCGCCGAGGAAACGCGTGAGACGGCGCAGATGTGTCTGCTCGAGGGCAACAAATATACGGTTGCGATGATGCGCGAGGGCATCCGACCGTTCCGAATCTCCTCGAATGTCGGTGAACTCGTTTCCATTCCCTGGACCGCGTCAGGCCGCCTCCTCGTGTCAAACCTTTCGGATCAGGAAATCCTTGAACTTATCCCGCCGGAGGATTTCGTTTTGCCAAACGGCCGCCGGCTGGAGCCGGCGGATTTCATCGCCCAAGCAAGGCAGGCAGCACGCGATGGATATTTCACCTTCAATAGTGAAGTGGAGAATTTTACCCATTGTTTGGCTGTCCCGATTTATCAGGCTGATGGTGCCTGCATCGCCACGCTGTGCCTGGTTGCCCCGCGCGAGGACGGGCTGCGCAATCGCGCTGCCTATCTCGATAGCCTGTTGAACGCGGCACAAGAGATTTCCGAAAAGCTCGGATTCAATTCACTTTCAAGACGCGCTTCCACATCGCGCGTTTGAGAGTAACAGCACTCCGGCCTCGATTTCGCGACGGCCGCACCGGTTGCGCTGAGGAGCGTGATACCTTAGCCCGGGTTCCTAACCCTTGCGGATGAGATGGAAGATGGGCTAGAGACTACAATGCGTTTCGACCACAAACGTGCCGATTGCGCATGAATTGGGCAAGCGCGGCACCCGCCCGCCCGCGAAAGAAAGCTGGGGCGAGGAAGACCTCGCTGACATGTAGATTTGTTGCAGATCGAAAAGCTGTTTTACCGAGCGGAAGTGGCCTTGTGGCGCATTAAGGCCGTCTTGGGGCGGGACGGCACGGCTTGGCCCATGACGGTGGAAGTATCGCATCACATCGATGCATCCGAGCCTGACGCTGATGGGTTTTGCGACTACCATTACGAGTACGATGTGTTTGAGTTCACAGATGGGTCCGTGACCTTTCTGGCGCGTGCATATAGCGACGAGCCTGAAAAGGCGGCAATGATGGCGCGGATCGAAGGGCAAGACCATCATCTTCCGACAAAGCGGGATCTGCGTCATCCGCTGTTTCTTGAGGCCGCAGCCTATCTGCGCGCAGGCGGCAAAACCGACCTCGATTGGCTTGACAGAAGGAGCCGCGCCTATGTCCCGTTGACGTAGGAGATTGGGGTGTGTCGCGGCAATAATTGTATCCGCCGCGGCACTACAAAATAAAGCCGGCAACAAGCAGCTGGACTTCGGCGCGGGCCGGTTTCAGATGTCGACGACCAGCCCCTTGGCTTTCAAAACGGGTTCAAGCTTGCTGACTTCGATCACCGACTTGCCCTGCTTGTAGGCGTCGATATAGCCGGCTTCGGCATCCTCGCGGGCCTGCGATAGCCGGGCTGCATCCTGGACTTCAGCGCGCCGGACAACGACCAGGCCATCGGCATCGCCCACGATGATATCGCCGGGATTAATGATCTCCCCACCGACGATGATCGGATCATTCACGGCGGCGATCGTTTCTTTGACAGTGCCCTTGATGCAAACGCTGAGCGAGAAAACCGGGAAGCCGAGTTCCCTCAGCTGAAGCGTATCGCGCACTCCGGTATCGGTCACCAGTCCGCCGATGCCCTTGGCAAGGCAGGCATTGGCCAGAACGTCGCCGAAAGAGCCGGCCTCCTCGTATTCGCCGGCCGACACGACGATGATATCGCCTGGCTTTGCGTAGTTGATGGCGAGCTGCAGCATGATGTTGTCACGCGGCGCGCATTTTACGGTGAAGGCCGGACCGCACAGCTTCATGCGATAATCAACCGGCTTAAGGCGAGAGGAAAGCGCTCCCCTGCGTCCTTGAGCTTCGTGGATTGTTGCCGGCGAGAATTTGGAAAGTGCCTCGACATCAGCCTTGCTTGGCCGTTCAGCGATGTCTCTGATGTGGATCATAAAAAACCCCCTAGGTAAGACCGACGGCGAGCACGTCCCGCCGCCTGCAGTCTTCAGCGTTTTGAGATTAAGTTTTGGCCGCACCGAGCGAGTGGTGACTTACGGAATGGGATCGAACTTCAGCTCGGACAGCGATACGACCTTGTCGGTCCGCGTCATCTTGTATTCGGTGTTCTGGCCAAGCCACTTGTCCCAGATCTTGTTGAGCTCGCCCGACGTATCGAGCTTGCGAAGCACCTCGTTGATCTTGGCGGTCAGGTCCGGATTGTCCTTGGCCATACCGATGCCGATCGGCTGGTACAACATCGGTTCCTCGATCATCCGCATTTCTTTGCCCTTGGTCTTCGATTCGTTGACGAACTTGGTCGTCGTCATGGTATTGGCCACCATGCCCCTCGCCTTGCCCTGCTGAACGGCAAGATAGGCCGAAGCCGTGTCCTGGAATGTCAGGGGCTCGGACTTGTTGAGCTTGATCGACATTTCGGATGTGGAGCCCTTGGTCGAGGCAATTCTCTGACCCGCGAAATCCGCCTTGCTTTTGCCAGGATCGGAGGCCGGGACGATGAGCATTTCCTTCGCGAGATAGTAGGGATCACTGAACTGAATCTGCTCGGCCCGGCTCAATGTATAAGCGAGATTGGCAACCGTAATGTCGACACGGCCAAGCTTGACCTCCGGCACGCGCGCTTCAACCGAGACCGGCTTAATCTCGGCCTTGACGCCCAGTTCCTTGGCGATGGCGTTGCAAAGATCGACGTCGAAGCCGGCCATTTGACGCGTCTTCAGATCGGGGGACGCAAAGGGTGGGACGTCGGCAAAGGTCGCGCAGCGCAAAGTCCCTGCGGATTTGATTTTCTCCAGCTGATCCGCTTTCGCCGGCGAGATCGCGCCAGCTAGGACGACACCCAGGATAAGGTATTTCCAGTTCATTGCTGTTCTCCTTTGTTATGATGATTAGGTTAATGCCGTAGATCGGCCAGGAAGCGCTGGGCGCGAGGATGGCGCGGGCTCTTGAAGAAGTCTTCGGGAGACGCCGTTTCAAGGATCTGCCCCGCATCGATAAACCAGATGCGGTCTGCGACATCGCGGGCGAAGCCCATTTCGTGGGTGACGCAGAGCATGGTCATGCCCTCGGCCGCCAGGCTTTTCATCACGCTCAGCACTTCGCCAACCATTTCCGGATCGAGCGCGCTCGTGGGTTCATCGAAGAGCATCACCGGCGGCTCCATGGCGAGTGCGCGGGCAATGGCGACGCGCTGCTGCTGTCCGCCAGACAACTGACCTGGATAGGAATGGGCCTTGTCGGCCAGACCAACGCGGTCGAGAAGCTTGTTTGCCTTGTCGCGCGCCGCGTCGGGCGCAACACCCTTCACTCTGATCGGCGACATCGACACGTTGTCGAGCACCGACAGATGCGGAAAAAGATTGAAGCTCTGGAACACGAAGCCGATGCGGCTACGAAGAAGATTGAGTTCTTTCGCACGCATTGGCGCGTGAATATTGTGGCCGTCGAGTGTTATCGATCCACTGCTGATCTCCTCAAGCCGGTTGATGGTGCGGATCAGTGTGGACTTTCCCGAACCGGACGGTCCGCATATCACCACGACCTCTCCCTGGGACACTTCGGCATCAATGTCCTTCAAGACCGGATAGTCGCCATAGCTCTTGTAGACATTCGACAGGCGGATCGTCTGCAATTCCTGCGTCGATGGAATTGAAGTGCTCATAGCTGCTCCGATACGATTTTTGAGGTCGCAACCAAGGGTGTTGCGCGCAGGCTGGATGGACCGGCGCGCCGGAGGGCGATGCGCCGCTCGAGACGATTTGCGACGTGGGTCAGGCTCCAGCAGATTGCGTAGTAGACAATCGCGAGGATGAGGAACACCTGGAAAGGCTGCGTCAGAAGCTGGTTGTTGACCTGACTGGCCGCGAAGGTGAGATCCGGAACGTTGATCACATATCCGAGCGTCGTGTCCTTGATTGTCGAGACAAACGTCGAGATGATGCTCGGTATCATATTGTAGAGCGCCTGCGGCAGGATGATGTAGCGCATCGCACCAAGGTAACTGTGTCCGAGCGCTCGAGCGGCTTCCATTTGGCCGTGCCCGAGCGCGACAATCCCCGCACGGACCACTTCACTTAAGAAAGCGCCCTGATAGACCACCAGCGTCGTGAGCATGGTCACGAAACTCGGAACATCCGCCCCAGTCCAGAGCGGGACGAGGAAATAGCTCCAAAGGATGAGCATCAACAAAGGTACGCCGCGGGTGACATAGACGAGAGCGGTGACTGGCCAGCGCAGCATTGGCCATTTCGACAACCTGGCCAATGCGAAAAGAATGCTGACAGGAAAAGCGAGAGCGATGCTGAGGGCCGAAAGGATGAGTGTATTGGCGAGCCCGCCCAGCGGCCCGTTTGGATACTGGCCGATCAACAGCAGCAGCCAGTAGTCTTTGATGATCGCGATGATGTCGTTGATCATGCGCGTGCACTCCTTGCCGGGTCTGCGCGCATCGAGAGGTAGGCGCCGCCGGTCATGATCAGGAGCGAGAAAAAGAGATAGAGAACTGTGCCGACCAGGTAGATTTCGAAGGTCCTGAAGCTCAAGTTCTCGATTTCCTTCACGGCATGCGTGAGCTCCGATGCGCCGATGACGAGAGCAAGGCTGCTATTCTTGAAGAGGGAAACGCTGTGGTTTATGAGCGGCGGCAGCGCATTGCGAACGCCCTGCGGCATGATCACGAAACGCATCGCCGAGATATAACTGTGCCCAAGGGCCTTGGCGGCTTCCATCTGACCAGGATTGACGGAGCGCAGGCCCGAGCGCAGATCCTCGCTGAAATAGGCGGCCTGGCAAAGTCCCAGTCCGATAATCGCAAAGATGGCTTCGGCATTGTGGCCGGCGAGCCAGGTTGTCCACCCCTGCGGCATCAGCGTGAATATGCCGAAGTACCAAAGCATGAGCTGGACAAGAGTAGGAACGTTCCGATGATACGAAACATAGGCGGCGACAATCGAATTACCGAAACGCAGCGGGGAAAAACGCAGACCCAGGAACACAAGCGCGAGCGTCATCGCCAGCAACCACGAACCTATGTAGATGACAAACGTCATTTCGATGCCGTGCAGAAGCATCTCGACGTATTCCGGATTGCTCAAGATTGCCGAGAGATCGAAGCCGCTCAACGCTTCGGCTCCCCGGATTGGCCGGCCTCGGAAAAAGTCTTTTCCGGCTTGGCCGTCTGCAAGCCGCCCATCACCTGAAGCGTCGGCGTGATCTCCATGTGGCCGATATTCACCGCGACAGGCGCGGCGATTGCGAATGCGATTGCCTCCGCGATGTCAGCGGCCTGAGGCAATTCGAAACCGTCGATGAAGCGTTCGCGGACGCTCGGATCATTGCCGTGGACGTGGTTAAAGATATCCGTTGCGACGCGGCCGGGACAGATTTCCGTCACCCGCACGTGCTTGCCGAACACGTCGATCCGCAACTGGTTCGATAACATGGCAACGCCTGCCTTGACGGCATGATACGTTGAATTGCCGCCGAAATTGTAGTTGCCGGCGATCGAGGAGATGTTGATGACGTGTCCGCAATCGCGCGCCACCATTCCAGGCACGATCAGACGGCACAGGTGCAGGACGGCGCGAAGATTGACGTCGACCAGGAGATCGATATCTCCTTCGTCCGCTTCGAGGAACTTCTTCGGCCGGTCGACGCCGGCATTGTTGACCAGAATGTCGAATTGCACGCGCTTCGCGAGATCGGCAATTGCCGCGCGATCAGTCACATCAATGAGGTGCGCAATGCAGCCCGTACGCTCGGCCAGCTCCTTCAGGGCGCCGGTGCTGCGAGCGATCGCATGCACTTCGAGACTCTCTCGGCAAAGCCGCTCTACGACTGCGGCACCGATGCCGGAGGAAGCGCCGGTGACCAATGCGGTCTTGTAATCGGAGAATGGCATTTTGATCCCCTTTTCGTTGCTGTGGACAATAACGGAGCTTTAACGCTCTGCCTAAGACCGATTACTTTTGGAGTAATAAGCAACTTTTATGGAGATTGGCGGGCGACGGACGGACGGTCCAAAACCCAGGAATTCTCGCCTTTATTGAGGGTGAAGACGGCTTTCGGCCAGGGTCGCTTTGCAAAACAGGGGCGCGTCTGTAAACATGCTCCAGCGAAGATCACATAATGCCAATTCCCCATGGATATAAGACGCCTCAAATCCTTCATCGTCATCGTGGACAGCGGCAGCATCACGCGTGCGGCGGACATCCTGCATCTTGCCCAGCCGGCACTGAGCCAGCAACTGGCGGCACTTGAGGAACATTTCGGCCAGAAACTGCTGATCCGCAGCCAGCAGGGCGTCACCATGACCGACGCAGGACATGCGGTCTACCGGCATGCCCAGATCATCCTGCGCCAGATGGAACAGGCGCAGGCAGACGCCGCGGCCGCCGGTAATTCGCTTGCAGGGCGTGTTTCCGTGGGGCTCGTGCCGTTCAGCAGCGCCGCCACGCTGTCTGTCGAACTCCTGGCCGAGACAAGAAAACGGCATCCCGGTATTCTGCTTCACCTGACCGAAAGCGTCGGCCAGACCTATAGTCAGATGATCATGAACGGCAGGCTGGAAATGGCCCTGATCCACGGCGTCGGCCCGATCAAGGGCGTCCGGTTCGAACCGATTCTGAGTGAAGAATTCTACCTCGTGGCACATCGCGACTTCGCCATCGAAGCGGATTCCAAACCCATTCCGGTTGGAGCGCTCGACGGATTACCGATGCTGTTGCCGCCGACCTACAATTTCGTGCGCCGCGCCGTGGATACCGCATTCACGCGCAGTCGAATCAATCTCAAGGTCGTGGCGGAGGTCGAAATCGTGCGGACGCTCGCCCGCGCTGTAGGAACGGGCCTCGGAGCGACCATCATGCCGAAGGCCATTGCCGATCGCATCGTGTCAGAATCGAGCGAGCCTCTCGTTTGCCGGCTGCTCTCCCCCAGGCTCGAGGAAACGCTGTCACTTTGCACGTCCGATCAGAGTTCGCTGTCAGAGCCGGCATTCGCCGTCAAAGACATTCTCGTCGAACTGACCGAGCGGCTGAAACTTTAAAGCCGGCGAGCAGGACGAATGCCCTCCGGCGCGGCAACCGGACCGGAAGGCTGCGGTCATGAGTTAGCCCATATCCCCGCAGAACTGGGCGATGCGTGCGCAGCCCTCGTTGAGCATTTCCATGCTTGTCGCGTAGGAAATGCGGAAATAGGGGCTCATGCCATAGGCGGCACCCTGTACCGTCGCGACGTGATGCTCGTCCACGAGCGCCATGACGAAATCGATGTCGGTCTCGATCTTGCGCCCACCCTTCGTGGTCTTGCCGATCAGGCCGGAGACGTTGGGATAGATGTAGAAGGCGCCGTCGGGCTTGTGGCAGCGCAGCCCTTCGATCTTCGCCAGCTGGCCGAGGACGAAATCGCGCCTTTCCCTGTAGATTGCCGCCCGCTCCTTGAGGAGATCTTGAGGCCCGTCCAGCGCCGCAATGGCCGCGGCCTGCGTGACGGTGGTGATGCCGCCACCATTCTGACCGTTGACGTTGCTGATCGCGGCGATCAGTTCCTTCGAACCGCTGGCGCAATACCCCAACCGCCAGCCTGTCATAGCATAGGCCTTGGAAACACCATTCATCGTCAGGACGCGATCGTAGAGCCTGGGGTCAGCATCGGCGATCGTGCAAAACTCGAACCCATCATAGACCAGGTGCTCGTAGATGTCGTCGGCTAGAATCCAGACGTGCGGATGACGGTGCATGACCTCCGCGATCGCGGCCATGTCTGCACGCGAGCAGGCCGCCCCCGTCGGATTGTTCGGGAAGTTCAGGATAAGCCACTTGGTGCGCGGCGTGATCGCCGCTTCGAGATCTTCGGGGCGCAGCTTGAAACCGGCCTGTTCGAAACACGGCACGGCCACCGGAACACCGCCGGCGAACTTGACGATATCGGCGTAGCTGACCCACGACGGTGTGGGAATGACGACTTCATCGCCCGGATTGCAGGTCGCGAGCATCGCATTGAAGATCACCTGCTTGCCGCCGCCGGAAACGACGATCTGGCTGGCATTGTAATCGAGATTGTTGTCCCGCTTGAACTTCCTGCTGACCGCGGCCTTGAGCGCCGGCGTTCCATCCATCGGTGGATACTTGGTGTCGCCGCCGAGTGCTGCTGCATGGGCCGCCTCGATCGCATGAGCCGGCGTCGGAAAGTCGGGCTCCCCGGAGGAAAGACTGACAACCTTGATGCCCTTGGCGGCCAGTTCCCTGGCACGTTGGGTCATGGCTGCGGAAGCGGAGATGGAAACGTTTTTCAGACGGTCGGCTATGGAAGACATCGAGATGATCTTTCGGTGAGATGAACCGTGACGGTTAGGGCTCAATCAGGAAGCAAGTTCGGCCGCAGGCGCGAGAGTGGCGCCGGAAGCCTCGATTTCGCTGCGGACGATGCGGGCAAGCTCCAGCGCGCCGGGCGTATCGCTATGGACGAGGATCGACCGGGCCGGAATCGCGATGACAGTGCCGTCGATGGCCTCGACGGTACCGTCGGTCAGGAACTGGCGAACGCGCACCCGCACCGAGGCCTCGTCCTTGACCAGGGCGCCCGGCAGACCGCGCGCCACCAGCTTGCCACCGCGGTCATAGGCGCGGTCTGCCAAAAACAGCGCCAGCGTCTTGAGCCCGACACGGTTCGCCGCCCTTTCGATTTCGCTGTCAGGAGAAACGAATACCACGAGGCCTGGGTCTATAGTGGAAATGGCATCCATCATCAGATCGGCGAGCACGGGATCGCGATTGACCATATTGCCCATGGCTGCATGAAAGCTGAAATGGCCGACGGTCACGCCCTCGCTCTTGGCGATCGCGATCAGCGCACCGAGCTGGTAGAGCATCTGCTGGCGAAGTTCATCCGGATTGAATGGAATCTCGCGCCGGCCGAAACCGGCCCGATCCGGCAGGCCTGGATGCGCCCCGATGCCGACGCCGTTTTGTTTCGCAAGACGCACCATGCGTGCCATCGTGTCCGGGTCACCGCCATGAAAGCCGCAGGCGATGTTGGCGGATGATACGACCTTCATCATCGCCTCGTCATCGCATAGCCGGTAAGGACCGAAACCTTCGCCCATGTCGGAATTCAGATCGAACTTCACCGCCTCCTCCTTTTGAGCCGTTGAACTATCGTCATGCCATCGCCCTCAAAGCGCGCTTGACCATTTGTGACGTTCGCTGGACATCCTCGACATACCGGGCAACGGCCTGCTCAACGGCACGCGCTTCAGCATGCGTCGAACGCACGAACCGCAGCCGGCTGCCAACGCGCGCCTGGCCGAGCCGCCACAGATCGCATTCGATGACTCCGGCGATTTTCGGATAGCCACCCGCCGTGTTGGCGTCGCTCATCTGAATGATCGGCTCCCCTCCAGGCGGCACCTGGATCACGCCCGGAACGACGCCATGGGAGCGCATCTCGATCGTCTTCGTGGGCTTGATTGGCTCCCCGGACAGACGATAGCCGGTGCGGTCGCTGCGAGATGAAATGCGCCAGATCTGGCTCCAGAAGGCCTCGCCATCTGAGACAAACAGCTCTTGCTCGCCGGCGGCTATGGCACGGACAGGCAACGCGCCGTCGATGGGGGCGGGAAAGACATCGCCAAGCGCGACGGCCGGCTCGACGACGGCGATACCGTTGGCCGGCAGCGGGAGTTCATCACGTGTTGAGCCGATTTCTATCCTGTCCCCGTTGATGAGAGGACGCCCGGCATTGCCGCCGAATCCGCCGCGAAGCGCCGTGCTTCGCGAGCCCATGAGAACCGGCACATCCAGCCCTCCCCCGAGCGCGATATAAGCGCGCGCCAGCGTCGGCGGCTGCTTCAGTTCGAGAACCTGGCCCGCCTCAGCGACATGCGTGCACCACGCAAGCAGTTCCCTGCCATCGAGCAGCGGCTGGCCGTCGGCGCCTGTTACGGCGAAGACGGTGTGCATGTCGAAGCGCAATTTGAATGGAAAGGTCTGCACCTCTATTGCCGCCGCATCTTCATCGTTGCAAACGAGGATGTTGCCGATCCTGACAGCGAACGGATCCATGGCGCCGCCGGCAGACACACCGATATCGCGATAGCCGGGGCGGCCAAGATCCTGCACCGTATTGAATGGGCCGGTTTCGACGATCTCGATCATAGCTCGATCCTTGCCGGCACGAAGCGCACGGTATCGCCCGGCGCCATCAGGGCCGGTATCGAGGAAGCCGGATCGAACATCTGCAGTTCCGAATAGCCTATGGAGTTCCATCCATTCGGTCCGGTCAGCATCGCAACGCCCGTCTGCATTCCGCCAATCGTCACGCAGCCTTTCTCCATTCTCAGCGATGGGACTGTCTTTCTGGGCATGTATATCCGGGGATCGAGGCCATGCAGATAGCCAAAGCCCGGGGCGCTGCCCAAGGCGAATACGCGATAGGTCGCTTCATGGTGAATGCGTACGACGTCCCGGTCGCTTAGTCCGGAAAGGTCGCAGAGGGCGGGAAGATCAGTCGCATATGGCCCGCCGTAGTGGACCGGAATTTCGATCGTCTTCCCCGCCAGATCGAGGCTTTGGGCGTTATTCCATGCCTCCAGCAATCGGCTGACGACGATTTCGGGATCCTCGGGCGTCTCCTTGCAGATAGCCAGCAGATTGGTCATGCCGGGTATCACTTCCGCGATGTCCGCCCAACCCTTTACTGTTTGCGACAAAGCCCAGATCCATCGCTGGGAGGGAAGATCGAAATCGCCTGAGGTTTCAAGCAGGAAGGACCGCGCTCCAATGAAGGAGACCCGCGCCCGGCCTTTGGCGGCCGGGACGATTTCGCGTTGCGGCGCAAGGATGTTCAAAGTGGCAATCATGATTGCTGCTCGATTTCAAACAGGGGATCACCGAATCCGACCAGCGCATCGCGCTCAGCCAGCAGCCTCGTCAGCAAACCAGAGCGGCCAGCGGTAATGGGAAGCAGGACGGAACCGATGCGGATGAAACCGATCACGTCCTTGTCGGAAACCTCATGCGGTAGCTGTTTGACGTCGACCGGTGCTGCCGGATGCGAGACGCAAAAGCGGCCCGCCATCGGCGCCTTCACGATCGCTGACAGGGCCGCCATCAAACCCGGCTGCGCGTTTCGGCTCCGGGCGACTTGGGCACCCCCTTCCTTCGAAACGACGATGCGCAACTGTCCGCCGGGCCTGGAGATTTCCAGGCCGTCCACGCCGGCTGCCGCCAGCGCGTCCGTCAGGACTGCAATGGTCGCAGGATCGCTGAAGTCGATCGCGCTCATGCCGCCCTCCGCTGCTTGAGCCATTGCTCGAGATAGTGGATATCCGTCTCGCCACGGACGAAGGTTTCGTCCTCGAACAGCGCGCGCAGGAGTGGAAGGTTGGTATCAATCCCTTCTACGCGTGTGGCAGCCAGCGCCTCTCGCATTTTCGCCATCGCTTCCGCCCGGATCGGCGCATGAACGATGAGTTTGGCGATCAACGAGTCGTAATAGGGCGAAACCCGGTAGCCGGCATGGATATGGGTGTCGACGCGAATGCCCGGTCCCTCAGGCAGCGCGAGATCAGCGATAATGCCGGCCGAAGGCAGGAAGCTGTCGGGATTCTCGGCGTTGATGCGGCATTCGAAGGAATGCCCCTCGCATCTCATGTCGTCCTGAAGCAAATCCAGGGGTTCACCCTGCGCGACCCTTATCTGGGCATGGACGATATCGATGCCGCTGGTCATTTCTGTGACCGGATGTTCCACCTGCAGGCGCGTATTCATCTCGATGAAATAGAAGGCGCCATTTTCGTAGAGGAATTCGAAGGTTCCGACGCCTCGGTAGCCGATCTGCCGACAGGCTTCCGCGCAAGCCATCCCGACAGGCCGGATCGCATCCGGCGAAATCCCTGGCGCCGGCGCCTCCTCCACCACCTTCTGGTGGCGGCGCTGCATCGAACAATCGCGGTGCCCGAGCCAGACGGCATTGCCATGGGTGTCGCAAAGCACCTGTATCTCGATATGGCGCGGATGCTGGAGGAACTTCTCCATGTAGAGCACTGGAGATCCGAAGGCCTGACGGGCTTCCTCCCGGGTCAAGGTGATCGCCTCGTGCAGCGAGCAGGCCTCCGGTACGACGCGCATGCCTCTTCCGCCTCCGCCGCCGGCGGCCTTGATGATCACGGGATATCCGATCTCCTGCGCAATGCGCTCGATGGAAGCGGGATCGTCGTGAAGCGACGCATCCGGACCGGGCACGCAGGGCACGCCGGCGGCGATCATCGCCCGTTTAGCTGATATCTTGTCGCCCATGGTGGCAATCGATGAAGCGCCCGGACCGATGAAAACATAGCCCGCCTTCTCGACAGCTTCGGAGAACGCAGCGTTTTCCGACAGGAAGCCATAGCCCGGATGGATGGCCCCCGCGCCGGTCAGACGCGCTGCCAGGAGGATCGCATCCTGATTGAGATAGCTCTTGGCCGCATTCGCGGGACCGATGCATAGAAAGCTCTCGGCAGTCTTGCCGTAAAGCGCCTGCCTGTCTGCCTCGGAACAGATGGCCACAGTCTTTAGGCCGAGTTCACTGCAGGCGCGCTGGATCCGTGCGGCGATCTCGCCCCGATTGGCGATCAGAACCGTATCGAAACGTTGCTTAGGCGATGCAGCGTTATCGAGAGGCTCGGCCATTACGCAATCTCCGCCAGCACGTCGCCTGTCTCGACGTCTCCGCCGTCGACTTCGGTCAGTCGCGCAATGCGGCCGGCATACGGCGCGGCAATTTTGTTGAAGACCTTCATCGCTTCGATGATGAAAAGGGTTTGTCCTTCCTCCACCACGTCGCCGACTTTGACGAACGGCTCCTGGCCTGGTGCAGGCGCCCGATGCAGAACGCCGAAGACAGGCGCCTTCACGGGGAAAGCCGACCTCTCGGCAGTTGCCGAAGACGCATCGCGAGCGGACTCGATGGAACCAGCTGCTACCGCCTTCGGCGCTTGCGCCGCGCCCTGTGATGCTGCCTGATCGGGCGTCCGGAAGATCCGAACCGTGACGCCCTTTTCCGTCACCGTCAGCTCGCTAATGTTCGATCGCCCGACAAAAGCAATTAGCGTCTTTATCTTCGACAGGTCCATAAGCACACTCGGTATTCGAATTGCCTCATCACGGTCCGGACAATTCGGACCGCGTTCGGCTGAATTCTCCGTAACACGATGACCTGCACGATGGGGTCAGAAGAACTTTTGATGGACGGCCTCAATTCGCAAAGAAAGGCATTCAAGAGTGCTTCCGCGTCACGACCGACCTGTCGGCGTTATTGCCGTTCTTTACGTGCGGCTGACGGCATTTAGCTCGGCCGGACAGCCGCCTGGCGGAACGTCGAGCGACCGTCGATCGATGAGCACGCCAACACGGACATTTTTGCGTGCCACCAACACGGGATTCCCGATGTAGATGCAGGCACATGGATCAAGGCCAAAGCCCGAAATCAGAAAGGGAGGCGGCCGACCGCCATACCCTTGCGCAAAAGGCCATCGCATCCTTCTGGAATCGTGGCTCAACGTGTTCGCCTTGAACAGTTTCGGACCGTGGGCCCGCAATTTATTCGGGTTGAGAGGCATCATTTCATACGCATATGGCAGGCCAAATAGCGCTCGCTTCAGCTTCGGGCATACCCGGCTGTCCAAGAAATAAAGTGGAGTGCTGCTTCAGTTATAGGACTGCGTTGGATATAACGGGGCGTGGATTTGCTCACCAAATGGTGCTAGTTTGCATGCTGCCAAGGAGCCAGATCATGCGATCGACTATTAACCTCGACGACACGCTTTTGGAAAAGGCTAGGTCCTTAACCGGCACAAAGGAGACCGCTGCGCTCGTCCGCCAGGCGTTGGAGACGCTTGTTCGTGTGGAGTCCGGAAAACGCCTCATCGCGCTCGGAGGAACCATGCCCGATGCCGAGGCAGCGCCGCGCCGCCGGAGCACAGCAGCCAAGTGATCCTAGCGGACACCTCGATCTGGATTCATCATTTCCGCCTTGTCGATGCCGAGCTGCGCAGGATTATTGAGGACGATCGCCTTCTTTGCCACCCGACCGTGATCGGCGAGCTTGCGCTCGGCAGTCTTCGGGATCGCGGCAGTGTAATTGCTTTTGGCGGCGCAGCGCGGAGCGGTTGTCGCCACCCACGACGAAGTCATGACAATGATCGATCGCCACGGCATTTTCAGCATGGGCATTGGCTACACGGATGCGCACTTGCTGGCATCGGTCCTTCTTGACCAGCGAGCGGCCTTATGGACAAGAAACAAGCGCCTGCAGGGAGCGGCCGAAAAGGCGGGCGCTTCACTTTATATACCGGTCAACCTGTCCCACTAAATTCTGAAACAATACTGCTACGAGGTTTTGGACAGGCTTTCGATCCCTACCGCCTTGATGGGAATAGAAACCGACGACCATCAGATGAAATGTGCCGCCAATTCAGCGGCGCCGACGATGATGTCAAGGATTGAGCGCGTTGTTCAAATCACGCAGCCCAACCATCAGCATCATGGGGTCGGACGGCGAAGGCAGAAAACCGACTGCCTCGTAGAAGGCTCGCGCATCATCGGAAATCGCATGTACCAGCACGCCGCGGATACCGAGGATTTCAGCGGCATTGAGCAGACGCAGGCCCGCATCGCGCACCAATGCCCTGCCGAGACCGCGCCCCTGAAAGGTCCGGTCGATGGCGAGGCGGCCGAGAACGGCAACCGGAATCGGGTCGGGCATGTTGCGTCGGAAACGGCCAGGTGCTTCCGGCTGCTTAACGGCGCCGGAGGCAAGCGCATAATAGGCGATCACGCGGTTGCCCTCGCACACGACGAATGTGCGCGATGCGCCGCCTGCCTGATTGGCGCGGGCGCGGCGACGCAGCCAATCGTCCAGTTCAACGACGCCGGAAATGAATTCCGCCAGTTCGTGATGGTCGGCCAGTGGTGTCGGTGCGCTGAGGGTCACGCCTCATCCCACGGCGCCTTGGTCGTCATAGTACGTTTCAGTCGCTCATTGGGTTGCGCGGGCGCATCGAGCCGGGCAAGGTACTCGGCATAGAGTTCGGGACTAACCGTGAATATCGTACGGTCGAGCAGAACTTCCTCGGCGCGGCGCTCGGAAGCCTCCAGCATGAAATCCGTGCGCGTCTTGCCAAGCAGCTCGGCGGCGCGATCGATAAGGTTTCGGGTCGCCGGCTTGATGCGGATATTCAGCGGCACGCTGGCATCTGCGCTTTTACTGGTGTGGGATGTGGGCATGGAGAACTCCTTTACCTACCCATTATAATGTAACGACATCGTCGTTACAAGGGCCATAACGACGATGTCGTTACAGGCGCTACTCCATCGCGTGCTCGATAGAGCTCTAAACTGCGACGCGTTTGAGCCGATAACGCTCTTGAGCGGAATCGAACCGCGGACCCGTTAATCAAGCAGCACCGTGACGCGCATTCTGGCATAAAGATTCCCTGCCAAATTTTGCCTTTAAAGCCAGCTGCCGACTACCGGAGAAGCTCAGGGAATCCCTTCTCACGAAGTTACTCTATCGCCTTTTTCGACGATTTCCATGGCTCTCCGTTGAGCAGCGGAAGGGTTTCTTTCCGCGCATGCGGCTATGAAAACCACTCATCAATGTATCGCCATCGACGATTCCAAGGGCGCGGAACGGATATCCTGTCATATGGCCCCTTGACCTCGACTATAGTTGAGGTCTTATGAACGCAATCAACCCACCAAGCAAGCCTTCCAGCGCATGGCGCTTCGGATTGCCGATACGGAGTTGATATCCATGATCTCAATCACAGGCCTGTACGAAAGCCACCTGACCGTTTCCGATCTTGATCGGTCGATTGACTTCTATCGCGATGTCGTCGGCCTAGAGCTTGCCCACACAATACCAGATCGGCATGTCGTGTTTTTCTGGGTCGGTGGCCGTGATCGCTCGATGCTTGGATTATGGTCAATTCATCGCTCGCCAATAAACACGAGAATGCATGTCGCTTTTCAGACGACGCTCGATCAGATTATCCGTTCTCCGCAATATCTCCGTTCGAAAGGTATCACTCCCCGTGGTTTTGGAGGTAAACCGGAGATCGATGAACCGGTTGTTTTTCCATGGATGCCAGCAGCAAGCGTCTACTTCGATGATCCGGACGGACACTCGCTGGAATACATCTCGATTTTGCCGGAGGCGGCAAGGCCAGATATCCCAGGAGTTACAAGTTGGACTGAATGGCAGCGATCAACCCGAATTCTGACGTAAGTCAAGCTCGCAAAGTGGGCAGCCCCTCCATCGGGTAGTGCGAGGAAGGCCTCAAAGGATTTCCGAGGAAGTTATTTGAGCGAGCGATCCTGAGATGGACGGGAACGTTGTTGTAGAGGAGACCTAATGCCGGTCGGTTTCACGGAAGGGCTCTCATTCGACCACACCAGGACGAACTGGACTGGTGACGGCCCTCGTCCGCTCTCCTGGACTGTGTGGTATCCGGCCGTCGACAGCGCCAACGAAACGCATGCGATAGAACATCCGATTTTCCGGCTGCATCCCATCGCTCCGGATGCTGCACTGAAGAATGCCGGGAAGGCTCGTCCTCTCGTCCTGCTGTCGCACGGCAGTGGCGGCGTCACCTTCGGTCTTGACTGGCTGGCACATCGCCTCGCGCAAAGCGGATACGTCGCTCTGGCCGTAAATCATCACGGACATACGGGCGTCGAGGCATACCGCCCGGAAGGCTTCCTTTGCCTTTGGGAGCGAGCGGCTGATCTGACAGCGCTCCTGAATGATCGGACCTGGCGTGTGAAGCTCGGCGGTCAAGTTACCGATCACGCTTTCGTCGCAGGGTTTTCAGCCGGTGCCTATACGGCAATGCTGATTGCGGGGGCGCGTGTCTCGTACTCGCAGTTCGAACCGGAAAATCCGGTTAAAAGCCCAATTCGGGGACCGCGTGAATTTCCTGATGTGGCTGACCATCTTCCTCGCCTTATTCAGGAAAACGAAGTCTTCAGAACGTCATGGAACCGCAGACGTGATGACTTCAGAGATGATCGGGTTAAGGCCGCCCTCGTTCTCGCACCGGCCAGATCAGTGGTGGGATTCTCGCACGACAGTTTGCGTTCTATCTCCAGGCCCATCCATGTTGTCTCAGGAGATGCGGATTGAATGCCCCTGCAGCTGAGTTCGGCGCGTGGCTTCATAGGCATGTGCCTGACAGCAAGTTCAGTATCCTCAACGGAGGCGTCGATCACTATGCTTTCCTTTCGGAGCCGACAGAGCAAGGCCTGCGATTGATCCCTGATTTCGAAACGGCAGAAGGGCTTGATCGACGGACGTTGCACCATGAAGTGGCGCATCTCGCTATCGAATTTTTCGAATCGGGATGAATTTGGTGAGGCTCTCAGAAAGAGTGTCGAGGGCGACATCAACGCGCCCCCTATGGTTTTGTGTTTTTTCCCAATTGCCACTCACCTGTCGCATCCGCCTCGACGCGCTTGTTACCGCGATAGAAGATTGGTAGTCCGGTCTTCTTATCCATCGAGAAGCGGCTGGGCGCATATTTTTCGTGCTCACGGCCATGGATGGCAAGGCCGAGCGCTTCCCTAAATTTACCGGCCTTGCACAGGCTGATGAAGAGAGTTTGATCCATCGTCTGCTCCAGTTCCTTTCACATCTCATGGATTGCCTGACAGCGTCAGGTGATTGGGTCAACCGCTAATGAAGATTCCTATCAACACCGTTTTGCCCACACTGGGCGGCCGTTTTGCGCCGCTAGTGGCGGACATGCCTGAGAGCGCGTCGGCCTCCGGATGAATCGTCGAGACGAGTTCAGACCGTCGCCAAGAAAGTTGCAATATCCGACCGGCTCGACAGCCTTAACTTTTGAAACGGATGATCCTCGAAAAACCGTTCATGGCCGTCGAAGGAATTCATGTGGTTTTTCCTGAGGCGGTAACCGCGCGTGTATTCCAACAATTCCTCGAACTGCACCTCCGTCCCACCACCGGTTTGTCCTCGTTGCAAGAGGTTTGAAGTGCACTCGCTATCAGAAACATCGAGCCAGATAAGAGTATTCACACGCGGAAGTACCTGCCTGAGGATCAACCCGTAAATGCCCTCCATACCCCAAGAGGTGCTATCCGCAGCCTCTGCCACCAATCGGTCACGTTCATCGCGCGGACGCTCTCCGGCAAAATTCGGCATCCAATGGAGATCATCGAGATGAACCGCTGGGATTTGAAGTCTATCGGCTAGCTGCTCGGCCAGCCAGGTCTTGCCGCTTCCGCCATTACCCATGATGAAAATTCTGTCCATCACTCGTTCCATTTCACTGAAGGGTAGATTGGTGATGAGCTATGCCGCCATTGATGTGGCTGGATTGGCCGATTGCAAGCGGTCGCGGCATGGCCCCAAGGCGCAACTCACATGAAGAATGTTAGCAGGTGCCAAAACGACGATAAACATTTATCCCCATAATCTATAATTATAGTTTGGTATTTCTCTTCCTTGCCTTTCTCCGACGCTACGCTTTGAGCGTGAATTTCTTCGGCGCGAAGGCCAGGGCAAAAAGGGGCATCACCATGAATATCAAAAATCTACTGACCGCAGTCGTGATCGGCGTCGGCAGCCTGACCATCGCAGCTGCCGCTGCTGATGCAGCGGACAGGAAGGTTGTCGTCGCTTATCAGACCGACGCCCTTCCCTCGTCCGTGGCCATCGCCAATGGCGACTTTGCGAAGGAGACCGGATACGATATCGACTTCCGCAAATTCAATTCCGGCGCCGAGATCTTCGCCGCCATCGCCTCCGGTGACGTACAGATCGGCTATGTCGGCTCGAGCCCGTTTGCAGCTGCGGCCTCACGCGGGCTGGAGGTCAAGGCCTTCTACCTCTCGTCGATCTCGGGCATCGACGAAGCGCTGGTCGTGCGCAACGACGCGGGCATTGAAAGCCTTGATGATCTGAGGGGCAAGAAGCTTGCAGCAGCGCCGGTTTCCACCGACCATTATCAACTGCTCGCGCTGATCAAGTCACTCGGCCTGTCCGAGAGGGATGTTCAGGTCTTCGCAATTCCCCAGCCTGAGATCGTTGCGAGCTATAACCGCGGCGACATCGACGGCGGCTTCGTCTGGGATCCGGCGCTGACCGAACTCAAGAAGAACGGCAAGGTGCTCGTCACATCCAAGGATGTCGCCGACAAGGGCGCGCCGACTTTCTCCGCATGGGTGGCGACATCGCAATTTGCGGCAGACAATCCCAAATTCCTGAAGAGCTTCGCTTCGGTCATCACTAAGAACTACGCGTCGTTCGCAGCCGACAAGGCGGCATGGGGTCCAGATAGCGACAATGCCAAGTCGCTTGCCAAGCTCCTGGGCGGCACCGCTGAACAGCAGGCTGCGGCTCTCAAGAACCTGACGCTTTTGACGCCAGAGGTGCAGGCGTCCGACGCCTGGCTTGGCGGCGGCGAGAAGTCTGGCGCGGCGAAGATCCTCAAGGACACCGCAGCCTTCCTGAAAGAACAGGGCAAAGTGTCGGAGGTCCTGCCGAACTACGGCCACTTTGTTACCGCCGACGCGCTGAACAACGCCACGAACTGATCCCTCCCTGACGCTGGCGCGCAATCCGGTGCGCCGGCGTCGAACCTTATGGAAATGACAGATGCTGAAAGTCGATCGTGCCAGCGTTTTCTTTGCGGCCCGCGATGGCCGAACCGTTCATGCGCTGGATCGGGTATCGTTCGATATCCCCGAGAGCGGTTTCGTCGTCGCGCTCGGCGCTTCGGGGTGCGGCAAGTCCACCCTTCTCAACGCCATCGCAGGGTTCCTTCCGCTCTCGGAAGGAGCGATCACACTCGATGGCCGCGCCGTCCAGCGCCCTGGCGCCGATCGCGGCGTCGTATTCCAAAAGGATTCGCTTCTTCCATGGACGTCCGTCGTCGAAAACGTGGCTCTCGGTTTGAAGTTCGCTGGCGTCAAGAGGCAGGCGCGAAATGACCTAGCATTGGAATTGCTCCGCCTCGTCGGCCTTGCCGAATTCGCCAAATCCTTTCCCTACGAGCTTTCCGGCGGCATGCGCCAGCGCGTCGGAATCGCGCGTGCTCTCGCGACCGATCCGGACATCCTGTTGATGGACGAGCCCTTCGGCGCGCTCGACAGCCTGACGCGGGAGCAGATGCAGGAACTATTGGTTTCTGTCTGGGCCAAAACGGCCAAAAAAGTCTTCTTCATCACCCATTCGATCGAAGAAGCGTTGTTTCTCGGCACTCAGGTCCTGTTGATGTCGCCGCGGCCGGGCCGCGTCATAGCTCATTTCGATCTCGACTTCGTAAAGCGCTTTGCCGAAACCGGCGATGCCCGCTCCATCAAGGCCTCGCCGGAGTTCGCGGAGTTACGCGAGGAGATCCGCAGCATTCTTCATCGAGGCGACGATTTCAGGAGCGCCGCGTGAGCGAGGTAACAGATACATCATCACTCGCCACGGCGCTTGCGAGCCCGCAGGTCAAGGTCGTGAAAATGGCGAGTTTCGGCGTCGGCGAACAGCCGACGGTTTCGATCAGCATCGCAACTGGGGTGGCGATTGTCGGTCTCTGGTGGCTCGTCTCAGAACTCGGTCTCATTCCACATCTTTTCCTTCCGCGGCCTGACGAGGTCCTCACTCAGATCAGCGTCGTCTATCGCGATGGTTATGCGGGTGCGTCCCTGTTCGAGCATATTCGCGCCAGCCTGTTGCGCATCGTCGTTGCCGGGATCGTCGCGGTTGCCGCGGGTATTCCGCTGGGGCTGCTGATGGGGCTCAATCGTTGGGCAAAGGGCATTCTCGATACGCCCATCGAGTTCTACTGGCCGCTTCCTCCCCTCTCCTATCTACCTTTAATGATCATCTGGCTCGGCATTGGCGAGACATCGAAAATCACATTGCTGGTGCTTGCGATGTTCGCTCCCATCTGCCTATCGGCCCAGGCCGGTGTCCGCTCCTTGCCGATCGAGCGCGTCAACGCGGCCCGCTCGCTCGGTGCAAGCCGCCTGCAGCTTTTCATAGATATCGTACTGCCATCGGCACTGCCTGAAATTTTGACTGGAGTGCGAATCGCCGTCGGCATCGGCTGGGGAACCCTTGTCGCTGCCGAGTTGATCGCCTCCACACGCGGTATCGGCTTCATGATCATGTCGGCCTCCCAATTCCTCGCAACCGACGTCGTCTTCGTTGGCATCGGCATTATCGCCATCTGCGCTTTCGCATTTTCCGCCGCGATCCGGTTTTTGGAGGCTCTGCTGGTGCCTTGGAAGGGGAAACTTTGATGAAGCATAGACGGACAGCGGGTGAGAAAGCCACGGAATGACAGACGATATTCCGGATCATTCTGACCACCCGTCACAAAAGCGCTGGCCACGAGCGTTCTGGCTCGCTTGGGCGGCATTGGTTGCGCTGCCGGTCGTTATCATCTGGATTTGGGCGGATTAGTTTTCAGAGAGCTTACTGCCTTGGCGGCGCTTCCACCTTAACCGACCTCAAAAACGCAGGAATGACTGATGGTTCACAGGGGTCAGATTGTATCCGCCGAGAGCTGCCGCAGGACGCTTGCGGGGTCTGCATCGCTCACGCTGCCGCTGGAAATATGGATGCGGATAACCGGAGCTTGTGGGCAATCTTCGCAAGGAACGCCGGTGGTCGCCGGATCGACGGTGCTGCGCAGCCGCACGTAACATCCGCTCACGGAGCGCGGCGCGAAGCTCTCGGGCCTTCGCTCGGTGCCCAGGCTTCCGGGACCAGGCCGGCTCGAAGCAGATGCGCCAGCACCGTCGCATCGATCTTGTCCGTCTTTGATCTTGGCGTTGGCGATCGCCCAGGCATCAACGCCGATGACAGCCGAGGGATCCTCATGTATGGTCACCGCCCGGTGGGGTACCGGCACTCAGTAGGACTTCGGCCCGGTGCACGGTTCAATGGTAGCATGCGAGTTGGGCAATGTGGGAGTTCGCGGATGCTTGAGTTGTTGGCCTTGGAGCCCGAATACTTCTACTGGGCAAGACGCAGGGAAACCGGAGGCGCCTGGGAAGTCGTGCAAATTTCAACGGTGTTCGGCGCCGGCCGCGACTATTGGACGGTCGCCAGAACCGGATCGGATGTCCACCACATGGTGGACGACTTCGAATTTCTGGCACGGATTGCCTTACCGGAGGCCGATATCATTCCTCTATCGCAGGCCGCCGAGTGAGCATCGAACGGTGGCAAGGGCGATGGCGGCCGGCGTTGGCTCCATCCGAATTTCGTCCGCCGCCTCAGCATCTATTGCATGCCGAGCCTACCGAACTAGCCCGGCCGGCGCTTGGCTGCGATCGGGGACGTGAGCGATGATGGGCAATCGGCTAACGAAACCGATCTTCCTGCCGCGAAAAAGGGGTACGCTTGCTTGGCGTATCGCTGGCTTCTGGAACGGAGCCGCAGTTGCGGCTGGCGCTTTAGACCGCCAGCATTGGCTGAACAGGAGAGGTCGAAGGACGCCTAACCCGGAAAGTCCCTGCCGGCAGCGAGCGCAGATTTCGTCTTCCGGTACCAATCCATCGAGCCAGGCCATGCGTTGATCGCGGGTGAGAACCGCCATCTGACGGTCGTGGAACGGCGCGATATCGGCATTCACCTCGATCGTCAGGATGGCCGTAGGCATCCGTCCAATCTGCGGTCGCAGACCTCCATATCGCTGAAAAATAGAACCCATCGTCGTTGGCGAGCGAGAAGCTGTAGTTCTTGCCGCCACTGTGATGGCGGAACACGGATGCTGGCACAAGGCATTCCTGGCCACAATGACGCTCATGCGGCTGTAGTTATTCGTTCAATCGGCGAGGCCGTGAATGAACCTGCCGGAGTTGCGCCTCCGCGTCCAAAGTGGTCGAATTTGACAAACTTTGCCAAGTCCAGCCAAAATTGGGCGCAATATGGAGGCTCGAATGGCTACGATGAACGTAGCTTTACCGGACCCAATGAAGGATTGGGTCGAGGCGCAAGCGAGGACCGGGCGATATTCCAATGCAAGTGACTATGCGCGCGACCTGATTCGGAGGGACCAAGCGCGCAGTGATAAGATTGCTGCCATGCAACGCTTCGTCGATGACGGTCTCAAAAGTGGTGTTGGCAGCCGGTCGAAGGACGAACTTTTTGCCGCGGCAATCGCGCGCGGGGAAACGACGCGCGGCAGCAGATAATGCATTTTAGCCTCTCTGTCGACGCCGAAGAGGACATCATTGCGATCGCCGAGCAAGGCGTCCGCATGTTAGGATCCGCACAGGCGAGGCGGTATCATGACGAGCTGTCCGCGGGTGCTTGACCTGCTTGCCGCAAATCCGCGAATAGGGCGTGAGCGAGAAGAGATTTCGCCGCCGGTTAGAATCCATCCGTTCAAAGCCCATCTCGTTGTCTACCGAATCGAAGATAACGGGGCCAGTTTCGTGATTCGAATACGCGATGGACATGAAGATTGGGCCGGCGATCCTGTTTAGACACATCGCGCACCACGCCGCAATAGTATCCTCTCGATAATGTGAAACGCCAAATCTCTAAATGGCGGTCCGATGGGATGCGAACGTGTGACCCGTTTAGTATGCTCCGAATATTACGATCGACATCGGCCGTGGCGAAGTCGACTGCTCTCCCGGATAGGTTCAAAAGCTCGCTCAATGAGCTAGCCGATATCGAGCGTCTCCCTCGAAATCACGGGGGCGTGTCCACGATGCAAACACCATTGAAGAAGTGTAAATCCTGTTATCGGACGTTTTGACGATGAGGCAGTCTCGAGGTAGAAATAAGGGAAAAGGTAGACCTGTCGGAGCGCCCATGCTCCTTAATATTAAGAACCCCGCCCCAGTCGCTCTCGTTGACGAACTTGCGCGTCGCCAGGGCATTAGCAAGACCGCACCATTCATTAGGGCCTGAGCGAGCGCCTACTCGCATGGGATACGGTGACGTAGCGCAGGAGCGTCTGCTCACCGAAATGCGTGCAATCCGCGGACGAGTGGCGCGGTTACCTGAGCTCGACAGCCGCCCCGATGACGAGATCATCGGCTTCGATGAACACGGCATTCCGAACTGATCGTGATTGACACCTCCGCCATCGTCGCAATTCTGCGCAGCGAACCTGAAGCTGCAGCACTCGAGCGAACGGTCGTCGCCAACCCTATTCGCTTGGTCCCTGCGACATGTGTATTGGAGGCCCCTATGGTGTTGGTCAGCCGGCGCGGCGAACACGCTCTGGCCGAGATCGATCTGCGGCTCGCCAGAATCAAGGCCGATATCGTTCCAGTCGACGCTGATCTGGTGGATATGGCGACACAAGCCTGGCTCACCTGTGGCAAGGGTCACCATCGGGCGGCATTGAATTTTGCCGATTGCTTCTCGTACGCCCTCGCAAAGCGCGCAGACGAGCCGCTGCTCTTCATCGGCGAGGATTTTTCGCAGACCGATATCGAGGCTGCATAGTGAGGTCAAGCTACTGGGGTTTCCGATCAAGACCTGCCTGAGATCGTCCCTCCCGGTACCGGCGCATTTGGATCTTACCAATAGCACGCGCGGATATCTGGAGGCGGCGAGCTCCGCCACGACCCGCAAGGCCTGAGCCAGCGACTGGAAGCATTTTGGAGTCTGGCGCCGCGTTCGGACCTCTCTCCCTCTCGCCATCCTCAAAGGATCGGCCTCTATATCACCGGCTGCGCCTCCGGCACGGCCGGGCACGGCGCCACAGCGAATTTCTGTGTTAACGATCGAACGTCGCTCTTCTCGCTGTCCCGGCTTCCTCGAAGAAGCGTAGGATCGCATTCGATGGCTGATCAGCGAGAACATCGGCTTGTTCCGAACATCGCATCCGAATTGAGCATCAGACGAGGAGCGGCGCCAGCGCGTACGGAAGTGAAAACGACTTCGTCGGCTCGTCTTGACGCGCAACGGCAGGAGCATCAACGCGAGTGGTGCATCATTCCGAGGGCCACTTTCTTGGTCATGGCCGGGTAAGTGACGTGTAACTATGGGCTCGCGCCGTGCGGTTGCGTTGTCGGCACGTCACAGGATCGATGATGGAACAGACAGCGCTGACTGACGTTTGGCAGCGTGACCGATCACGGTCTCGATGGAGGAAACACCTAATGGCATCAACTGAAAAGAAGCAGGGAAGTAGCTCAGGCAAGGGCGAAAAGAGCGCATCCAGCTCCTCGCCCTCGAAGTCTTCTTCGTCCGGAAAGCAGGGCGGTTCTCACGAACAGCACGTCAAAGCGGGTCAGCAGAGCCACAAGACCTCAAAGTAGCCACTCACCCGATGGAGTGGAGCCCGCGGTTGATCCGCGGGCTCCCAGCGCCAGCCTGCAACAATTTCTATACCGACGATAGGCACGCGGCGGCGACTTCACCATGTCGCCGGTTGAGGTGAGCGGCTCGACCATCGCCCAGTTGAACGGCACCTGCGGCATTCGTCGAACGGCTGCACGTTCCAGCCACCGTAAAGATTTGGCTTTCAGGCTGCATTTTACAGCAGCTCTTCGACGCCGGATCGACTGACCCCATGACGAGCGGGCCTCTGGACCTCTTTATTATCGAGCACGCAACCGCCCTCCACACCCCGCTATCACCGCCGGTGATCAGTTGCTCGTCGCGACGAGGTCCGACGCGTCGCAGCTGCGCCGCGGCCCTTCCCATGGTTGATACGTATTGTCTTCCGGTCGATACGACTTGTATCGAGCGGCGCACCGGGCTGCCGCCTGTGTATTCATTTTCGTGCCGACGCGTTCATTAGCTTCGGCGACAATTCGATGGAACGGCGAAAAGCACTCGCGGGTCTCACCGCTATAGGATCGATAGCTATTGGTCGCGGGATTGAAGGAGCGGTAGCGTTCCGCACACCAAGCAAGGTGTTCGGTCGAAAGTTTTGATTGCGTTGTCTGACGTTCGGTTGACGGGCGAGCGGAATCCGGCCTCGATCTTGAGGTCATAGTCGCCGAGGCTTCGGTGACATAGCTCGAATAGAGAGGCGGAATTCGTTCATAGCGCTGCTGCCGAGGATCGACTTTCACCGGCCTCGTCGTCCATAGATCACCGGCTGCAAGGTCATTGAAAGCATGAGGTTCGGCACCCCCCACGACGTGTGACGCGACAGATGCGGCGGCTACGCACGCCCCGACCGAGCTGACGATTCCGAAAACAATGGATGCGATGGCTTTCATCTTCCCGACCCCCTGCTATTGAGTCTGTGGAACCAGACGCGCCCGGCGGTACTCCTATGTCGGCCGCTGGTGGCGAAAGGCGCCGCCGGAATGCCGGCACTTGCCAGCAGGATGGCGAGCGGCACGGTCAGATCACTGGATTTCTCTTCGGAATAGATCATTGTTCCTTCTCCTCGGCCCTGGCGGCGGAGGGCACCGCCGGGGGGCGGCCTTTCGTGACCGCTGCCAACGAACGACCTGGGTAAGGGGTCGTTCCACGCCCCAGGACCTCAGTCTGATAGACCCCGGCCTTTGGTCTGAAACCCACTTCAATGTGTATTTGCGGATCGTAAGGCGCTGCGGTCGCGGACACAGGCAGGAGATCGAAGGAGATGGCATGATCCAACCGCCGGGAAGCTGGACGCAGGCGCCTGGCGATGCGTCTGCCGCAGATGCGGAAAGCTGATAATGGGAGCTCGCGACCTGTGGAAGTTCGAGCTCTTCGAGCCCTCCAGATGGAGTCGAGTCGCGCGACTCTCTTCCGGGGCGAGCATTCAAATTCGAACCTGGTGCACTGGATCCTTCTGTTGGGTTTGACGCAACCGAACACTATGACACGACGATCATTCCTCGAGCCCTTTGTCGACAGGCGCCATCGAGCTTTCGTTGAGCAATTGCGAGATCGCGGTGACCAACTGCGCGAGGGCGAATGGCTTCTGAAGCATGACACTCTTCGGAACACCTTTTGATGCCCACTCGGCGGAACTGTCCCCACTCGTGTAAACGACAGGCATCCCCGGCGCGATTTCGCGCGCAGCGCGGGCCACCTCCCAGCCGTCCGGCCCGTCTCCCAACCGGATTTCGGAGATCAACCCTTGCACGGGCCGATCGGCCGCGCCCAGATACTGTATGGCCTTCCTTCCGTCAGATACCGTATGCACCTCGAATCCCGCGTCGGTGAGCACGTGTTGGAAGACCTGCAGCACCGAAGCGTCATCATCCACGAGCAATATTGTGATCGGCTGCATCTGGAATCCCTCGGAAAGCAAAGACTCGCTCGGCAACGCGCGATAGATGAAACGGTTCCACTGAACTGTCGTATCGAAATGCTCGCATCCATCCGCGATATTCGGTCAGAGCGCCTTTAGCGGGTGTCCGTGGCGACAAGAAGCCCCGCGACTCTTGCCAATTTATCGGCGGGCTTTTCCCTCGGGGGTATGGTCGGCCAGGTGGCCGCACTGAAGAATCCGGAGCGCGTGCTTTCCCTGACGGCGATCAGCAGCTCGCCGGTCGGGGTGGACCAATCGCACTTCCCTCCGAGCGGCGAGGCCTGGATGGAACACATGACCGTGGAGGCGGACTGGTCGGACCGGGCAGACGCGGTCGCGTACCTGGTCGAGGACGCGCGCCTGACCGCGGGGACGGCACATCCGTTCGACGAAGCCGGGACCCGAGCCTTCCTCGAACGGGATTTCGACCGTTCCGGAGGCTATCTCAGCGCCACCAACCACAGCATCCTCTTTGAGGTGGGCGACCCATGGCAGGGCCGGCTGAATGAGATGAAAGTGCCGCTTCTCGTCGTTCATGGCACGGCCGATCCGGTTTTCCCGCTGGCGCACGGCGAGGCACTCGCGGGAGCTGTAGCGGATGCGAAGTTCGTGACGGTCGAAGGTGGCGGCCACGAAATTCATCCCCATGATTGGGACGAGATCATTTCTGCCATCGACGAACATGTCAGAAGGCGAACGTCCGTCAAGTGACCGAGACAAAACCAAGTGAGGTGGAGATGTTGAATCGTGCTGACTTCTATGACGCAGAATTAAAGCGGCACAATGGGCATTTGCGCGCCGCCGCGAGCGTTGGCGTACGTGACCGCGTGCTCGATATCGGTTGCGGGGCAGGACAATCGACTCGTAAGGCCGCCCGTGTCGCGGTGCAAGGCGCTCGGCGTGGATACGTCCCTGGAGATGATCGAGGTTGCGCGACGACGTTCCAACGAAGCGGGGTTGCGAAATGTTACGTTTGAGCAGGGTGATGCCCAGCACCACGCAATTCCCGCTGCCAGCTTCGACCTCTGCATCAGCCGGTTTGGCGTCATGTTCTTTGCTGATCCGGCGGCGGCGTTTGCTAATGTCGCCCGCGCGACGCGTCCGGGCGCGCGCCTTGTATGGATGGTGTGGCAGAGCCAGGAGCGCAACGAGTGGTCTGGTGCCATCAGGCGAACCTTGGCCCCAGCAACCGCGGTTTCCGCAGATGCTTCCATGCCGTTTTCACTTGGCGATCCCACCATCACCACGGAACTTTTGAGCACGGCCGGCTTTGTTTCGATCGATTTTACCGACGTGCGCGAACCGGTCTTCTATGGGCCAGACGTCGATAGGGCGTTCGACGCGCTCATCGAGCTCTATCTTGTGAAGGACGCGCTCGCGCGAACCGATGAAGCGCCCGACAAGGCATTGCAGCGACTGCGCGATTTACTGGAGGCGCATATGACCACCGAGGGCGTACTCTTTGACTCGCGCGCGTGGATCGTAACCGCCCGCAGGGTGTGAATCGGCGCCGAAGGTTGACTGACGAGTGGGCGTCCTCGTCGCTGCATGTGCGTTTTGGCCGCCACGCCTCGTCGCGGACGAAGCCGTTCTATTCATGCTCCCTGTGGCGCGACACCTTCTCGCGGTTTCCGCAGGTCCGCATGCTGCACCAGCGGCGCTTGCCGCCGCGCGACGTGTCCAGGAACAACCAGCCGCAACGGGGGCAGGAATGCAGCCTTTCGCGCGGCAAGGTGAAGTAGCCTTCGATCGAGAGCATGGCCAGAAGGGCGGTGACGGCTTCGGGGTCCCGCCACCGGGCAAGGGCGAGGTCGGGTCTTGTGTCGTTCAGTCCCACCGCCCCGCCGGAAAGTCCGCTTGCTGCGCATTCGAACAGGAAGCCCAACGCTTCCGTCGCGGGCGGCTCTTTCGCGGCAATCGATCCGAAGATCCGAGCCGATGCCTCCCTTATCGCATGGATCCGCTCCACGAAAGGCTCGCCTCCTATCCCGGCGACCGCTTCGGCCTTGCGAGCGCCGGCAAGCCCGGACGCCTTGAACCAGTTTCCGACATCCCGGGCGGATTTGAGCAGCTCGTTGTCGGGCTCGGGCACCCTCCGGTTGAACACGGCGTTCGCTAGGTCGAGGGCGGGATGCCCGCCAATAAAGTGCTCTTCTACCCATTTCGTCTGCGTGCTCGCCACGGAACATAACCTCTTTTTGCGTGTTATCCGGTTACAATGGTTCGTAACCGCTATTATAGCGATATCCGGTTTCGATGCCAGACGATGCTCCTGTCAAAGCGTGAGAAGGAGAAATGAGAGATGCGAAACCATCGCCACAAGACCCGCCATGAGACCGTCAATGTCCAAGGCTTGGACATCTTCTACCGACATGCTGGAGACCCGGACATGCCGGCGATCCTGCTGCTGCATGGCTACCCGACTTCGTCCTACATGTATCGCAACCTCATCGAGCCATTGGCAGAAACCGCCTATGTCGTCGCCCCGGACCTGCCTGGTTTCGGCTACTCCTCCGCGCCATCCGCCGATGCTTACGACTACACGTTCGAGAACATTGCCGACACGATCGACGCGTTCCTCGCTGCCCTAAACCTCCAGAGGTTCTTCCTGTTTATCCACGATTTCGGCACGCCCGTGGGCTATCATCTCGCGACGCGCCGGCCGGACCGCATCCGTGGCCTGATCGTCCAGAACGGCAATGCCCATGACGAGGGGCTGGGGCCAGGTTGGGACGCTCCGAAAGCGTTCTTTGCCGATCCCACCGAGGAAAATAGGGCCAAGCTGCCCGACTGGATGAATTTCGAGACAACCCGCTACCAGTATATCGGAGAACAGCCGGAGCGCCTGATGCGTCTCTATCCTCCAGAGGGCTGGCAGCTCGACTGGGAGCGCCTGTCACGGCCCGGAACCATCGACATCCAATTTAAGATCTTCTCCGACTACGGGTCGCACATCGCGCGTTTCCCGGCCATCCGGGCCTACCACCGCGAGCACCAGCCGCCGTGCCTTCTGCTTTGGGGCAGGCACGACCCCTTCTTTGATATCAACGAGATCATGGCATACAACCGCATGCTTGATGCGCTGGAAATCCACGTCTTCGAAAGCGGACACCAGCTGTTGGAAACCCATCACAGAGAATGCGCGGCTCTTGTGAGCCGCTTCATGCTCGACGTGGACGCGGGGCGAGCTCAGATTCCTCCAAGTGACGTCATAGCGAGCATGACCGTGGCGGGCATATCGGTTTTTCTGGATTGGCCTACCTGCCGCTCCTGATGGCTGAACCAGCGCTTGATGACTCCCGCCAGAGTAGACCGGTGCAGCTTTGAGGGGAGCGGTGCGTGATCGGTCTGCGGAACATCGCCGAGCGTGCCGTCTTTACCTGGCATCCACGATCCAGGAGGATATCCGCATGCCCAGATTCATCACCATCGGATATGGCGATCAAGCGGGATATGACCGCACTGAACCGGCTGTCCGCGACAAGGCTCACGCCCATGACAAGGAACTTCAGGACAGAGGGGTCCTGATGGGGATCGCCGGCTCCCCGGTTCAGGTCCGAAACCACGATGGCGCGAAAATCGAAACCACCCAAGGGCCGTTTCTGCAATCGCCCCTCCCACTCGCCGGCTTTGCAATCATCGAAGCGGACAGCCTTCAAGACGCAATCGACAAGGTTTCGTGGACGCCCTGCGCTGTCGCGCAAGGGGTCGTGGAAGTATGGCCGTTGGAGCAACCGAAGTAAGCCGCGGATCAAGTTGACCGCACATCGCTCTTGGGAGGCGGGAAGAATGTTCGTTGTTCTGGGCGCAACAGGTCACATCGGATCGGTCGTTGCCGAAACCCTTTTGAACGAAGGGCATGAGGTTACCGCCGTCATGCGGGACACCGCAAAGGCGGCCTCTCTGAAGTCAAAAGGCGCGCAGATCGCCGTGATTGACGTAGGCGATACGCTAGGACTTCGCGCTGTGTTTCGCCGTGGTCGTCGCGCATTTCTTCTCAATCCCCCGGCGCGCATCGATATGGACACCGATGCCGAGGAAAATCGCACCGCGGCAAGTATCGCCGAAGCCGTCGAGGGATCGGGTCTGGAGAAGGTTCTTGTCGAGTCCACCTACGGTGCACAGCCCGGCGACGCGATCGGCGATCTTTCCGTGCTCTGGAACTTCGAAACAAGTGTCGGCTCCTCCAAAAGTCCGATGGCAATCAATCGAGGCGCGTATTATTTCACCAATCTCGACATGCTTCTCGACGGCGCCCGGGACGGCACGATCACGACGATGTTTCCGCCCGACCTCAAGATCCCGATGGTCGCGCCTTGCGACCTAGGTGCCGCCGCCGCCAGGCGTCTGACAACCGGCCTCGATGACACCGGCATTCGATATGTCGAAGGACCGGAGCGGTATTCGTTCGACGACATAGCGATCGCCTTCGCCAACGCTCTCGGTCATGCCGTCACCGCAAAAACGATCGAGCGAGCGGACTGGGAGACGAGTTTCCGGGGGATGGGCTTTTCAGAGACCGCCGCGCGAGCCTATGCCAGGATGACGGCCGCGACGGTGGATCGTCTCGAACTGCCCCAATCTCCGTCGCGAGGATCAATCAGTCTCCAGACCTACATTTC
The DNA here is from genome assembly GCF_015353075.1 of Rhizobium sp. 007. Taxonomy (NCBI): domain Bacteria; kingdom Pseudomonadati; phylum Pseudomonadota; class Alphaproteobacteria; order Hyphomicrobiales; family Rhizobiaceae; genus Rhizobium; species Rhizobium sp. 007. The sequence goes on along the minus strand of NZ_CP064188.1, from coordinate 344,518 downwards.
TGAACTGGTAGGATCGCGGGTCTCTTGAGGGTAACTAATGTCTCAGATGACGGGAAAGGGTTGATGCGATCGTCTCAAGGACGTCATGTGTTGCCGGATCGCTCAACATCGCAACCCGTCACACCCACCCAGACACGACCAAAATTTTAGAGGGAGGACTTAGTCGACACCGGCGTTATGCCGTAGATAGCCAAAGGGGCGCTGCCCTGATCCCGCACCTCTGTTCCTTGCCATGAATGGCTGACGCATGGCATTGAAGTCCGAGAAGCAAAGCGGCCGCGAAGGACCGCTTGCCGCGCAAGCAGACATTGCAACGCGCGGAGCATGGCGCTCCGATTGCGCGTTTGTCAGTCAGGCTCACACACTTCAGGAGGACTCATGTTCGACCACGTTAAATTCGGAGCCACCGACTATGCGGCGAGCAAAGCGTTCTTCCTCAAGGCACTTGAACCGCTCGGCGTTGCGGTTGTCTCGGAAGGACCGCCGACCTACGGTGTCGAGCTCAGCTCAAAGGGAAAGGCTTCATTGTGCATATTCAAAACCGAGGAAACGCCGGCGCATCTTCACTTGGCATTCATTGCCGATAATCGCCAGCAAGTCGAAGCTTTCTATCGCGCGGCTCTGGAGGCGGGTGGCAAAGACAATGGTGCGCCTGGTCTGCGCCCGCACTACCACGCCAACTACTATGCAGCTTTCGTTATTGGGCCGGACGGGCACAACATTGAAATGGTTTGCCACCAACCCGAGGCCCAGCCCTTCCATCGAGAGCGCTCATAAGCGGCTTTGCTCACTTGCGACCGCCCCCCACACCTCGTCGACGGCATCGCGGTAGCGTGACCATTCACCCATTTCTTGCCCATCCCGCGCCTGGCAGGTGACGTTGCTGCGTTTCGCCAATCGACGCGCAGTCGACTGACAGCTGCTCAAGATCCCCTTCGGCTGGAGACGGTCACAGATGCCGAGCATTCCGGCACCGAGCACGACCGTCATGCGGCTCGCGGCAATAGACGATGGAGCTTGCGTACCATGGCCAGCGCAACCGTGAAGCCTCCGTATTCCGCAGCTCATATCCGTTTTCCGCAATATATTGGCAGCCCTTCAGGGCCCCGATGCTGCAATTGCGTAGTGTACGGCTTACCGGATTAGTTGACTCGATACTCAAGGAATATAGGCGCTTGCGTTCTAGCCTCATAATCGAAACGTAATCATGCCCCTGACCGACATTGTTTCCGTAATCGCTCGCAGAGAAGATCGCACGGCGCTTCTTTTCGGCAGCGGACGGGCCCTTTCCTACGCGGAACTCGATGAGCAAACGCTCCGTTTCGCAAACCGGTTGGGACAGGGACAAAAGCGGCTCGTGGCGATTGCTGCCGAAGCCTCGGAGCATGCGATCGTCGCCTATCTCGCAGCACTGCGGGCGGGACACGCGGTCGCCATGCTGCCACCCTGTGATGAGAGGCTGTGGGATGATTTTCTTAACGCCTTCCAACCGGATTTCATCTTCCGTCCAACTGATGACCACTGGCGTCTGACCGAGGAGGTCCGGCCTGGAAAAGGCAGTCAGGCGATCCACCCTGATCTCGCCCTGCTGCTCATGACATCAGGCAGTTCGGGCGCTGCCAAAGCAGTGCGTCTTTCCTATGCCAATCTCGACGCCAATTCGCGTTCGATCGCGGCCTACCTCGAACTCTCATCCACCGACCGTGCCGCGTTGGTCCTGCCCCTCCACTATTCTTACGGACTGTCGGTTCTGAATTCCCATCTAATTGCGGGCGGCAGCGTTTTCTTTCCCGGCATTTCTGTAATGGACGGCGACTTCGCCCGCATCATCGACGAGAGCGGCTGCACAAATCTCTCCGGCGTACCCTATTCCTATGAACTCCTGGAAAGGTCGAATTTCCGCACCTCACAGAGCAAGGCACTGCGTGTCATGACCGTAGCAGGCGGCAAGCTCAACGCCGATCTGATCCGCCTTTACCGTGACCATATGCGTACGAAAGGCGGTCGCTTCTTCGTCATGTATGGCCAAACCGAGGCGACGGCACGCATCGCTTTCGTTCCACCGGAAAGCGTATCCGACAAGGAGGAGCGCATCGGGACTGCCATACCCGGGGGTAGCCTCACGCTCGTCGATGACGAAGGAGCGCCAATTACCCAATCAGGCACGGCCGGAGAACTCGTCTATCGGGGGCCGAACGTGATGATGGGCTACGGGATGCAGCGCAGCGACCTTTCGCGCGGCGCCGAGATCGAAGCGCTGAATACTGGCGACATCGCCGTGCAAGACGAACATGGCTTCTTCCGTATTGTCGGGCGAAAGAACCGTTTTGCCAAGATTGCTGGCCTCAGGATCGGCTTCGACATCATGGAACAGGCGCTGCTGCGCGAGGGCATTGCGGCCGCGGTAATCGGCGACGATGCGGGGCTGCAGGCCTACGTGATCGGTGCGGACTCTGTGGAAAGAGCACAACGCATCCTCGCGCAGGCCAGCCGCCTGCCGGCCAATCTGATTTCCGCGACAGCTCGCGACAGTTTTCCAAGGCTGGCTTCGGGCAAGATTGACTATGCCTGCCTCCAGGACGAGACGCGGAAAAGGCGGGCGGAACCCCGCGTGGTGTCTGGCAATGTGCTTGATGCTTATGCCCGTGTATTCTATCCGCTCGCCGTCAGTCGCAAGGACAGCTTCGTTTCACTCGGCGGAGATTCACTCCGTTTCCTGCAGTTGGTCATGGAACTCGAACAGCTCGGCGTCGATGTTCCTGACGGCTGGGAACGCATGACAATCGCCGAGCTCGGCACGCACCATCCGGCGGTGTTTTCGTCGAAGCGCGACGGAGCAAGGGGGTTGCCGACCCACTTGGTGCTGAGAGCAATTGCGATCCTGCTGGTGGTCATTCAGCATGAGACGCTCTGGCCTGTTCCCGGCGGCTCCGGCGTAATGATGCTGCTGGTCGGCTTTAGCCTGGCGCGCTTTCAATCGACCCATTTGCTTGCCGGCCGGCTTAGCCTGGCGCTGAGACCCGCAATCAATGTCCTGATCCCATATTTCCTGATCGTCGCCGCTTATGCAGTTATCTGGCAGACAATTCCCTGGGCTTCGATCACGCTGACCGGCAATTTCGGTTACGCCGAACCGGAGCGCCACGAGATGATCCCCTATCTTTACTGGTTCATCGAAGCCTATGTGCAGGCGCTTATTGCCTTCGCGCTTCTCTTCGCCATACCGGCTGTGCGCAGGTTCGCGCAGACGCGACCTTTCACTTTCTCAATCGGGCTATTGGGTTTTGCCATTGTGGCGCGCTTTTCGCTGCCGCTGTTCATTGAAATCGGTGGACGTCAGATCTTCGCAATCTATTGGGTCTTCCACCTCTGTGTTTTCGGCTGGTGCGCGGGCTTCGCCGACAGCCCGGCAAAGAAGCTGGTTTTGACAGCGTTAGTTGCCCTAGTCCTAGGCTATCTCGCCTTCTGGGAGACCGTCTGGATCGGAACGACGGTCAAGTATTTGACGATCTTTGCAGCGCTTCTTGCTCTTGTTTATATGCCGCGCATTCGATTACCGGCGGATACGGGACGGCTCGTGACATTGATTGCCACATCAGCCTTTCCGATCTACCTGTTGCACCGTTTTGTCCCGGAATTGCTGATGGCACCTGCGGCAGGCATTCTACCTGTTGCGGCCTTTCATCTCATGGCGATCGCAGGCGGCGTCGTGGCCGGTATCGCTGCCAACTACGCGGTGGCGGGGCTTCGCAACCTGCTCAGCAGATACTCGATCGAGCGCCGGACGGAGTTGCGTTCCGCCTAGCTTCCGACTGGCTTTAGCCAAGCTCATCTTGACGCAGCGCTGCCGCAAGCGATTTGTCCGTGACAATCGCGTAAAGGTCATTGTGGGCCGACCGCTTATACCAAAGCTGACATCCGCCAGCCACGCGATCGAACTAGACTACGGCGCGCCGGCCCTTAGTCGGCCTCTCGGCATTTCGATAGAATATCGTCGACGACGGAGGTGAGCGGCGCAGTGGCGTCAATGGTCGTCGCGTTCTTGGGATTGTCTTCTTTCGTTGCATGCAGTCGCACAACCACTTCTCGTTCGGCTGGTTTTCCGCCAAACTCGTCTTCAGGTCTGCTGGCAAGCCGCCTCTTCAACGTGTCCAAATCGACGTCGAGAACGAAAACCCCGTCAAACAAATCAATAAAGTGATGGAAATTCCTTGAGCCGCCGCAGAAGAAGGAAATCGGGTGGCTTCGATCGGCCACCAGGGATTTGACTTTGTCGACATCCCAAAGGTGGTGCTCGTGCCAAAAGGCCACATCCAGACTGTTCTGCCTATGCGCAGAGCGATCCAGCGGTTTACCCGTCTGGGGATCGCCTTGATAAGCCAACTCACGGTCACCGTGGATGGCGTGGTAACCGCGCTGCTGCAGTTCAGTGGCGACTGAGGTCTTGCCAGTCCCGGAAACGCCTTCGATCAAATAGTTCTTGACGCCCATTTTGCTCTCATTCGATGAACCGCACTTCTTGGCAATAGCCACCCCTGTCGCCTTATGGCGCAGGACGGATACGGTGTACAAATCAATATTATGCACAGATTTCCGGCACTTCCATTCCAACGGGCTTGCACGGTGACCGTGTCACCGGACGATAATGCTGCAGGAAGTTGTTGGCGACGAAGAGGACCGTCGGAAGACATTCAAAAGATGAATGCCTGATAGGGATCATGGTTTCTGTACACCAACATACCGATGCGCGAAGAATTGAGGCGGACCGCACGGCCACGTGCAGGGGCTAAAGCACGGTTACAGGAGAGATTGGCCGCACGATCCATTCCGCCGAACATCCGAGGCGGTCGGATGTTCCTAGTCCTCCGGCGCCTTAATTTTCATCAACCGGCACCAAAGCCGCCTGCGCTGCAAAGATCGCCTCAGCGTTGTAGCCGCGCTCGACACCTCTGCGGCATTCCGGTAGTTATTGCGCCTGCGAACTGAAGGTTTTCCGCGGCATCGGGGCGCCGACCGAGACCAAGCAAATGCGCTGCAATTGATCGCAACTTTGATGTTTTGATACCGGGCCGATTGCGGGCGATGCGATATCGGCTTCTAAGGAGCTTCTGCCGATGAGCCTGCCAACGGATGCTTTGAGTCCAAAACGCCATATGGGCATCGACCTGTTTCGGGTCGTCTCCTTCGTTGCTGTTGTCGCAGTTCACGCGCGCGGCTTTTACCTCGGGCCGCGGGCAACAGAGTTTTTCTTGCTCGTTCCACGTTTCGCAGTGCCCTATTTCTTTCTTGTCGCCGGATATTTTCTCAGCCGGAAACGCTTGTCCTTGGTTTCCACGGCCAAGCTTTATCTTACTCGGCTTTTCCCTGTGTTTGCCGGATGGCTGTTCATATACCTTTTGGCGCATGAACTAATTTTTGGCGATAGCGGGATTATGGGCGTCCGACAGCTTCTCGTTGAAGGAGTTCCCGCTTACCATCTTTGGTTCCTGCCGTCTTTGGGTGTGAGCGCCGTTACCTTCGCCCTGTGTCTGAAGGTCTCAGGCATAAGAGGAGCACTCGTCGCCGGGATGTTGCTCTACTGCCTGGGAGTGCCCTTCGTGGAACTGAATGTGGAGGGGCCTTTACACTGGAACTTCCGCGACGGACCGTTTTTTGGCTGCATCTTCATCGCGATCGGCTATTGGATCGGCAAGTCCGGCCTATCGCTGACGATAAAGCAGTCTGTCGCCATCGCATTGGCCGGATTTCTGCTTCAGTGCCTCGAGAGCTTTTTATTGTGGCGCTTTTTCCAGGTGCCGCCCACACGTGACATCGATTATTTCATATCGACCGTCCCTTACGCCGTCGGGATTTTTTTCCTTGCTCTTGGTTGTCAAAGCCACGTGCCGGGCACCGTCGCGAAGCTTGGCGAGAAGACGCTCGGATCGTACTGTATCCACCTTTTGTTCCTGTGGATGGTTCAGACCGTGTTTGTGCCGTCTTCCATCCCACGCGTGTTAATCACCATTGTCATCGTCAGCATCGCTTCGCTCATTGCTAGCAACTTGATGTCAAAGATAAAGCTTTTGTCCCTGCTCGTGCAGTGACTAACGTTCAATGCAGCCAAGGCCACCGTCGCCTGTCGGCCTCGCGGCGACAATAAGCGCAGGAGGCGCGAGAGCTGATTATAGGTGCTCGCTACTGAATGAAATGAAAACCCGACGGAAGCGGGGTATAACGCCTTCACGCGGCAAGGACTCGTCTAAGAGAGGTCAAAGGCGAGCCCAAGCCATGAGTACCAGGGGGATAACCCGATGGCACTTGGGATCACGCAGTTTTAGTAGCTGTGGAAGCCCGAAACGCGTGACTTCAATAAACGCCCGGTGGAAGGGAAGGTTCCCTGCGATCGACCAGAGAAGAAAAATCCTCTCTTGCGAAAATCTACGACAATCTACGAATATCCTCAGGGGCCGGTGCATCCTATCATCTCCGTGCGCCCGCGAACGGCTGAAACCGCGGCGCAGGGGGGAATCCTGGCCGTGGCCGTGTGGCGATGACGACCGCCGTTAGTCTCGCCATTGGTGGCGAGCATTCATCTCAAGCGCTCGCCGAGGCCCTCGGCCGCGCTATGCGGATCGAGCAGTTCAAGCGGCCGGTAGAGTAGCATCCTCGTAGATTTCGCGGTGGATATTTGCGCATTGCGCGATTTAATTGTTGGATGGCAAAGCCCCCGCGTTCCTGGCCTCTGCAAGCCACCGACCAACCATTGCGAACGCGACCGCGAAAGCCTCGCGATCCGGCGTAGCCGAACCTTCCCCTCGATCCCTTGGGTTACGCCTCAAGCACGAAGCCCAGGGGCGCGGCCTGAGAGTTCCGCTTATTCGAGGCGAACCTTGGCGGCCGTTACTGGAGTCGCCGACGTTACTTCTGTGGCGTGTCCGCACTCTTCCCAGCGAGTGCGATGCCGCTGTAGGGTGGCCGAACGTGCGCCTGACCATCTCACCCGGAGGCTCGGTATGGCCGAGATCTTGTTGTTCCACCACGCACAAGGGCTGACCCCGGGTGTGCGCGCGTTCGCCGACGACTTGCGGGCTAGCGGTCACATCGTGCATACGCCGGATCTGTCGACGGACGCACGTTCCAGAGCATCGATGAGGGTCTCGGCTACATCGGTGAGATCGGATTCGACGACATGCGGGAGCGCGGCGTCAGCGTCGCCGACGAGCTGCCTCCCAAGCTCGTCTATGCCGGGTTCTCGTTCGGTGTGCTGCCGGCGCAGAAGCTGGCACAGACACGGCCGGGAGCCCGCGGAGCCCTGCTCTTCTCCTGGCCAGACGGCGTCGCGGTCCAGATTCACGGCATGGAAAACGACCCGATCTTCGTCGGCGAGGGCGACATCGACGCCGCCCGTGAGATCGTGGAGAAGGTCGAGGACGCGGAGCTTTTCCTGTACCCCGGCGATCAGCACTACTTCGCCGACAGTTCGCTCCCATCGTATGACGCGCATGCAACCGCACTACTCACCATTCGAGTGCTTCAGTTCCTGGATCGCGTTTGATCCATGCCGGCGTCTTGGCTTGAGCTCAGTCCCGAAAGGTCGTCCCGCAACAGTGCTTACTTTCCGGCCGCGATAGCGATCGATCCTTGTAACATCGTCGTTCTTCGATGGGCGAGAAAGGCAATCCGCAATCGATCCATTTCAAAGTCCGCTTTCGGCAATACCACGATTGCAGCCAACCGAACCCTTTAAAGAACAACTACTTGAGATTTTCAATGTCCGGTGTTGGCGGGCGCAATCCGGCCGACCGCAGAATGGGTATTGTTATGCCGAGCTTGCCATCCCGCCCTATCGGAAATCTCGAGCTCTAGGGAACTGGCTCGGCATAGTATCCGGCTCGGGATAAATTCCGTTTCTCCACATCGATACGCTGAAGGTGAAGAGCCGAAACTTCCACCGACATAGGGGGTGCCGGAGTGCGAGCGCCTCGAGCCGGTCCAAAAAGTGGTTCGAACGATCCAGAATCTGGATCGTTCTGCTCGGAGGTTCGACGCCTCGTCGTTAGCGCGCCGGAACTTGCCGGCCGGTTCAGCGTTGCCGTCGTTGAGGAGGAGTTCCAATGTCAGTCCCTTTCGAGCCTATTGTACCGCGGCCGGCCCCGCCGCCGGATCCTGACCGTATTCCCGGCGATGAGTCACTTCCCGATCCCGAACCCGATGAGGGCGCCGCACCAGTCGACCGGATGTCGGCACACTGCCCAACAGGGAAAATCCATTTTCGAGGCGTCCGTCTGCAATCCGAGGGTCGGCCATGAGCGAAGATTGGAGAGCTGATCTCAAGGTAGCGCTCGAGGACTTCGTAGATACCTATGTGGTTAGGGGCGCGAAACAGGCTGACGTCTACGATGCTATCATCGAGGAGATCGGAAATCTTCGGGCGAACTACGAGCGGGATCCTGATCCAGCCGAAGATCGTGCGCGAGCCGTTGTCGAGGAACCGTCGAACGACTGGCCCGGCGCTCAGCGCTGAGCACCAGGCAATAAAAAAGGCCGGGGCGAAACCGCACCGACCTTCTCGACATCGCTCTTCACACCAGTGCCAGTACATCCGTGGTCAAAAGCAGATAAGCGACTTCGGCAGTCGCGAACGCTCGCGTGGAGCGCTCACCAGCAACGCCGATGAGCTGCAGATAGCCGATGATTGTGTTGGTTTCAAGGGCGCGGAGGGGATGCGACGTCGATCTTCTAGCCGGCATCTCCGCGAAACGGGGCCGGGATCGCTATTATAGTCTCTGCTGGAACCTTCGCTAGGAACGGAAGTTAATTGCGCGAGGTCGCGGTGTGTTAATCGGACACGACGGAGATGATGAACGCACCGGTTTTTCCGATTTCTCGGTGCGGGCAACGAAACGCCAGGCGAGCATCTAACCCGTCCGCCGCGACCTTATCCCTCTGAAAGGCAACCTCGCCATGATCAATCCACCGAGCACCCAGCCAGATAGTCCGGAACGAAAGGTCGAGCTCGACCAAACTGTCGACTACGCCGTCCAGATCCTCGTGGAGGAGGCCCACCTCGTCGGTTGGACCCGCGTCGAGTTCCTGACCGCAATCCTCGACGCCGCGAACGCCCGGTTGTCGGCGATCGAAGAGGAACGCGAACTTGAAGCAGGCGGCAATTGAAGATCGCGACCTACACGTGAACGGGGTGAACGGTCGTCTCGAGGTTCTTCTTGGATGGCTCGCTGAGGCGTCGCCCGACGTCGTATGTTTGCAAGAATTGAAAGCGCCTCAAGAGAAGTTTCCGATGAAAGCGATCGAAGAGGCGGGATACGGCGCGGTCTGGCAGGGTCAGAAATCTTGGAACGGCGTGGCCCTGCTTGCCAAGGATCAGGAGCCCACACCTGAGGCGGAAAGGACTTTTCGGGCGATCCGGACGACCTTCACAGCCGATACATCGAGGCGATCGTCAAAGGAATCGTCATCGGCGGCCTGAAGCTACGTTGGTTTGAGCGGCTCCATGACTACGCTGCCGAGTTGCTGGCGCTTGAGGTGCCCGTTGTGCTTGCCGGCGATTATAACGTCATGTCCACGGAGTTCGACGTCTACAAGCCCGCGCGCTGGGTGAAGGACACATTGTTCCGCGTCGAGGTCCGTGATGCCTTCAAGAACCTCGTCGCCCAAGGTTGGACGGATGCACTTCGCAAACTGCACCCGGACGAGCGTATTTGCCTGTCGGCCCGAGGCGTTTGGCCCGCGCAGGACGAGAGGAGTTAAAAGAGAGCAGCGATTTTGATCATGATGTCGGATCGGGGGCGGCTGGTGCGTCATCGTATCATCAGGTCGGGCTCTCGATCTGAAGGACAACGACCAGGAGAACGACGCGATGTCTAAGAACACCATTTGTCTATGGTACAACAAGGACGCTGAGGAAGCCGCCCGCTTCTATGCCGACACCTTCCCAGACAGCAAGATCGGAGCCATCATCCGCGCGCCCGGCAAATACCCCGACGGAGAAGAGGCAGACGTGTTGGTCGTCGAGTTCACGGTGGCGGGTGTCGCGTGCATCGGATTGAACGGCGGCCCCACATTCAAGCACAGCGAAGCCTTCTCATTCCAGATCAGCACCGAGGATCAGGAAGAAACAGATCGCTATTGGAACGCCATCGTCGGCAATGGCGGTCAGGAAAGCGAATGCGGCTGGTGCAAGGATAAGTGGGGAGTATCCTGGCAGATCACACCTCGCATTCTAATGGACGCGCTTGTAGCAGGTGGCGAACAAGCAAAGCGCGCATTCGACGCGATGATGACGATGAGGAAAATCGACGTAGCTATGATCGATGCGGCACGAAAAGGGGATGACGCGCTATGACCACCGAGAAGATCAAAGGACCTGCTTCCTATTTTCCATCAATCGAGAAGAAATACGGCCGTCCTATCGATGACTGGCAAGAGCTCGTGCGAAAGCACTATCCTGCGAAGCACATGGAACTTGTCGGTATGCTGAAGAGCGAACACGGAATGGGCCACGGTCATGCAAATGCGGTCGTGGCGCACACTCTCGCGGAAGACAAGCAGCCAGCCTCTTAAACGGAGTGTGGTGTGAGGCGAAACGTCTTGTCTGCTTCCGGCCCTAAGCGGACGACATGTCGTTGACGCGACGTGAAACCTGACATCCAAATCCGCAGAGGTGTTGTCAGGTTTCTACGGGCGCGACAGCGATGGTCAGTCGGTACTCAGCGCCTTCATGACCATATGGCTATCGACATATTGGACCATGCTGGCAATCTTGCCGTCCTTCCGGTAGCCTTGTATGTGCCGGAATAGACGCCGAAGGCGGCAACACGGTCATCATCCCCGATATAGGTGTGAACGTCAGCGCGATAACCGATCCATTCGGTGCCGAGCCGGTGAAACACGCCGGCGACGATCGCGTCGGGTCCCACATAGGTACCAGCATAGGGGAAGCCATCGGCTTCCGTCCACGTCGCGTCGGGTGCAAGGGCCGCAAGCAAGTTGCGGCCGTTGTCTTCCGACGACCCCTCGTAAGTGGCCCGGATGATTACGAGATTAGCGCCCATGGCGATCAGCCCCACTTCATTTCGCCGGTCGCGACCTTGGAGCCGATATCGAGCGCAACGCCCATGCCGAGGCCCGGGAAACGGCTTTCCATGGCGGCCTTCAACGTTGCAGAGTCCTTGGCCTTGACCAGTTCCTCCTCGAAGGCCTTCAGGTAGGCGATAGTATGTTCCACACCCGAGAGGTCGGTCTTGGCGTCGGGCATCATGTGTCCGGCCACGACGACAGCTGGCTTGCGCGCGGCGAGCTTTTCGAGATTGGCAACCCAGGCGGCGCGCAGTTCCGCGCTGTTGGTATCTGCCGTCCAGACGTGGACGCCGTTGAAGATCATCACGCCGCCGAACACGGCATTCAGCGATGGAACGAAGAGGTAGCGACGATTGGCCATGCCTTCCGCATCGACAATCTCGATGGTCTCGCCATCAACAGTCAGCGTCTTTCCGTCAAAGGCTTCCGGCATGACGATGTCAGCCAGGGTCTGGGGACCGTTTTCCTTGAGCTGCGGCCCCCAGACGGCCAGCTTCTTTTCGACACTCGCCTTGATCGCATCGACAGTCGCCGAGGCGGCGACCACCTTGGCATCGGGGAAAGCTACCCTGATCGGGCCGAGGCTGAAGTAATAGTCCGGATCGGACTGGCTGATGTAAATCGTGGTCAGCTTTTTGCCCGTGGCCTTGATGGCGTCGGTGAGCGCCTTTCCATCGGGCAGCGTGAAGCCGCCATCGATCAGTACAGCTTCGTTCGCGCCGGAAACCAGAACGGGGGCGCGGAAGAAGCCATTCTGCCCTGCAGGGAAATGCTTCCAAGTCAGGCTTCCTGCTGCGTGGCCGAGGCCTGCGGGTGCAAGTACGGCAGTCGCGCCAGCGGCGAGAGTGGTTCTCATGATGGTTCTCCTGGTGAACATGGTCCTGGTATCCTGACTTGATTTATTCATGCGTCTTAACAACATCGATTGGCGGCCGGGCTACCTAGAGCGCCTTCGCCCCGGCGTTGGCGATCGCGCCATCATCAGTGGGCATGCCGCCACTGACGCCGATCGCACCAACCACCTGGCCATCGACAACGAGAGGCACTCCGCCTTCGACCGGAAAAGCTCCCGGCACGGCAAGCAGATTGCTCTGGTTGTTATGAAGGATCATATCCCCGATCGCCTTGGTCGGGGTCTTGATGCCGTTGGCGGCTTTCGCCTTGCCAAGTGCTGCGTCGATCGTGCCGATGCCGGCATCGTTGGAGCGTTCGAGATAGACGAGGTTGCTGCCGGAATCGACTATGGCAATCGTCATCTCAAAGCCCTTCCTGCGCATTTCCGCGAGGGCGGCCGCTGCGACCTGCTTGACTCGGTCGATGCTGATCGGCGCTCCGTAGGGTGGCACATTCTGGGCGAAACCGGGCGTCGCCGATACTACGCCGAGCATGAAGACGGCCAGTGCTGTATGGATCGTACGCTGGATCATCATCGAGGTTATCCTTTCATCGGATGGCTGTTGCGAGCGAGACCCGCGGATGACACGCCTGTGTTGGACAGCCTGGCGACGAGATCGCTGTCATTGAACAGGTCCTGCGCCTTGAGCAAAGTCCGGTGCGCGCCGTCGTCCACGATCAATCCCGGTACGCCGTTGACTGGGAACTCCCGCATCAGGGCGCGCGCTGAAGCCATGCGTTCTCGGTTGGCGGCCAGCAGATCGGAATCGGGAGAAGCGAGGCGGGAGGCTGCCGCACCAAGTCCGACACTGGCGAGCACGTTCTGCAGTTCGGACATGTCCGTGACATCGCGGCCTGAAACATAGCGCGCCTCCTGGATGGACCGGAGCGCATCGACTTCGTGCTCAGCCGCCGTCAGGGCAACGGCAGTCAGTGCCAGCGTGGCTGGGCCAGAATCCAGCATGCCGCCTTTTGCCAGAACCTGGCTCCGGTAGGCATCGGTAAACCGCTGCCCCGTGAGGCTTCCAATACGCTGGTCATTTGACCAGGCGAAGGCGGCGAACTGCTCGTCCATCGACCTAGCGCCGGAATCGGAAAACAGACCGGTCGGGGCGAGCGTGATTGTCAGATTAGGTGCCGCGGCGAGCTGCGCGAGCAGCGGAGATGCGCCATAGCACCAGCCGCAAAGTGGATCGAAGAGATAGGTGATGTGGGTCTTGCCAATCATGTCGGCTCCTTCATGGAGCTATTGGTGACATGAGCCAATTAGAACGAGAAGATCGAGAAAAATGACAGAATGTATGCTAGAGGCTGACAATAAAATCGGAGGATACTATGCAGGAAGCGACCAATCTCAATCGGCTGGCCTATTTCGTGGCCGTCGTTGACGCGGGATCGTTCACGAGAGCTGCAGAATACCTGGGCATCACCAAGGCGGTTGTCAGCCAGCAGGTCGCGAAGCTTGAACAGGAGGTCGGCACCACCTTGCTGATGCGCACCACGCGGCGCGTGCAGGCGACCGAAGCCGGGCTGTTGTTTCACGCCCGATGCGTCTCAATCTTGCGCGAGGCGGAGGACGCCCTGGGAGAGTTGGCTCAGGGCAGGACGGAACCCAAAGGCCTTCTGAGGATCACCGCCCCCTACGACTACGGCACCTCGGTTGTCGTGCCCTTGGTCACCGCCTTCAGCCGGCGCTATAACGATTGCAAGGTGGAACTGAACCTCAGCGATACGATGGTTGATCTGGTTGCCGAGAACATAGACCTTGCCATTCGCGTTGGCTGGCTGGCCGATTCCAGTATGCAGGCACGACGGATTGGCTCGTTCCGCCAACTCCTGGTGGGATCGCAAGCCTTCGCCGGGAAGATAGCGGCACTGAGCGAGCCGATTGACTGCACGCCTCTGCCCTTCGTGGCTAACAACGCTTTGAGAGAGCCGCTTGTATGGACATTTACAGGCAGTGATGGAGCCGTCAGGAGCGTCCGCTTTAAGGCCGACATTGCGATCAATACCACGCCAGCAGTCATGGAGGCGCTCCGCCAAGGCGCAGGTCTATCGGTCCTGCCCGATTTTCTCGCGGCCTCGGGCCTGTTGGCCGGAGACCTCATTCCTGTCCTGCCTGAATGGCAGCTCCCATCCGGCGGCGTCTACACAGTCTATCCAGCGGCGCGATTTCGGCCGCCCAAAGTTTCCGTGTTTGTCGACATGCTGATCGCAGCATTGAAGGTTTGAACTTCTCGAATGTCGCGTAAACAATCGGAAATTTCACCTCGGATGTTGTAATGAACTCTGCCAAGTCTGCGGAGCGTTGTCTGGGTCTGACCCATTGCGGACCCCAGCCATACTCCGTTTTGATTTGGGTTCTGTTCTTCAACGTGCTCATAATACCGCCTGACCGCACACCTATACGACTTGGAGTAAGACATGGGCGACAAAACCTTACGTCTGCATTTCCCCCAATGGCAGGGTGGGAATATCGAGGCCTATCATTTTGGCTCCCAGTTGCTGGCCATGCTCGCACCTGCTGCAGATGGTCCGGTTGAAACTGTCGAAGTAGCGGAACCCAACGGCTCCGTTCTCCCCTTGGAGAACGGCATCGTTGCCCGCAGAACGCTCCTGCGGCAGATCGATTCCGCAGAACGAATATTGAAGAAGGAAGTACCGGATAAGGTCGTCGTTCTGGGCGGCGACTGTTTGGTAGACCTCGCACCGTTTGCCTATCTCAACGAGCGGTATGGAGGTGATCTTGCCGTCCTATGGGTAGATGCACACCCCGACGTGATTACGCCTGAGCACGCTGCGCATGCGCACGCCATGGTGCTGGGCAATCTGATGGGTGAAGGCGACGCAGAGTTCACAAAGAGGGTTGCTAACCCGATCAACCCGAGAATGTCATGTACGCAGGTCTCTACGACATGTCGCCTGTGGAATGGCAGATCGTTGAAAGGCTTGGCCTTAGAATGGCAACGCCTTCTCAGTTGGCCGATGACAGTGAGGCTGTGCTCGATTGGCTGCGATCAACGGGGGCGAAGCACGTCGCCATCCATTTCGACCTCGACGTCATAGACCCCGCGCAGTTCCGCTCACTTAACTTCACAATGCCCAATATCGCTCCAGATGCCTTTGTTGGGGTGCCACGCGGACGGATGGCCATTCCGCATGTCATACGTCTCCTGAACGATGTCGCATATCAGGCCGAAGTGGTGGGGTTGGGTATCACGGAACATCTGCCGTGGGACGCGCTGATCATTAGAGATATGCTGCGGCAACTTCCGCTGATTGGGAAAGGACGAACTTAGGGGAAGCGTGACAGACGCTCTGGCGTGCCATGGCCGCTTTGGCGCACAGGAGACCTCAGCAAAGGGGCTCAAGTTAGCCCGAAGCAGCCCGCATCCCGGCGATCCGGAAGGATCGGGATCGAAGGCGTTCCACTCCACGTCAGAACTTCTGCGGGAGCGAAGCCAACGGTATTGGATCCTCGCGCACCGGGGACATTCAAAGGGAAACAATGGATGGCCGTTCCGTGCATAAATAAGGTTGCTGCCTGTGCCACGAAAAAGTCGGCTCTCTGCAAGAGCCGTGGACGAAACATTTTCTACAAAGACAATGGAAAAAGAACGACCTGTCTTTCTCGCCATTTGTTGATCCTCTAGCGTTTCCACATTGCAAGTCGACGGAATCGTCCGTCAACGGCGGCTAGGAAGTGCGGCTTGAAAGGAAGAAACATAAAATGGCTTGCTGCTGAAGGGATCCAATCAGCCGCAGGCAGCGCAGCGAGCCTTCCGAAAATAAAACATTCTCAACCCGAAGCAGTCCAATGAGAGAAGCCATATCAGATCAGATCCTCACCGCCGCCGGCGCGCTGTTTTACAGCGAAGGTATTCGGGCCGTTGGGATAGATCGCATTATCGAAGAAGCGAACGTTGCAAAGGCAACGCTGTATCGACACTTCCCGTCCAAAGATCATCTCGTTGCAGCCTATCTTCAGGATCGCCATGATCGTGTAATCGGCTCCTTGCAGGAGGTCTTGGACGCGACGGGCGATCCGAGAGATCAGATCAGAGTTATTTTCGAGCGTCTATATGAAAAGGCCGATAGCCCGGAGTTCCGCGGCTGCGCATTTGCTCTTGCAGTGGCCGAGCACGGCGATTCCGAACGCGTCGTGTCGGTCGCCCGAACACATAAGAAAGCAGTGAGGGACATCTTCCGCGCCGTCATGTCCAAGGCCGAGGTGGGGCTTGATCAGGCTGCTGCTCATCTATCGCTTCTTTATGAAGGAGCGCTTGCAACGGTGGCAGTCGGACGTGATCCAACAGCGGTTCTCGTCGCCCGAGACTGCGCACTCTCCGTATTCGACGCTGCGATCCCCCATGACCGGACATCTTGAGAGTACCATCAAATGACAAAGACCATCGACTACTTCTTCGGCGTCGGCTCGCCCTGGGCCTTCATCGGCCTGGAGCCGTTCGCCGCACTTGCTTCCGAGCAGGATGCCACGATCCGTCCTTACGTCATCCCGCTGATCGAGGATAACGGCGCGATCTACTCTCGCAACCGGCCGGAGGCCCGTCGGGCTTACTGGACGAAGGACCTCAAGCGTTGGGCGGCGGTCCGTGGAAAAGTACTGAACTTTGAAAATCGTGCCGCCCTTTCGGACCCGACGCCGGCAGGCTTCATGATCATCGCGGCCATCGATCGGGGCGACGACTGGCTCAAGCTGACAAAAGCCCTGCAGGAAGCTTTCTGGTCACGCGGGAAAAATATCGGCGACGCAGAAGTCCGCCGCACGATCGCGGATACCGCCGGCTTTGATGGCGCGGCGTTGGATGAGCGTGCCCAGAGCGACGCCGTGCAGTCGATATGGAAGGCCAATTACGAGACCGCTAAGCACGCCGGTGTCTTTGGGCTCCCGACATTCCGCTACGAAGACGAGCTTTACTGGGGACAGGACAGTCTGCCCTTCCTCGAACGTCATCTGAAGGACGAAAAACTGATCGCCTGAACCTGTCGCAGAATCGAGCTGCGCGCCGCGCGAACGCAGCCTGGTTGCGAATCTCCAGACCGTACTTACGGGGTTTCTCATGCCTCTTTCCCTGCCGGGTTCCCTCGTCTCCACCGAATGGCTGGCGGCGCATTTCGATCATCCTGGCCTCGTCATTCTTGACGGCTCTTTCAAGCTTCCCGGTGTAACACCCATTGCCGCCGACGATTTTGCTGCCCGGCACATTCCCCAAGCGCGCTTTTTCGATATCGACGACATCGCCGATCACGACACGGTCCTGCCGCACATGCTTCCGTCTCCCGGGGCCTTCGAAACCTACGCCTCCGATCTCGGCATCTCGAATGACAGCATTGTCGTGGTCTACGATACGCCCGGCCTGATGTCGGCCGGCCGCGTCTGGTGGACATTGCGGACTTTCGGTCATGATAAAATCGCCATTCTTGATGGCGGTTTGCGCAAATGGATAGCGGAAGGACGAGCGGTCACTGGTGAGGCCACGCCTGCGCCAAAGGCTACCTTTCACGCCACCTTCCATCCTGACGCTGTGCGTTCAAAGGCGCAGGTTCTCGACAATCTGGGAAGCCGGGCGGAGCAGGTCATCGATGCGCGCTCAGCCGGTCGGTTCACGGCAGAGGAAAAGGAGGCGCGGCCGGGCCTGCGCTCCGGCCATATTCCCGGCAGCCTCAATCTTCCATTTGACGCGCTGGCCGATCCGCAATCCGGCAAACTCCTCCAGGTGGCGGACCTCCGCAAGGCATTCGAGACTGCCGGCCTCGATTTCTCAAAACCCGTCATCGCGAGCTGCGGCTCGGGCGTGACCGCCGCCGCACTTGCTTTTGGACTGCATCTGACCGGCAAGGACGACGTCGCCGTCTATGACGGCGCCTGGACCGAATGGGGCCAGCCGGGCGACACACCTGTCGAGACTGGTGCGGGCAAGCGTGATGACCGCAAATGAGCGCGCTGTCTCCCGCTCTTTGTGAAGCGCTTCGCACCCGTTTCGGCGATCGCTTTTCCAAATCGCAGGCCTTGCGCGAACAGCACGGCCACGGTGAATCCCACCACACGCCCGCAATCCCGGATGCGGTGGTGTTTGCGGAAAGCACCGAGGAAGTGGCCGAGACCGTCCGGCTCTGCGCGGCCGAAGGCGCGCCGGTGATCGCGTTTGGCGCCGGCACCTCGCTCGAAGGCCATCTGACGGCGGTGCGCGGCGGCGTCTCCATCGATCTTTCACGCATGACGCAGATCATCCGCGTCAATGCCGAGGACCTCGATTGTACGGTTGAGGCCGGCGTGACCCGCGAACAACTGAACAGCCGCCTGCGCGACATGGGCCTGTTCTTCCCGATCGATCCCGGCGCCAACGCCTCAATCGGCGGCATGGCCGCGACGCGGGCATCGGGGACCAACGCCGTGCGCTACGGCACCATGCGCGAAAACGTGCTGTCGCTGACCGTCGTTCTGCCCAGCGGCCAGATCATCCACACCGGTGGGCGCGCGCGCAAGTCATCTGCCGGCTACGATCTGACCCGGCTCTTCGTCGGCTCTGAAGGTACGCTTGGGATCATCACCGAGGTGACGATCAGGCTCTACGGCATCCCGGAGACGATTTCCGCAGCACTCTGCTCGTTCGAAAGCGTCGAGCAGGCGGTCAATGCCGCGATTGCGGTCGTACAGCTCGGCATTCCGGTTGCCCGCATGGAGTTGATGGACCGCGGCCTGATTATGGCCGTCAACGCCTATTCCAATCTATCGCTGAAGATCGAGGATACGCTCGCCTTCGAATTCCACGGCTCTCCCGCCGGCGTGCAGGAGCAGGTCGAGATGGTGGCGGCGATTGTCGCGGACAATGGCGGTAAGGATTTCGAATGGGCAAACGCACTAGAAGAGCGCAACCGGCTGTGGAAGGCGCGTCATAACGCCTTTTACGCGGTCGTCTCCCAGCGGCAAAACGCCAAAGGCTGGTCATCCGACGTTTGTGTACCTGTCTCACAGCTCAGCAGCTGCATCCTAAAGACGCGTGGGCTTTTGCGCGACTGCAGTGTCCCCGCCGCCATTCTTGGCCATGTCGGCGATGGCAACTACCACGTCGTCTTCGCCGTCGATCCAGAAAACCGGGCCGAACTCGAAGAGGTCGCGGCCATCAACAAAAAGATGGTGCAATATGCGATTTCGGTTGGCGGTACCTCTACCGGCGAACACGGTGTTGGCACTGGCAAGATCGC